>CACYDP010000110.1 GCA_902773135.1 uncultured Ruminococcus sp.
AATAAAGAGACCGACACATTCTCCGGTGAAGATATTCCCGCTACGTATGGCGATCATGAATATACATACAGATTGAAATTCCGTTCCGGTCAAGGTTATGCCGGTCGTATCCTCTTAGTTGATAATATTGAAAATGCTACATACTATGATGAGGAAAATGGGACCACTCTCGGAAGTGAATGGCAAGGTTATTTTCAAGATATTGATATATCTGCGGCAGAAGCAGCCATAGGTGCAAAAGGTACTGTTTATTATTCTTCAGAAATTTATAATGACATCTATGATCAAAGACCTGATGATTTGGAAAATGAAAATGGTATCTGGAAAACAAACCCATATGAGCTCTGGGGTCCTGTAAGATCCATAGCAGTTGACTTTGGTGAAGGTGTACTTACAAGTGAGAAAACCGCTTTTGTCGAAATTCGTATGAGAGCACCGGAAAACTACTATGGAGATTTGAATTATCAAAAAACTATCAATGATTCTGTTATTTATTATGACAGTATTGATGAAAACAGCAAGGTTATTATTCAACCGGACGTGCGTCTGGAATCTAACAAAACAGCGGTTATGATAGAACCTTTTAAAGGTGATATTATCATCAATAAGCTTGGTTATAATACCAATGAGCCAATTGAGGGAGCAGAGTTTGCCCTTTATAGCTATAACGATAATTCTGTTGTCAGATCAAATATTGTCACCGGAAAAGATGGCAAAGCCAAAATATCTGATGTTCCTTATGGGTATTATTATATCAAAGAAACCAAATATCCAAAGGGTTATATTACGCATCAAGAGATTGAAAAAGATATGGCAGAAGATTATGATTATTACAATACTCATCCGGATTATAATGAGTGGTATTACAACTGCTATTACTATTCTTATCGGTACGGTTATGGAGTCGAATTATATGGCTATGAGCCCGGACAGGTTCAAACCGTTGAGTTTTATAACCAAAGAAAATTGTCGGATATGACCTTTAAAAAGGTATCCGATAGGGGTAAAACAGAATCAGAAAGCGGCGATGTGACTTATAAAATTAATATCAGCGGTGCACAGTTCAGGCTTTATACACCTGATGGAAAGTATGCAACTAATGACACTTATGTTTCAGATGAAGACGGCAAAATCAAAATAAGCGGTATTCCGTGGGGAAGCTATTATCTCTTGGAGTCCAAGGCTCCGGCAGGCTATAAGAAGTATACGAAGAAGATAGAATTTACAGTTGATGCCTCTAATGATGCCGGCAGAGAACTGAACATCAATATCGAAAACGAACAGTATCCCGCAGAAGTGACTCTGACAAAATATGAAGTAACAGAAGACGGTACAAAAACAAGCAATCCGCTGAAAAATGCCGTTTATAACTTCTATAATTCCGATGATGAACTGATGGGTACTTATGTTACCGATAAGAATGGCGAAATTTATATTGATGATCTGACATACGGTACTTATTATTTTGTTGAAACTATTGCACCAAAAGGTTACCAGCGTGATGCCACACCGGTATCGTTTACAATAGGTCCTGATGATCTGAACGAAGAAAATGTGGCAACAAAAGTTGTCAAAGTATACGATAATCGTCTCAAAGGTAATTTGTGGCTGGAAAAACGTGACAACAAAGGTGCGGTGGTAGAAAAAGCATCTTATGGTCTTTTCAATGCATCGACCAATCAGCAGGTGAACGAAAAAGGTGAGCCTTCCAAGGAATCATATCTAACAAACAGCCAAGGTATACTGGAAATTACAGGTCTGTATTGGGGCGAATATTATATTAAGGAAGTAGATGCACCGCATGGTTATCAGCTCAATGATACACAGTATTCGTTTACACTGGATGCCTCTAACGTCAGAAATACGGTTGTTATTAATGCCACAGACGAACGTGTTCTGGGTAAGGTAAAACTGTTAAAAGTTAATGCGTCAGATGAACCTCTTCCCGGTGCAGTGTATGAACTGTACAAGAGCGATGCTTCATTGGTAAAGGAAAATATCGTTACCGGAGCAGATGGAACAGCGTTGGTGGAGGGTCTTGAATGGGGAAGTTACTATTTCCTGGAAAAAACACCTCCCGTAGGTTATGGTCTGTCTGACGAAAAAGTACGGTTCTCAGTCAATAATATTTCTGCCGGAAAAACGCAGGAAATTACAGCAGTTGATAAGGAAGCTTCGGGTGTCGTTTCTGTTAAAAAGAAAATCAAAATACAAGATATTGTTTTTGAACACGGTGCTCCAACTTTCTTATTCCAACTCAGCGGTAAAGATGTTTATGGAAATGACTATACGGCATACAGAAGTATGACGTTCTCTGAGGAGTATATTAAACAATTTAAACAAGATAATCCGACCAAAGATTATGTCGAGCTTTCTACGGTATTTGCCGATGTTCCGGTAGGAACAGGAACAATGACACTTTCGGAAGTGGATGCAATTCGTTATGATGTATCGGACATTACTTCTGATAAAGGAATCGTCACAATTGATGCTACTAACAAGACAGCAGCAATCCAATTAGATGCTATGCATATGGAAGCAGCTGTTACATACAGCAACAGTAAATATGTTCAGTCAAAACTCAGTCACAACGGTCATGAACAGAATATTATTAAAATCGGCAGAAAACTCACAGCTATCTCTGCTGTATGGGCAGGCGACAAATATGTCAGTGTTTCACCGTTTAATCATGATGATCTGAATGTATATCTTGTTTATGATGATGGTACTACTGAAAAGCTGAATAAAGAAGATTATACCCTTACTGTTGAGGGTGAGGCATTAAGTGATTTGGTTCCGTATAATCACAGTGATATTACTGTTAAGGTAACTTATGTCGATGCAGATGATCACGATAAAGAATACTATGATACGTTCGATTTATCAATACGCCTTCAGGGTAATTTTACGTATAAAGTTACTGAAAAGACGTTTACCGATACAAACAACGGTGTTACCTATGACGGTACGGCTGTGATCACAGGCTATATCGGCAATGAAACAACAGAGGAGATTTACAGTGACGTTTACGGAAAATTAACGCTTCTTGATTACGACGGAAATTATACAAGAAAGAATTACGGCGAACGGTATAAAGTGGTCGGCATAGAAGGCTACAAATTGCCGGAGGGTTATCAGTACAACGATGAATATGTGCCGAAAGACTTCCCGGTATGTGCTTATCGCTTTGATACATTAGAAGAATTAACGATTCCGAACAGCGTAACAGAAATAGGGGACTATTCTTTTGAAAGCTGTGATTCTCTTAAAACTATCCATCTTTCTAACAGTCTTACAACGATCGGAGCACATGCTTTTGATGAATGTACCAATCTTACAGCAGTATCGCTTCCTGTTAACGTACAGACGATTGGCAATCAGGCGTTTTATCATTGTTCTAAGGCATTCGGAACATCAAATGATGATATGATGGAACTGGAACTGCCCAATACAACTATTGTTGGTGATTCTGCATTCTGCGGTACCTTTGTGGAGAGAGCCGATTTCGGCGATCAGGTGCCTCATATCGGTACTAATGCCTTTGATGATACCCCCGTGATTACCCAGGAACGTTATTCATACAATCATGTGATGTATTTACATCCTGATTACAGAGTGGCATATGGTCTGACAAGTGAGAGTTTCAGTGATGACCTTACGTTCGCTGATTCTGCTGTTTCTATCGCAGATTTTGCGTTTGCCTATAATCATGGTTATGGTTCAAGTCAACGTATTTATAATATATATATACCTGCGAGTGTTCAATGGATAGGTAATGGTGCTTTTTATCTCATTGCAAATTATGGCATTGGCAGCAATTCTAATTCTGGACAGATATATATCGATGGCGAAACTTCAAAGGAACGAGTTGGTGATAAAGCATTTTTCGTAAACAGTCAATATAATTATATTCAGTCGCAGTATATAACAGTGGCTGATGATACTGGATGGAATAGCTGGTATATGGAAGGGGCCCCTGTCAAACAGGTAGATGTTTCCTATAACTATTCTTCTATTGAAAACGGATTGGATAGCACATATTCAACTAGAGCAGACAAGGTTACAATAGATGAGGATAATCCGTGGTATACAGCGAAAGACGGTATTATTTATAATAAGCAAATGACACAAATTATTAGTATTGCCTCAGGTTTTTCAGGAGATCTGAATCTTCCGGATAATATTGATTTGGAAGAAGCAAAGCTGCAAGCTTTGTACAATGTAACCAATATTAATATAGGTGCAAACAGTGATGCCTATGTTTCGATAGACGGTGTTCTGTTTAGTAAGGATCGAACCAGACTGATTCGTTTTCCGAGCGGCAGAACCGGTGAATATGTAATACCGGACGGTGTAAAGACAATTGAAGCTTATGCGTTTCATAGTTCAAAGCTGTCAAGTGTTACTATTCCTTCCGGCGTACAAAAAATAGGAAATTATGCCTTTGCAAGTTGTGAGCAATTAACAAGTATCATTATTCCTGATGGCGTAACAAGTATAGGAAATTATGCATTTGGATGGTGCTATGCTTTGGCAGAACTGGTTATTCCGGGCAGCGTGACAGATATAGGACAGGGTGCATTTATCTATTGCCGAAAACTGGAAGATCTTGTTATTCCGAATGGTGTTGTTAATATTGGACGTAGTGCGTTTTACCAATGTTTAAAATTAAAAAATCTGACATTCCCTGAAAGTATTAAAAGTATAGGAGCTGAGGCGTTTAACAATTGTACTGCCATTAATACCATTACGATTTCCGGTCATACAGAAGATGTCAGTATCTATGGCGATGTATTTAACGGCTGTTATGGTCTTACCGCTATTGTTGTTGATGATGATAATCCCAATTTGTCCACTGATGGTGGAGTTTTATATGATGGCTCCAAAACAACACTCATCAGATGCCCTCAAGGCAAAACAGGATCGATTGATGTACCCGGGTCTGTGACGAGCATTGGAGATTATGCATTTTATCAGTCAAAAATCACAAATGTCACCCTTTCTGATGGACTTACCAGTATTGGAGCGTCTGCATTTAGAGGCAGTAGTTTGAGGAAAATAGAAATTCCTGATAGTGTAACAGAAATTGGAACGTATGCTTTTTATTACTGTTCCAGCATGTCAGAAATGAAACTGTCAAATAATCTGAAAAAAATAAATGAATATACGCTATATGGTATAGGAGTTAAAAGCCTTGTTGTTCCCGGCAGTGTAAAGAGTATAGAGAAAGACGGTATTCGATATTGTTTGAAATTGGAAAGTATAACCATTAATGAAGGTGTTGAAAGCATCGGAGAAGAAGGTCTGGCACTTAATAAAAAATTAGTCAGTGTCACCCTTCCGAATAGTATGGTTGATATCGGAAAAAAAGCCTTTTCCCAATGTACAGCACTGACATCGATCACTCTTCCGGATAGTGTAATTTATATCAGAGATCAAGCCTTTTCTGGATGTACAACACTGACAGAGGTCAATCTTCCGGAGGCGGTCAACATCTACAGTACAGCTTTTGACAATACCGGTTTAACCAAAGTCACTGAAAACGGTTTTCAATATATTGATAATATTCTCATTAAGTACACAGGTTCAAGTTCAGCGGCAAGTGTAACCATACCGAATCATATCAAATATATAGCTAACAGTGTTTTCAGAGAGAAACAAGTTAAGTCAGTAACTTTACCGGACGGTCTGACCAGTATAGGAGAATATGCATTTTATTATTGCAGCAGCTTAACAAGTGTGACAGTTCCGGATAGTTTAAGATGCATTGGTGACTATGCGTTTTGTGGCAGTACTAAATTAACTACTATAACGATACCGGATGAGGTAACATATATCGGTGCATATGGTTTTTTAAATTGTAGCAAAGCAACGGGATTGACGATTCCCAGTCACCTCAAAAGCATTAACGCAAGTGTTTTTTATGGCTGCAGTTTGACAGATATTACAATTCCAGACGGTATCACGAGTATAGGTTCATCTGCTTTTTATGGTTGTAACAAAGCAACAAACCTGACTATACCGAACAGTGTTACAAGTATAGGAAGCTATGCATTTAGTTTTTGTACTAAATTACCAAGTGTGACTATCCCGGGTTCTGTTAAAAGCATAGGCAACGAGGCATTTTCCAGCTGCTATGGTGCTCAAAGCCTTACGATACAAGATGGTGTGACCAGCATAGGAAATAGAGCATTTGCGAATTGTTCTAATAGACAAATGAAAAGCGTAGTGATCCCGGATAGTGTAACCAAAATAGGATCAGAAGTGTTTA
>CACYDP010000111.1 GCA_902773135.1 uncultured Ruminococcus sp.
GGCAGCCCTCTCATACTTACAGGTATCAGCTTAAGACATAAGCCGCCTTTGATTTTTACGTACTTCTTTAAGCATTTTTCTATATTTTCTTCTTGCAAGTCTATAAATTCCCCTCTCTGTTTTAAAATGTGTGCCGCCTAAAATCCGCTTGAAATCAGTAAATTTATATTAATGGCACAGTGGCACAAATTTATATATACTTTATCAAAATATAGAAATTATAGATTTTATTATTTTCTATAAATTCTATAATCTTATATATTCATATAATAAATTTGTGCCACTGTGCCGCATATATCCGAAAGTATGATAAATACTCAACTTTTAATGACACAATATGTGGCACAGTTTTAATTTTTTCTTACAAACCCCCTTTGATTACCATATATTCTTCCAAATCTCATCGTACTTTTTGTTGCAACCCACTCTCCAGTCCTATTAATAATATCTTTGATTTCTGTACACTTTTGATAATTAAAATCCTTGCGGTCGCCGCCGAAAGCCTCGCACCAGACTTCAAGAGGACAAACCCTCTCACGCCGTACTGTCCCCTCCGCTTTTATGCCAAATTCATTACCACTGAGGAACAGCCGTCTGTCGCTCAGATCCATTTCTGCCCAGTTCTCCGGTAATAACGTATTCAGATACTTGATAACATCTCCTGTTAACGGGCTTTCTTCAAAATGGTTGTCCTGCTCCTGCTTGGCAAGATTTCTTAATTCGGAGGTATCCATAAAGATCTTCTCGCCGCTTTTGTAAATCTGAACAGCTTCTGCCCATATTTGATCGACTTCATAATCAGTCAGATCAGTAAAAACATTCTTCACTGCATTTTCGGGGTGAGTGTCGATTGGAAAAAAACGTCTGTTACCCGTCTGATCTCTCAGAAATTCTCTTTGGTTGGTTGTTCCTATAAAAATACACTGCCGTTTTCGTATCTCGGTGTGATGACCATAGGCAGCTCTATATGCGTCCTCAGACTTTGCGGTAAAATGCTTCACCGCCTCCACCTCATTTCGCTTTAATGCCGATAACTCGGCTATCTCTATGATCCAGAACCCTTGAAGCTGTTCATATGCCTCTTTTCCCTGTACGGTTGTTAGTGTATCGCTGAACCACTTTTTACCTAATCTGCGGATAATAAAGCTCTTACCGCAGCCCTGAACACCAACAAGAACTGTTACATCATCGTATTTGATGCCCGGTTCAAATATCCGTGCGACCGCAGCAGCAAGCGTTTTCCTCGTTACAGCACGCACATACTTACTATCGTCCGCTCCGAGATACTCTATAAAAAGGCTTTCTGCTCTTAAGATACCGTCCCACCCCAATTCATTCAGATAATCAAGAACGGGGTTGTATTTGTTATTCATACTCACCAATGCCCAAGCGTCTTTTACCGCAGACTGTGACCTTATATCGTAAACATTTTCCGTATAGTGCCTCAGTCCTGCATCATCTGTATCGGTCCATTCCCGTTCGGTATCTTCATCATTCCACGGAGTTTTTCCAAGAACCATATACCTCTTTGTAAACAGATTGTAGGCTAATTTTCCTTTTAAGTTTTTGTCATTGGTAAAGATTTTAAGGCAGTTATCAATGGTAGGCAGCTTATTGTTTTTCTTATCACAGGCAAGCCCAAGGATCCAGTCATCATCATTTTCAGATTCTTCTGATGCAGAAATAAGTTCCGCAAAATCCTCCGAACAAGATTGGGCTCTCTCTCTATGCATCAGAAGCCGGACCTCTTTATTGCTGGCCGCAAATTCCTGCATTGCCACATATGATGGCATTTTGACTGTCGGTGTTCCCTCTTTTGCCTCATTATCAAGTTCTCCGAATTTATGAAGCCGAATCAGATCAAAGGCATTACAAAGTGTTCCTCCGGCGGGATCGGTTGCGTGATTGGAGTAAGCGAACAATCCGTTTTCATAGATAACAAGCCCTGCCGCCGTACTGCCGTTGACATATGTGTATCTGTCACTGTTTGCACATTTTGAATACACGTCCGGTATAAATTCGCTGATTGCTGTATGTACGTCGTAGCAACGGCAGAATGCTCCGATAACACCCTTTTTCTCCTTCGGATTCTCTTGTTTTTTCAAAAGCCTGTCCTTTGCTTTTACGGTTCTGGAAGATGACGGCCACTGCGATACATCTTTCCAATCGTTATAAGATGACAGTATTTTTTCAACGTCCAACAGTTTATTTTCCGAATGCTCAAAAATATACTCCCCATCAATACTTGTACTCGGCCAGTACATCAAACGCTGCGGCTGGTAGGTTGTATCATCGAACATATCGATGCCTATATTCTCCGCAATTTTCCGTGCCACAGCCTCGTACTCATCTGCACTGCAATCCCTTGATAACGGTATAATCAGTCTTAGACGGGGTTTTTCGGGTGTGTGCTTATGTGTTGAGTAGATACAATAAGTGTATTCTGCAAACATCTCCACGGATTCACAGAAATCCTCCGATGCAAAATCAGCATCAAGTGTTATCATTGAACGGCTGTTGATGCAGCCTCTTTTTCTTCTGCCGTCCTTGAGATTCCCGCCTACAAACCCTCCTACATCTTTAATACTGTCCTGTTTGGATTTTGGAAGATTCCTATATTCGCCCTGTGTTTCCGGGGTTCTGACAGTATTTTTTAATCGTTCGAGCATTTCCTCCCAAGTGACTGTGGTATTTTTCCAGATATTTGTATTCCGGCTGATACCTACTGCAATATGAAATGTTCTCAAATTTAGCTACCCCCCTAATCTTTCTTATAAAACGGCGTTTCGTAGGCTTCTGCTTGAAGGTTCAGACCTTTTGCCCATTCTATTGGCTCTCCCATAATATCAGCGATCTCCTTTGCAGAGGAAACTCCGATCGGAACATCAAGTATTACTTCATCGTGAACATGGAAATTGACCTCAAATCCCCTGTTCTCAAGCCTTATAATGCTTTCTGCAAGACAATCTCTTGCAAATCCCTGAACAATATTCTCTACTAATTTTCCGCCCCATGTTTCAATCCTCGCCCATGCACTTCTATTCTGAACACCCATATAGGTAATGGACGGACTTCCGAAGCGATTCTCTCTGATTTGAGGCTTAGCATAGGCCAGAGCCCTTCCCGATGGCAGACCAATAAACAAAATACCGGACAGTTTATAGAAAGTGATTCCGCATTTTATTTTTTGCGGATTGCCGTTTATTGCGGCAAAAGCTGCTTTTTCACACTCTTTCCAGAAAGTTGTGATCTTGGGATTTGATTTTCTCCATGCATCAACCAACGGCTGCAGTTCTTCTTCCTTCAGTCCCATTTCCAACGCACCCATAGATTTCAAAGCACCTACTGAACCGCCATAACCGAGTGCAAGTTCGGCTATTTTCCCCTTCTGTCTCAGATGACCGTTAATACCGTGTTTTACAACAGGGACACCGAACATCTGAGAGGCGGAAGCACAGTAGATGTCCCCGCCGTTTTCAAATACTTCCAGCCGCCAATTTTCCTGTGCAAGATAAGCGATTACCCGTGCTTCGATAGCCGAAAAATCAGATACAATGAAACGTCTGTTTTTACTCGGTATCAATGCGGTCCGTATCAGCTCCGACAGAGTATCGGGCACATCATATAACATTTCAAACATCTCATAATCACCATCACAGACTGTTTGACGGGCGATATCCAAATCACGAAGATGATTCTGCGGAAGGTTCTGGAGTTGTACTAATCTGCTCGCCCACCTCCCTGTACGGTTGGCACCGTAAAACTGCATAACCCCTCTGATTCTGCCATCACCACATACAGATTGGAGCATCGCATCATACTTCTTATTTGATGTTTTCGACATTCTTTTTTTAAGGATCAGTACCCGTTTGAGCAACAAGTCATTGTTCGACTGTATCAGCTGTTCCACTGCCTTTTTATCAAGACTATCCACTAATTCATTTGTTCTGTTTTCCACCCAGTCTTTAAGCTGAGTTACAGAATTTGGATTCTCAATACCTGTAAGTCTGGCAGCTTCTTCAAAGCATTGTTTTTTCTGCTGCTCACTGAAATCAACAGCCCTTTTTGCCATATTAGTATCAACCCTGACCCCTCTGTCATTGATTCTCTGATCACACTCCCACAATCTCTGTTCATTCATACTAAGCGGAAAACGGCTTAATTTACGCTTGATTTCTCTTTCTACCACAACGTCTTGTTTGCAATACTCTTGAAAGATTTCCCATTTTTCAGGGTTGTGGCAAGGAAGGTTTCTTATTCTGCCGCCGTTAGTTTTGGTAGGTTTACACGGCTTGGAGAAATAGTTGATACACGCTTTACCCTTTGTATCCTTTTGTTCTGCCAATCCGAGAGCATCGGCAACACCCGCCAAAGAACCCGGAAGCCCCAGCTCCAGTGCGTGTACCATTGTACATTTCCACTGCTCCGGCGGCATTGGCAGATTTAAAAAACGGCTAAGACAAGTTCTCTCAAAATTAGCGTTAAATGCAGTCTTTATTGTGCTGTCTTTTACGAGTTCACAAAGCAAATCATCGGGTAGGGTTTCTCCGTTGGCAAGATCTATGATGCGGACATCTTCATTATCAAATGCATATGCTAACAAAAGTATTGTAAAATCAGGGGCGTCTGCGTAAGCATAAACCCCTGATTTCAGCAGATCAACACTGCTATAAGTTTCTATATCTATACTTAGTTCTCTCATATCGACCTCTGAAAGCCTACATCAATCAAGAAAAGACTCATCATCGTCATCATCAATAAGATCCGCAAAATCGTCTTCTGCTCTTGAGCGACCGCCGAGAGATTCTCCGTCTTCTGTTTTCATAATGTTGTTCAGTCCGCAGGCAATTCCCTTGTTGCCTTTTGTATTAAAGGCATAGAAACTGATAGATGCAAAACCGTAGCAACCGCTGTAAAACTCTGTTGAATCAAGAATCGCTCTGCCCTTTCGGTCTATCAGTCCGGGTTTAGTACCTGCATTGGCGTTAACAAAATACTTGCCCTTATAGGCTTCATCTTCAGGTCTTTCCTCATCGCCGTCACGGAGGGGGAGTTTCATATTTGCAGGAATTTTCCCTCCAAATTTGGTAATACCTGCCTTCTTGGCGTTCTCAATCGCCGTTTCTACGGCTTTGACAGTCTTTTTATCGTCTTTGTCGATCAAAATTGATACAGAGTATTTTTCCTTCCCCTCATCATCTGTTACAGGCTCAAAAACGTGAGCGTATGAAAATCTTACTTTACCGGTTACTACCTTTGTGTCATTGTTTGTGTTTGCCATTTTCATTTCTCCCTTTATGTA
>CACYDP010000112.1 GCA_902773135.1 uncultured Ruminococcus sp.
AACCTCTATCTCAATATGCCGAAAGCCATCTTGACAAAGCAAAATTTCATCGGCGGAGCAATATCAATTATAAGTGATAAATAACATATTGTCAACGAACAGTTATCGACCAAATCACAAAATTTTACGCCGATACACTTTGTGCTTTGATTGACATTATCGTAAGTATGGGGTAAAATATAATTTATTACAATCATTTAATATTTAAATATGACAGAAGGTTTTTTTATGAGCAAATATCTCAGAAGAACTTGGGCGGAAGTGGACATTCACGCTTTGAAACATAATTTTGATGTCATCAGACGTGCCGCTGACCCCAAAGCACAGATAATGTGCGTTATCAAAGCGGATGCCTACGGTCACGGTGCAGTTTTTCTCGGAAAATTGTATGAAAAGATGGGTGCTCAGCGGCTGGCTGTTTCCAACATAGATGAAGCAATGCAGCTGCGTGAAGAAGGAATTCGTCTTCCGATACTGATTTTAGGATTTACACCGCCCGATATGGCAAAGGTACTGGCAGACCATCAGATCAGTCAGGCTGTTTTTTCGGAAGAATATGCAGAGGAACTTTCTGCCAATGCTCTTAAAAACAATGTAAATGTCAAAATACATATCAAACTGGATACCGGTATGAGCCGTATCGGTTTTATGTATCAGAATATACAGCGTGATGCAGATTCCATCAACAGCATTGAGCGTGTCTGCCAGCTTCCCCATCTCATTCACGAAGGCATTTTCACACATTTTGCACTGTCAGACGAAGGTAAAGAGGGGGAACAGGCCACCAGACATCAATATGAATGTTTTACCGATGCAGTGGAAAAACTGAAACAAAGAAAGATTCATTTTCCATTGGTTCACTGCTCTAACAGCGGTGCTATTATTGATTATCAGCAAGTACATTTTGACTGTGTCAGAGCAGGCATTATTCTTTACGGACTGTCACCGTCCGAGAAATTAAACGGCAGGCTCGATCTTCGTCCCGCTATGCAGATCAAAAGCGTGATCGCCCAGATCAAAGAAGTCGAACCCGGCACCCCTGTCAGCTACGGTGCCGTATATGTCACCGACAAACCTACCAAAATTGCCACGATCCCCATTGGATATGCAGACGGCTATTCCAGAAGTCTGAGCAATCGTTCATACATCACTGTCAACGGACAAAAAGCCGCTGTGATCGGACGTGTCTGTATGGATCAGCTGATGGTAGACATCAGCGGTATTGATGATGTCCGCCCCGGCGACGAAGTGACCGTGATCGGTGACGGCAGCAATAATACCTTTTCTTTTGATGAAATGGCAAAAATGACAGGAACCATCAATTATGAACTGATTTGTCTGATTGGCAAACGTGTTCCGAGAGTATATATACATCACGGAAGAAATGTTGGAATTATGGACATCATACGTCCCGGAAATTCCGATACGGTTGAAGAATACAAAGGCTGATGCGGGAGGGTAAAAAATGAAACTGCTTGTTCTTGACGGAAACAGCATTCTGAACCGTGCCTTTTACGGAATCAAGCTGCTGACCACCAAAGACGGACAATACACTAATGCCATATACGGATTTATGACAACATTTCTCAGACTGCTTGACGAAAGCAATCCCGATGCAATCGCTGTGGCGTTCGACCTGAAAGCACCTACTTTCCGACATCTTGCCTATGACGGATATAAATCCAATCGCCACGGTATGCCGGAGGAACTGGCTTCACAGCTTCAGCCGCTGAAAGACCTGCTCACCGCACTGGGCTACCGGATCGTAACCTGTGAAGGATTTGAAGCAGACGATATTCTGGGAACATTGGCACACCAATGTACCATTGGCGGCAATGAATGTATGATTGCAACAGGAGATCGTGACAGTCTGCAATTGGTTTCTCCCACCGTATCCGTCAGAATTGCTGCCACTAAATTCGGCAAACCCGAAGTTACCGTTTATGATGAAGCCAAAATCAAAGAAGTCTACGGTGTCACACCGCATCAGCTGATCGACATCAAAGCCATTCAGGGAGATACATCAGACTGTATTCCGGGTGTTGCCGGTATCGGACAAAAAGGTGCGGCAGATCTGATTTCACGCTTTGACAATCTTGACAATATCTATGATAATATCGATACGATCGACATCAAACCCGGTATCAGAAAAAAACTGATCGCCGGCAAGGAAAGTGCCTATATGAGCCGTATGCTCGGCACGATCAGAACCGATGCTCCGATCGATACAAAAATAGAAAATTATATTCCCAAAGAAAGAAATAACAGTGAAGCTGCCAAAATAATGGCAAAATTGGAACTGTTCAAACTGATGGACAGAATGAACATCACCGCTGACTCTCTGTCTTATGAATCCGAATCTCCCGACAAGGACAAAAAAGAAATCAAACAGCTGCTGTTCAGGGATAACCCCGACACAGCGGAACTGTACGAAAAACTGAAACAAAAAACGGTGGATTTTATCGCAGAAACCGACGGCGAAAACATCAACACCCTTGATTTGTGCGACGGAGAATGTATCTACTCTTTAAATTCGTTCAGTGAGGGGCTGACGGAGTTCATTCAGAAACTGTTCACCGACGGGAGTATCCGACTGAGAACCCATCATTCCAAACCCATTTTTGCCATTCTTGAAAAATATGATATTGACTGTTCCAATATTATTTTTGATACAATGTTGGCGGCATATCTGCTGAATCCGAATGCTCCGGACTATTCTCCGGACAGGCTGATGAGCGAATATGAAGTCACTGCTTGGCAGTGTGAGAAAGAGAATGCCCTTGCGGGATTTGTTCCGCTTGCCGATACACTAACAGAAGAGATTGCCAAAAAAGAACAGTCCGAATTGCTGAACAAGATAGAAATACCGCTTGCAAAAGTGCTTGCCTCAATGGAAAACGCCGGCTTTGCAGTGGATAAAAAAAGTATACAGGAATACGGCAAAAAACTGAAAGAAAATGCCGACAGACTGAAAAGCAGTATCTATCAGCGTGCCGGCTACGAATTCAATATCAACTCACCCAAACAGCTTGCCGCCGCATTATTTGAAAAAATGGGTCTGCCTGCCAAAAAGAAAACAAAAAGCGGTTACTCTACCAATGCCGATGTTCTCGAAGAACTGAAACCGTATGACCCCATCATTGAGGAAATTCTGGAATACAGAACATTGACCAAATTAAAATCCACCTATTGTGACGGTTTAGTCAAAGTAATCGGTCCGGACGGAAGAATCCACTCTAACTTTAATCAGACAGAAACCCGGACAGGCAGAATCAGTTCCACCGAACCGAACTTACAGAATATCCCGGTTCGTACCGAACTCGGACGGGAATTCAGGCGTTTCTTTATCGCCAAAGACGGATGTATGTTGGTCGATGCGGACTATTCCCAAATAGAACTCAGGGTGCTTGCCCATATTGCCAACGATCAGGCAATGACAGAGGCTTTCAAAAACGATCTGGATATTCACACCTCGACCGCCGCAAAGGTATTCAATCTGCCCGATGAGTTTGTCACACCCGAACTCAGAAGCCGTGCTAAAGCCGTCAATTTCGGCATTGTATACGGCATCGGTGCGTTTTCGCTGTCCAAAGACATTGGCGTTACACGCAAAGAAGCCGACCAATATATCAAAGATTATCTTTCGCTTTATGCAGGCATTGACCGCTATATGAAACACACCGTAGAAGAGGCAAAGGAAAAAGGCTATGCACAAACAATGTTCGGCAGAAGGCGTTACCTGCCCGAACTGGTCTCTTCCAACCATAATATCCGTGCTTTCGGCGAAAGAGTGGCGAGAAATATGCCGATTCAGGGAACATCGGCGGATATTATCAAAATCGCTATGATAAAAGTATTTAACAGACTGAAAAAAGAAAATATGAAATCACGTCTTATCTTACAGGTACATGATGAATTGATCATTGAAGCTCCCGAAAATGAAGCGGCTCAGGCGGCTGCCATTCTCAGCGAAGAAATGCAGAACGCCGTTACACTTTCCCTGCCGCTGACAGCAGATGCGGGAATCGGAAAAACCTGGTATGAAGCAAAAAACTGAATCCAACGTACCCGTCAGATAACGCTGATCACAGGAGGAAATTTATGCTGCATATTTTATTTGTATGTACGGGAAACACTTGCCGGAGTCCTATGGCAAAGGCAATTTATGCTGTTAAATCAGAACAATACGGAATCCGGAGTATTTTCAGCAGTGCCGCACTCGGCTTTTGTGACGGGCAAAAAGTTTCACCTAATGCCGTTAAGGTATGCAACGAAATCGGCATCGATATAAGCGGTCATGTACCGAGAATTATTCGGTTCCATGACATTGACATTACAGATATTTTTGTCGTAATGACAGAGGGGCACGCACAGGCTCTGCTCAACGAAGGTGTCCCTAAAGAAAAAATCTACATTCTCGGCAATGGAATCCCCGATCCTTTTGGCTCGGATTTGGTCAATTACAGAAGATGCAGAAAATATATTGAAAAATCTATTGATGAGTTTTGTCAAATTCTTGTCCGCAAAAAAGAAAACGGAAGTCTGATAAAGGATGAAAGCAATGAATCTTACGATCAGTCCGATGGCAAGTGAGCATCTTGATGCCCTTGCCGAACTGGAAAAAATATGTTTTTCACAACCCTGGTCATATCAAAGTCTTGAAGAGGAATTAACCAATGACACCGCACATTTTTTCACTGCATTGGACGGCGAAGAAGTGGTCGGATATATCGGCTTATATATCATTTGTGAAAGCTGCTTTGTGTCAAATATTGCCGTATACCCCCATTACAGACGAAAGGGTGCGGCAACGGCTCTGATACAAACAGCCTGTGACTGTGCCAAAGAACACGGAACAGATTTTATTTCCCTTGAAGTACGAAAATCCAATGCGGAAGCTCTCAGCCTTTATGAAAAACTCGGATTTACGGAAATGGGACTGAGAAAAAATTATTACCGCAATCCTCCGGAAGATGCCTTGATTATGACAAAATTATTGTAAGGAATGGTTTACCTATGAAAATACTGGCAATTGAAAGCTCCTGTGACGAAACAGCCGCTGCGGTGGTGGAGGACGGCAGAACCATTTTGTCGTCTGTCGTTGCAACGCAAATAGAAGAACACAAACTGTACGGCGGTGTGGTTCCCGAAATTGCCTCCAGACGACATTGTGAATCCATCAACGGTGTCGTAGCGGAGGCTTTGGAACGGGCACAGATCAGTTTTGACGGACTGGACGCTGTCGCTGTCACCTACGCTCCGGGACTGATCGGGGCACTGCTTGTCGGTGTGAATTTTGCCAAAGGTCTTTCTCTGGCAACAGGGCTGCCGCTGATTCCCGTACATCATCTCCGTTCGCATATCGCCTCCAACTATCTGGAACATTCCCGGCTGAAACCGCCGTTTCTGTGTCTGGTTGTTTCAGGCGGTCACAGTCATATTGTAGAGGTCAAAGATTACACCGAAATGAAAATCATCGGCAAAACCCGTGATGATGCCGCAGGTGAAGCCTTTGACAAAGCCGCACGAACAATGGGAATGTCTTATCCCGGCGGCATTCATCTGGATCAAGCTGCCGAATCAGGCGACCCCTTGTCATTTTCTCTTCCCCGCCCGAAAGTGGACGGCTCGCCCTATGATTTCAGTTTTTCCGGACTGAAAACGGCAGTCATCAACCAGATACATAATGCCTCTCAAAAAGGTCTTACCCTGCCGGTCAATGATTTATCCGCATCATTCCGAAAAGCCGTTGTCGATTGTCTGATGACCAATTTCATTAAGGCAGCAGAAGATTTCGGCTATGAGCAGTTAGTACTTGCCGGAGGGGTTTCGGCAAACTCTCTGCTGCGAAAGCGAATCCGTGAAGAATGTGAAAAACGCCGTTGGCACTATTTTTATCCTCCGCTTTCCCTTTGCGGAGATAATGCCGCAATGGTCGGTGCTCAGGGCTATTACGAATATCTGGCAGGTCATACTGCATCAACCGATCTCAATGCCAGACCCACTATGAGCATTGAATATAATCCCCCTTGTAAAACTGTCTGAAAGAAAAAGCCGTATCCCTCAGTCTGCTGATAATGGATACGGCTTCTGTTTCATTATTTATCGGGATAAGCAGAGGAAATAATGCCGTAACATTCCGGACGGCGATCCCTGAAAAGTCCCCAGCTCATACGCATTTCACGGATTTCATCAAGATCAAATGCCGCAGTGATAATACATTCATCAGTTTTGTTAGCCGATTGAATGATGTCACCCGTTTCATCGGTGATGAATGACGAACCATAAAATTGCAGAGAAGATTCCTGATAATTATTTTCGGCACTCGGTGTTACACTTTCCGTGCCTACACGATTGGCTGCGATTACAGGAAGAATATTGGCGGCAGAATGTCCCTGCATACATCTTCTCCAATGCGGCATACTGTCCACTTCCAATATCGGTTCAGAGCCGATGGCAGTAGGATAAAAAAGCATATCGGCACCCATCAGAGCCATACATCTGGCACTTTCGGGGAACCATTGATCCCAGCAAATTCCTACACCGATATTGCCGTACCGGGTTTTCCAGACTTTGAATCCCGTATCACCCGGCGTGAAATAAAATTTCTCCTGATAAAAATGATCATCGGGAATATGTGTTTTTCTGTATATTCCCATCACCTTGCCGTCCGCATCGATCACAGCAACACTGTTGAACATAGCATTGCCCCGTTTTTCATAAAAACTGACAGGAATCACAATCCCAAGTTCTTTTGCCGTTTCTTTGAATCGGATCACAGCAGGATTTTGTTCCGGTTCAGCTGCCAGATGATAATGATCATATTTTCTTTCCTGGCAAAAATACGGTCCCTCAAACAATTCGGGAAGCAAAACGATCTTCGCTCCCTCTGCGGCTGCCTGCCGCACCATTTTTTCAGCTTTGTCAAGATTATCCTCCCGGCTGTCACTCATCGACATCTGTACAGCCGCTGTTTTGATAGAGTTCATATCATATCCTCCGTTCTTTTGAAATAGGGAATCTGCTGTGTAATGCAGTGAATATTTCCACCGCCGATCAGAATGTCCCGTGCATAGATACCCACCATCTTTCTGTCCGGGAAAAGTTCCGATAAGATTGCCAATGCTTTTTGGTCGTTTTTATCACGGAACTGCGGACAAATCACCGCACCGTTGGAAATATAAAAATTCACATAGGACGCTGCCAGTCTTTCTCCCGGAGTTCTTGTCGGTTCACCGTCCATATCATCAAGCCCCTCACATTCCTCTCGGCTGATCAGAACCGGTTCGGGCAAGGGCAGTTTATGTACTTTCAATTTTCTTCCTTTGGCATCAAGCGTATTTTCCAGAATCTCCAGACAGCTTTTTGACATTGCGTACTGGGGATCGTTCTGATCATCTGTCCACGCCAGGACCACTTCACCGGGCGAAGTAAAGGCACAGATATTGTCCACGTGTTCGTTGGTTTCATCGTGATAAATTCCCGACTTCAGCCAGATGACTTTTTCGGCACCGAGTGAGTTTTTCAATTTTGCTTCAATTGCTTCCTTCGACATACGAGGGTTTCTCCCCTTGCTTAACAGGCAGGCTTCGGTAGTGATTACCGTACCTTCGCCGTCCGTATGCACAGAACCGCCCTCCAGAATAAAATCTCTCATATTATAACTGTCGACATCAAGCATATCACAAAGTTTTCTTGCCATCTGGTTATCCTTGTTCCAAGGAAAATACAGCCCGTCCTCCAGACCTCCCCATGCGTTGAAACCCCAATCAATGCCTCTGATGTGCGTGCCATCGGAAACAAAGGTAGGGGCAACATCTCTTGCCCACGAATCATCGGAACTCATCTCTATTACACGAACGTGGTCGGGCAGCATTGCCCTTGCATTGTTATAATCTTCAAACCGTGCACAGACAATGACTTTTTCGCTCTGAGCGATCGCTCGTATTACTTCGGTAAATGCTTTTTGTGCCGCATAAGCCCCGTACTGCCAGGAATCCCTTCTGTGCGGCCATATCATAATACAGCCGTAATGTTTTGAAAATTCAGCCGGCATCGAAAAGCCGTCCGATTTTGGTATAGAGTTTAAAATTTTCATATGCAGTTCCTCCTGCCTTACAAGAAATTAAAATACAAACTGACCCACGCCCCGTAAGCCGATACGGACAGTATCGACAGAGCACAGAACACCGCTGTACCAATGACAATGCCTTTGCTCAGCATACGAGATCGGGCGGTATTTTGTGTCATTTGGTCTTTGACCGTCAGTGCCAGTGACAAAGCACCAACACAAATCAGCGGAGAGGCATAGCGTATATCTTCCGTGCAGACCGAGGGATATTTGATACAGAAGATATAATAAGAAGCAAATATCACAACATAAAATCCTGCAATGGCGAGCTTGGAAATGCCCGATACTATATTTTTCTTCACAAAAACATAAATCATACTGATCAACGCTGCCGCTGCAAGAAGGATATTCGCCCATAACAGAATACAGTTAAGCGAATCGAAAACTCCGTTTGTATAAATATCAGAAGAAGCCGTTTTCATCAAGGCAATCAATGGGTTGTAATCACAATAATCCGCATTATTCATCGTGCAGACATAAGGTTTGTTAAACTGGAACAGACTGAAATCAAAAATCCTCGTAACCGGATCCTGCGAGATTAACTGAAATTCATCTTTTGAAACGGGGATATAGCCGATCGGTACGCCGAAACGCACGTAATTGCGTATGCTCCAATAAAAAGAAAGCGGAGCAGCAACTGCTAAAAAAGCCCACATCTGACCGAACAGTCTGCCGAACTTTTGAAACTCTTTTGCCTTTAAGTGTTCCGCCAGTGCCGCAATAAAAATCACTGCAATCGGTACGGCAGCCACCCATACTGATAATTTCGTGAACATTCCCAGACCGAAACACAGAGCCACTTTCAGAATATCGACAGCTTTTCGGCTGCGATACCACAGCATTGCCAGATAAATGCTGTGGAGCATCAGAAAAATCGAAAGCATATCGTTATTGGCATAGTTGGCGATGAAAACAAATCCCAAAGAAAACGACATCACAGACAAGACAATGCTCAGGGGAATTTTTCTGAGATGAAAGAATTTCGCTGTTTTGCCCACAGTAATGACCGTGAACATATAATACAACAACGGCAGATATTTGATATTGTAGATAGCGATCTCTATATCCGTACCGAAAAAGGTTTGTATGCGGAGCAGCAGTGCCTGCAAATAATGATGCAGCGGCGGGTGGTAAAACTGCCAGAATTCTCTTGGATCTGTCTGAACCGGCAGAAAATGATAATACAGATACCGAATATATCCCAGATGCCCCTCTCCGATAGTGTCTGCATCATAAAAACGGAGATCTACCTGATAATTAAATTCAGAAAAAACCGAAAAATAAAAATGCAGGAAAAAACCACTCAGAACAATTAAGGCAAACATTCTCCGATATGACCAGATTTTTTTTCTTTGGAAATACATACAGACAGCGGCAATCGGCAGCACCCCCGCCGCAAACAATACAAAAGGATTTCGTGTCCCCGCTCGGTGTCCCTTAGGAATCACGGCAAAGAGATATAAGGTTACGAGCAGATACAAGGCTGCCACAGCCAACGCAAGATAAAATTTTTTCTTTTTTACCTTGTTGACCGCAAGGTGTTTTTTTCTCAGGTACAGTTCATACATAGGAATCAGCAGTGCCGGAAAAATCACTGCCGAAAGATAATTCCACAGTACGACCCATTCCGTGCCGAACCAACCGAACATACAAAAAACGCCGAGCCATACATAAAACACCGATATGTACGGGTGTTTTTTGACAGTATGTCGTACAAAATCCACAATTCATCAACCTTTCACCAAATGTAGTATTTCTATTTTGACATATATTTGCCATTTCGTCAATAGACTTGTTTGCTGCTTTGGGTATTGAATGGATCATGACAAGAAAATTTTTCAAATTTTTTTAAAAAATCTCCTCAAAAATATATCATTTAATTCACAAAAATCACTTGCAATCTCCAAAAAACCGCATCAATACAGGAGTGTCGGGAATAGTTTGAATTATGTCAAGTTTAAAAGAAATTTTGTCAAGAATACTTGACAACCCGGAAATAGTATGTTATTATATATCCACAAGATAAATGTAAAATATTTCTAAATAAATATTGATTTTGTCCTTACTGTTTTAAAGGGTGTTTTTATGGATAAAAAAGAAATTCTCGATAAAAATAAACGTAAGACCCGTAATACCCTTGACGAACGTGAACAAAAAATCTATAACGCTTCGTTTGGTATGGGTGCGGTTGTGGTAGGTGTTCTATGTTTAGCTTTCAGTATCTATAAGGCTCTTCACTACGAAATGTTTTACGAATACGTTTCCATTATTACCGCTTATCTTTGCACCACTTTTCTTTATCAGTATAAAAACCTTAAAAAACCCGGCTATCTTATCGCAGGGATTGCAACAGGTATTATCGCTTTCGCCGGTATTATTCTGTTCTTTATGGTGGCAAAATGAATGATATAGAATTTCAAAACAAACTTCGGGTTGCCCGTGCTGAAAAAAGAATCTCTCAGGGCGATCTCGCCGAGATGGTCGGTGTTTCAAGACAAACCATCAGTTCTAT
The DNA here is from genome assembly GCA_902773135.1 of uncultured Ruminococcus sp. GTDB lineage: Bacteria > Bacillota > Clostridia > Oscillospirales > Acutalibacteraceae > UBA1213. Next base: position 10,644 of record CACYDP010000112.1, read on the forward strand.
CGAGAATAACCAGTTCTGCCCCAGTGCAAAACTTGCGTTGCTGATTTGTATTGCCCTCGATAAAAAATTTGAAGATTTGTTCTTCTTTGAAGAACAGGATTAATCAGATTACAAGTTTACTTCATATACATTCCTCCTAAAAAGCAGCAGTGCCCGGTTATGTGTTTTCATAATCGGGCACTGCTGTACCCCTTGTAGCATCACGGAAATGAATTTTTAAAATCTGACATCAGAGAAATTTCTATATTTCCTTCTCGACAATTTCGCTGTCAGTAGGATAGGACAAAATTCAGCGGTTTTAGGAAAGGGGTCCGGGGAATAACCCTTTTTCCGCCGGAAAA
>CACYDP010000113.1 GCA_902773135.1 uncultured Ruminococcus sp.
CCGGCGGAAAAAGGGTTATTCCCCGGACCCCTTTCCTAAAACCGCTGAATTTTGTCCTATCCTACTGACAGCGAAATTGTCGGGAAGGAAATATAGAAACTTCTCTGATGTCAGATTTTTAAAAATTGATTTCCGTGACAAAAAAATCCCGTATATTCACCTGAGCAGGAAATATACGGGATATTCACTAATGATTATTGTCTGAAAAGATCAGTTGAGAGGTATCTCTCGCCTGTATCGGGGAGAATCACGGCAATGGTCTTGCCGGCATTCTCAGGACGAGCTGCCACTTCTTTTGCAGCCCACAGAGCAGCACCGCTTGAAATACCTACCAGCACGCCCTCTGCTTTTGCAAAATCTCTGCCTGTTTCAAAAGCAGCTTCATTAGAAACCTTGATCACTTCATCATAGATATTAGTATCGAGTGTTTCAGGTACAAATCCTGCACCAATACCCTGAATCTTATGCGGACCGGGTTTGCCCTCAGAAAGTACGGGTGACGTTTCGGGTTCAACAGCAATGACTTTAACATCAGCCTTTTTGCTCTTGAGGAATTTGCCTACGCCGGTAAGCGTACCGCCTGTGCCGACACCTGCGATAAAGATGTCCACTTTGCCGTCGGTATCCTCCCATATTTCAGGACCGGTTGTTTCAAAATGCATCTGCGGATTGGCAGGATTGACAAACTGACCGAGTATGATGGAATTTTCTGTTTCCCTATTCAGTTCTTCTGCTTTTGCGATAGCACCTTTCATTCCCTTTGAGCCTTCGGTGAGAACGATCTCTGCACCGTATGCTTTCAGCAGATTTCTTCTTTCAATGCTCATCGTTTCCGGCATTGTCAGTACGGCTTTATATCCTCTTGCTGCCGCAACAGAAGCCAGACCAATACCGGTATTGCCGCTAGTAGGTTCTATAATGGTAGCTCCGGGTTTGAGCAGACCTTTCTTTTCCGCATCGTCTATCATCGCTTTTGCGATTCTGTCCTTTACGCTTCCTGCGGGATTAAAATATTCCAGTTTTACAAGAATATCTGCCTTGATATGATGTTCCTCAATAAAATGATTTGCCCTGAGTACGGGAGTTCTTCCTATCAGATCTGTGATACTGTTATAAACTTTTGACATCATCAAACACTCCTTAAAATATTAATTGAAAGATTCAGGCTCTCAAACAGCCAGTGAAAATAGTAAGTTTACAGTTAAATCATTGATGTTGTGTTAACTGCAACATCGTGCATAGTAAAAATATTTGGTAAGCATTTTTGCACCGCTTTCAATTCATAGTAATTTGATATGTTTTTGTGTATTTATAATATAGCACTTCCTGACAAGTTTGTCAAGCATTATTTCATTATTTTTCATTCGTGAAACAAAAACGTATCGGGCGGATAAAAAGTAAATCCCGCAAACAGCAGTGCCGTTCCGATAAATAGTATCACTGCGGATACATCGGTAAAGCGGTGAGAATCCGTATGATTTTCAATCCGCCGTTTTGCCGTCCAAAAGGAAAGATACACCGCTTCTGTAAAAATCAGAATATCCATCAATACATTGCTCGTCCCCAAGGGTATGCTGTAAGCGTAAAAAACAACCGGAATAAATATCATTCCGCAAAGAACACCGATAAATTTTGAAAACAAAAAACCTTTGATATGACGACCGTAAACGATATATTCCGCAGCCGTAAAAAATAAAAACGGAAAATAAAGCAGTTTCAGATGTTCCCATACACTTTCGTTGACGGGAGTAATCATTGCCGCAGCTGCATTTCCTCCCGACCAGTCATACACAAAATGATTCAGACTCCCGACAATACATACTACCACAAATCCTATAACGCTCCCGTAAAACAACTGATTTTTCATTAGGCGGACCACTCCCGAAAACAACTGTGAAAATAAGGTTGACACCCCTCCTCTTTTGCTATATAATTATGCTGTCAAATAACAAAATATTTATCTGCCACCGGGCAGCGTGAATGTCAGACATTCGCTTGTGTATCATTAGGTCTTTGAAGATACACGGGCGAATTTTTTTAAGAAAGGATTTCCCTGTTATGAAATTTCAAAATCCCCTGAAAGAACTCAGCAAATTTGAGATTGCTTTATGGTGCAGTTCATTGATTATTGTGGCGGCTTCGTTCATTCTGTCCCAAAGCGGTGATATACTGACCCTGATTGCCTCCCTTACCGGTGTGACAGCCCTGATTTTTGTCGCCAAAGGTATGGTGTTCGGGCAGGTACTCACGGTAATTTTTGCGGTATTTTACGGCATTATCTCCTTCTTTTTCGGCTACTACGGCGAAATGATCACCTATCTCTGTATGACCTCTCCCATTGCCGTATTATCCGTCATATCGTGGCTCCGACACCCTTTTCAAGACTCTTCCGGTGTGGAAGTCGGAAAACTCAGAACAAAAAGTAAAATATTGATGATCATATCGGCATTGTTGGTTACGGTACTGTTTTACTTTATTCTCCAATATCTCGGCAACACCAATCTGATCATCAGTACTGTTTCCATTACCACCAGTTATCTTGCCTCTTTTCTGACACTGATGAGAAGCCCCTTTTATGCCGTTGCTTATGGTGCTAATGATTTGATTCTGATCGCTTTATGGACTTTGGCTTCCGTAGAAAATATTTCCTATGTTCCGATGATTATATGCTTTGTTATGTTTTTTATCAATGATATTTACGGGTTTGTCAACTGGCAGAAAATGAAAAAAATACAAATGCTGCAAAGCCAAAACCCGCTAAACTGAACCTGACCATTCACAAGATCGCCGCTTTTGTATATTATAAAAACAGGGGTGATGTTTTGGTCAACAAAAATTACGGGCGGACAAACCGAAAACATAACAGCAGCAAAAGAATCCGTATCATCTTTTTAATGACGGCTTTGTTTTTTTTCCTATTCATTACGGTATTTGAAATCAGATTAAAACCCGTTGTAGCGGCAATTGCAGAAACACAGGCAAAATCAATGGCATCGGGTATCATCAATCAGAGCGTGAATGATGTTCTGGAAGAAATGAATATCAGCAGCGAAGAACTCGATACCACCGTAAGAACTTCCGGCGGCAGCATCACTTCAATCGGTTCCAATACAGTGCTGATGAATAAGATCAAATCTGCCGTATCTCTGCGGATACAGGAAAATCTGTCTGATGTACGCAGCTGTGAGGTTGATATACCGATTGGTACAATCATAGGCGGTGATTTTCTGAACGGCAGAGGCTTCAATGTGCCGATATGTATTTCTTTTTCGGGAAATGCCGAAAGCGACTTCACAGGGGAATTTGAAAGCGGCGGACTGAACCAGACCGTCCATAAACTTTCTATCAATGTCAAGGCAAAACTAACCATTATTATGCCGCTGTCCTCCATTGACACAGAAGTCTGCACCAGTGTTCCCCTGTCCGAAAACGTTATTGTAGGCAGTGTTCCCTCCGGAATGTTGGTAGACAGAAACTGACAAAACCTGTTCGGCAGCTGTCTGCCACCGGACCATTGCCGGACAGAACGATTTTACAAATTTTTTAAAAATATTTTTAAAAAACGCTTGACAAATTAAATTCGTTATAGTATAATCAATATTGTTCTCGGCAAGAACAGTCGAAAACTTCAATATTGCGGAATTGTGTAACGGTAGCACGACAGACTCTGACTCTGTTTGTTGGGGTTCGAATCCCTATTCCGCAGCCATCTTAAGCCTTGAATTCTATTCAAGGCTTAATTTAAGACGAGGTGTAGCTCAGCTTGGTGGAGCGCTACGTTCGGGACGTAGAGGCCGCTGGTTCGAATCCAGTCACCTCGACTGATGTATTAAAAATGATAGATTTCAAGCGGATTACAGAAGTCTATCCCCGAAAAATCTCCGAATGATTGATTTATTTTCAATGATTCGGGGATTTTTTCATAGCAAAAATATAGACCCGACAGTGAATCCCCCATACGCTTTCTGTCGGGTCTTTCCTTATCTCAACATCTGTTTCAGCCAATACAGACTGCTCATCTGACAATACAGATCGTTCCGGGTCTGCGGCAACCGTTTCTTCCGGCAGATCAGAAATGCCGCTGTCTGTATGGCACTATTTTCAAATATGTTTTATTAAAATATCTAAAAATCGATGATTATCACTATATTGACATTTTCGTTTTTAGGAAATATAATATTTGTACAATAAAAAAGTATGAATGAAGCGATGATATAATGAAAGAAAATCCACCCAAAAGCACTGCATTATCCGGATCCGAGGGTCTTTCCGGACAGAACAAAAGAAAACGCAAATTTCCCGAATGGTTTCTTTCCCTGATTTTTCCCGACAGATGTCCTTACTGTCAGCAAGTCATTTCCGGAACAGACACAGAATGTGCAATATGCAGAGCCGAAATTCCGTCCGAACCGATCATACAATACCTGCCGACCAAAGAATGTTGTGTTTCGCCTTTTGCCTATGCCTCCAAAGTACGAAACGCCGTGATCGGATATAAATTCAAAGGCAAAAAATATTATTCGAGAAGTTTTTCAAAATATACTGCAAAAGCCATACGCCAAGTATATAAAGACCATATGCCTGATGTCATCACAGCTGTTCCGCTGTCAAAAAAACGTCTGCGGCAGCGAGGATACAATCAGGCGGAGATCGTAGCCGCTGAGGTGGCAGCCATATTGAACATTCCCTATCAGCCGCTTCTGGTCAAGACAAAATCCAATCCGGAACAGCATCATCTGACATTGACAGAAAGAAAAAACAATGTCAAAAATGTCTATTCTGTCATTGGCAATGCCGATCTGAGCCATCAGACAATTCTGATCATTGACGACATCGTTACCACAGGATATACTCTTTCCGAGTGCTGCCGCACGCTGAAACAAAATGGTGCAAGCGTGATCTGTGCTTGTATTGCTTCAGCACTGAAAATTTAACAACTTTCAACTTCCTCAAACCGTTCACCGTCGGAAATGACAAAATCAATTTCCTTGATTCAGATAGTCCCAAGGTTGACAAAATAAGCGTTTTTTAGTAAAATCAAGTAGCAGCAGGGACGGTTCAGACCGCACTGACAAAGGGATTCAGCAAAATCCCATCGTCATTTTGGCTGTCTGCTGTGATACTGCACAAAATGTATCATTCCAAAAGAACGGTGATATAATAATGGAGCAAAAAGAACTGCTGCAATTATGCGGCTCGGTAGAAGAAATTATCTACCGCAACGAAAATAACGGTTATTCCGTATTGACAATGCTGTGCGACGGTATCAACACCACCGCTGTCGGTATGATGACAGACGTGAATATCGGAGATGAACTGAAACTGATCGGCAACTGGAAAACACACTCCAGCTACGGTGAACAGTTTTCATTTGAATATTATGAACATTATATTCCCTCAACAACTGCGGGAATACTGAAATATCTTTCTTCGGGAGCGATCAAAGGCATCGGACGTGCGACCGCCAAAAAAATTGTCGATACTTTTGGTGACAAAACCCTCGAAATTATGCGGAACGAACCCGAACGTCTTGCAGAAATTAAAGGCATTTCCCACAGCAAAGCAATGACGCTTTCTTCGGAAATACACAAAACATTCGGTATGCGTGAAGTGATGATCTATCTGGAAAAATATCATATCTCCGCCCGTGAGGCTGTCCGTGTATGGAAAACACTTGGTGCTTCGGCCATTGAAATCATTGAGAACAATCCTTATATTTTATGTACCGGCAATATTGATGTTTCTTTTGAACGTGCCGACTATATCGCTGCTTCTCTGGATAAACCCTGCGATGACAAACAGCGGATCCGGGCAGGTATTCTTTATATTATCACGTATAATGCCGGAAACGGTCATACCTGCCTGCCAAAAGAAAAACTCATCTCGGTTACGGCAAAATACCTTCAATTACCCGATGACAACATCTCGGAAGTTCTTTCCGAAATGCTGCTCGACGGAAGTCTGATACAAGATCTGCTTAACGAGAAAGAATTTATCTTTCTGCCTTCTCTTTACCGCAGTGAAAGCTATGCCGCCGACAGACTGGTAATGATGATGCAGTTTCCGCCGGAAAAAATAACAGGTGTGGAACTGGCTCTTGAAACGTTTGAAAAAAAGAATCATATCCACTATGCCGCCCTTCAAAGAAAAGCCATTACAGAGGCTCTTTCGGGAGGACTGCTGATACTGACGGGCGGTCCGGGAACGGGAAAAACCACTACCCTGAACGCCATCATACGACTGTATCAGCTGTGCGGTCTGAAAGTAGCACTTGCCGCCCCCACCGGCAGAGCAGCACAGCGAATGTCCGAAGTGACGGGTGAAGAGGCAAAAACCATTCATCGTCTGCTTGAAGTGGAATGGGATAAAAACGACAACCCTATGTTCAAGAAAAACGAACGAAATATGCTTGACTGTGATGCACTGATTCTTGATGAACTTTCTATGGTGGACGTTTCGGTATTCGAGGGTGTAATGAAAGCACTTCCTCTGGGCTGCCGGCTGATTCTCGTTGGTGACAGTGACCAGCTTCCCTCAGTAGGTGCCGGCAATGTTCTCGGAGATCTGATTGCATCGGGCAAAATCCCCGTTGTACAGCTGACGGAAATTTTTCGCCAGTCAATGACAAGCCTTATCGTCACCAATGCCCATAAAATTGTCAAAGGCGAAATGCCCGAAATCAAGCGTACCGACAGTGATTTTTTCTTTATGAACTGTGACGGCAAAGAAAAAATTGCCTCCACCATTGCAGAACTCTGTGCAGAACGTCTGCCGAACACATACGGTTTTTCTGCATTTGACAATATACAGGTTCTTTGTCCCGGCAGAAAAGGCGAACTGGGTGTCACCGAACTGAACAAAAAACTTCAGGACGCACTGAATCCCTCACAGGGAACACAATACGAACTTCCTATGCCCGTCTATACGTTCCGGCTCGGCGACAAGGTAATGCAGACAAAAAACAATTATGATCTCCTATGGACAAAAGATGACGGAACAGAAGGCTCAGGTGTCTTTAACGGTGATATAGGTGTCATCGTCAATATCAACCGTGCCGCCAAAACTGCCGCTGTACGCTATGACGACAAATTTGTCCTATATGATACCGAATCACTGGCAAATCTGGAACTTGCCTATGCAACCACCGTACACAAAAGTCAGGGAAACGAATTCGATGCCGTGATTATGCCCGTATATTACGGTCCTCGGCAGCTTTATTACAGAAATCTTCTTTATACAGCTGTGACGAGAGCCAAAAAAATACTGATCCTGACAGGAAAAATCCCCGTACTGAAACAGATGGTGGACAACAACAAAAAAACGCTTCGTTATTCAGGGCTGAGAGCCTTTCTGGAACGAACAGAAGAAATATGACGGAATCAAATCTTTGACAGAAATAAAAAATACTGCCACGTCTTACGATGTGACAGTATTTTTTTCTGTTAAAAATCAGTCGTGCAGCAGTTTGACATCACTGTCAAAAGATGCCGAGAATGCGGAATTGCCGGTTACTTTATGCTTGGCATAGTATAATGCCTGCAATGCGTTAGAGTAAAGTTCGTCATACGTTTTGCCGTTCTGCGGGAACAGGCTGATTCCTGCTTTTCCGTATATTTTAATATCGCCGTTTTCGGACTGATACTGATTATGAATCGCTTCACATATCTGTTCGGCTTTCTGTCTGATTTTATCCTTGTCCGAGATATTTTTGACAAACACGGTAAAGCTGTTGCCGCTGCTTCTTCCGATAATATCGGAATCTCTGAACAGTTCACGGATATTCTGTGCCACTTCTTTGAGAACAGCATTGGCAAAAACTGCTCCGAGATTTTCCTCTATCTTGTCATAGCCGTACATTTCTGCCGTAATCAAAGCGTGGTATCCCGCCGCACCCTCATCATAAAGATAGGTCTTGATCTTATTTTCCGTAGCCTTTTTGTTGTAAAGGTTTGTGATAAAGTCCGTTCTGTCTTTTCTGTGCTCATTTTCGGCAGCGTTTTCTTCATCGGTAATATCGGCAAAAATCGCAATCACTCTTACCGGTATTCCCGTATCGTTCCGCACGGTGACAAAGCTGACCCGGTTCCATAAATAACTTTCGTCATTGCTTCGGTATACTCTCACCAGACAATCCGAAACATTGCTTTCCGAGCGGGAAGCATTGAGTTTTTCAATCAGTTTATTGACATCATCATTATGTACAAAATTCCTGTCACGGATATTTCTGATAAAGTTACTCTGTTCGGGAACATAGCCGTACATTTTCTGGAAAGAATCCGAAATCTTAATGCTGTCTGTGCGGGGCGACCATTCCAGAATAAACGACCGTGTCTGCTCCAGTATCTCGTCATACATTTTGTCATTGATGACAAGAGCATTGTTTTCGTGGCTGAGAACAGGATACTGATTCAGAATAACGGTTGCTTTCATCTGATCGATAAAATCATCATACCTGATTTTTTCCTGTCTGCGTATGCCGAAAGGAACATTGGCTTTTTGCTTGATGATCTCCGCTATATCGCTGCTGATATTGGCAGGCATTACCGTTTCCGTACCGAGCGAGGAAAAATAATTGACAAAGTACACCATCAGATCCGTGGGATAAATGCCGTTGTCAATATCTTCCAGAAATGACTTGGAGAAACAAATTCTGTCAAACAGTTTATCGGCAAAGCATTTGATATTAATATTCTGCGTACCGATATTATAAACACCCACTTTGAATCCAAAACTTTTCAGTCCTCCGATAAAAGCCGCCAGACTGTTCAGTTCCATATTTTTGAGCATATTCTGCGACAGCATCAAATAGATATTTTCCGTTGCAATCGGATTCTGCATCAGCATCTGCCCTATTGCTTTCAGAATGGTTTCCGAATCACGTCCGTTGAACATTGTCATAATGGCAAGTTTCGGTACGGCTGTTTCTTCCGACAAGGAGTCAATCGCCGCAATCAGACGTTTCATACTGTTCAGGCTGAATGCGGTTACGTTATCATCGTCATAATCGTATTCATAGACATAATCGGGATCCGTATCGTTTTCCTTATCGGTTTCGATGAGGTCATAGGAGATGACATTGCCGCTTTCGCTGTCAATCACGGGAATAAAGCACTTGTCAAAATCAATCGTATCAAGACTTTTATCGTGAAATACTTCGGGAACGGCACTGAATTTTTTAATCTCCCAGCTTTTCTTCATATTTTCGTGATAGAAAAGATACATATCTTTTCCGTTGATTTTAGCGACATCAACGGCAGCGGAGGCATTGGCATAAAGTTCTTCAAAACGCTGACCATCGGACGGGTATGATGCCACACCGATACACGCAGAAATTTCGGGATACGTTTTATTGTTGAACGTGTAGCTTCTGTGCAGACACTTGAAGATACTATCAACGACCGCCACTTTTTCTTCATCTTTCGGGCAGTCCTTGATAAACAGCAGGAAATTATCATCTTCGATTTTGCCGACAAAGGAACCCTCGGCGGATTCTCGTTTCAGAAATACCGCAATATCTTTCAGAAGTTCATTGCCGAAATGAAAACCTGTGTGACGGTTCAGTGAACGGAAGTTATCAATATCAATCACCATCAGCATATGGTAACCGTTTCTGCCGTTATGTTCCAAAAAGTCGTTGGTTTCTTTTTTCATTCCCTCATAGTTCCACAGTCCTGTCACAAGATCGTGGTCCCGATAGAGATTATCCGTACTCTGAGGAAGTACCGCATTGTTCAGAACAATGACAGAACCGATCAGGCGGATAATCTTATGATCATCGACAATTGGAATCACCGTACAGCGAACCGATGAATAATCACTGCCTTCCAGTTTCATAAAACATTCCAGTGTTACCCGTGTCTTTCCTTTTTCTGTTTCCGAACGGACATTATCCAGTCGGAAAGTACGGATAAATTTATTCTGATACTCTTCGGAACAGCTCTGGGAAATCAGATGGATTGCCTCTTCATAATTTTTCGGCACATAGCCGACCTTTTCCGTAAAGTAGCCTTTCCGTTCATGGCAAATGCCCTGTACCAGATCGAATTCAAACACATAATCAGAAGCATTGTAGATGATTTCACAGTCACGTTTATGCGTCTGTACCATAAGCTTTTTCTGATTTTCTATGGTATTGATCAGATCATCTCTGTCCATTTTGAAATAAACATCTTTGGAGTGATCGATCTCATCTTCTTCAATATATTTACGGTCTTCTCTTCCCGATATGCTGCTGTCCTCATTATTGACATCGGCATATTTTTTTGCCAATTCCTTGAACTTGGGCAGCACCTTGCTGAAGCAGTCCATCATTTCATCGGAAAAAGCCCCGCACGCACCGCTTCTGATCATATCAACTGCTTTTTCGTGCGGAAACGCCGCCTTGTAACTTCTTTCACTGGTGAGGGCATCATAACAGTCTGCCAGTGCCACCACCTGAGACCATATCGGTATCTCATCGCCCACCAGACCGTCCGGATAACCCATTCCGTCATATTTTTCGTGGTGATAACGGCAGATCTCATAACAATATTTATAATACTCATTCTGCTCTACATAATCCGTATTGTCACTTACAGGATTTTCGATTGCCAGATATTCATTCATAATTTTAAACTGGCGTTCGAGTATTTCACAGCCACGGACGGTATGGAGTTTCATAATTTTGAATTCATCGAAAGTCAGCCTCCTGGGGCTGAGAAGAATGGAATCCGGAATGGTAATTTTTCCTATATCGTGCAGCGATGAGGCAGAAGCGATCATAGCGATTTTTTTGGAGGTCAGATCATACTTGGGATAATCTTTTGCCAGTGTTTCCAGCAGAACTTCGGTAAACTTTCGGATTCTGTGGATATGTTTTCCCGACTCTGTATCACGGAATTCCACGATAGAACCAAGTGAATTCAGCATATCGTTATGGATATTATGCAGCTTTTCCTGGAGATGTGTGATAAATTGATTCAGTTCTATCACTCTGTCTGTCTGCTGTTTGAGCATATGCTTATATTTTTCTTTGCTCAGAAAAATATTGGAGAGCGTCTGCACTCTTTTCCGTGCCGCATCACTGTCAAACGGCAGTCGGATCACATCACTGTAAGGAAATTCCATCTTTTCGATGCTGTCATCTTCATTAACCACAATGATCACAGGAATAACATCTAATACTTTATTGTCTATCAGCTGTTGTATGGCATCATAGGATAGGGTATCTGCTATGTTTTTATTGATAAGAGCAACAGCAAAATCATCTTTATTTTCGATGATAGTATGGCAAAAATCTTCGCTGTCACTGATTTTGATGTATTCATACTGATCTGCGAAAATTTCACGCAGAATCAAATCATTTGACTCCGAAGAATCGGCAACAAGTATTTTTTTCATTCCTACATCACTCCCTGCTTAAAATTTATATTATCACAATATTATCAGTTGATACAAAAGTTCTATCGTATATTATACACAATATTTTATTGTTTGTACAGATATTTTCAGATATTTTTTTAAAGAATTACGGCATTTTTATTGATACAAATATGATATTTAACAGTTATGATGCATTTTTTGATAAATCTATATAATAAGCAATCACCAGATCGGTCATTTTGCCATAGCTTTTAACCCCGTCGTCCTGATCATTCGCTTTAAGATAAGAATCATTGATCTGAGAGGCTGTTTCAGCAACAGGCGTTTCAAACTGCTGCCAATATTCCGATGAAGACTGCATATCCGTGATCATTTCCTTGGTATAATACTGACGCACCAGCTCGGCATACAGTTCTTTGTCGGCAGCATAAAGAGCATTAGCAGAATAAGAGAGAGCCATCATATATCCCGAATAATTCAGATCATCATTATCCGCCATCGTGCAGGCAAGAAATGATACAAAATTAGCATCTTCTTCACGCATAAATCCTCTTACGTGTGCCAGTTCGTGACACATTGTAGACGGTATGGTATATTTTGGAACATCGACATTCACATTTGCTTCAAAGGTCAGCGGAAAATAAACGCCCGTAATATTCATATAGCTCATTGCTCTCGAAAACACAACGCCTTTTGGGGCAGCATAGCCGTCATAAATAAAATCATATTTCTGATGGAGATCATTCACCGCCTGTGCAGCAATCTGATAAGTATTCCCTGTTAATACCGCCGTACCGTTCTGATCACGCTGTACTTTTTTCCCCGATTCGGCGGCATTTTCCGCAAGATAAACACAGGTATCATACAGCTGATGAACGTTGGTCGGAGAAGTTTTCATTCCGCTGAGTTCCTCAAAATCACTCCTGTAATAATTGAATCCGCAGTTGGTATTGAAAATAAAAAATCCTGCCGAAACGATACACAACAGATTGGAAATTCCGATCAGAAAGGTTCTGGCACGTTTGCCGCTGCTCATAAGGGAAGATACAATAATGAAAAACACATAGAACGTCCCGAATATCACCGCCGTTACAATCAAATATTCCGCCAATGAGAACGGAAAAATCCCTGCAATACGATTAAACAATACTGATATGTATCTGTAAATATAGTCGCAGTAAAAATTGGCGGCTTCTGTGCAGTTGGCAAAAAGATATTTTAGCAGAAATGTCAGCGGCAGAATCACGATCAACCAGAACCTGACAGATTTGAATAACTTTTTCACTATACCATCTCCTCAGAGAAATCATAACATAATAGCAGCAACATTGCAATAAAATTGAACAGGAACATTTTCACATTAAAATAGCCAGTAAAATTCAGTTGCAAAAATGCGGATTCTTTCATATGATGATAGAGAGAAAGATTCGTATCAGACAGCATCTGATAGCGAACAGATCTATTCTTTGTTACGGGGTGAGCGTATGAATATCGAACAAATTGATGCTGAAAGGATATTGATTTCCCTGTCGGACAAAGATATGGAAAGCTATTCCGTCACGTTTGAATCCCTGGAGCTTTCCGAAATACATTCCCGAAAAGTTCTGAACCAACTGCTGTATTATGCATCTGAAAAAACAGGGATCAGTCTGAAAGACAAACGTATTCTGATAGAAGCATTAAAGTATGAGCACGGGTGTTTGCTGCTGCTGACCGTTTCGCAAAAAAAAGATAAAAAAAGAAAAACCTACAAAATCAAAAGCTGCGGAGAAGATCTGATTTTTAAATTTCAATCCGTGGAAAGTTTCCTTGCGTGTATCAAAGCTCTTTACTCTCTGAGCAAAGGCAAAATCATCAGTTCAGCATACAGCAAAGACAACAAATACTATCTGATCATCAGCTGTTCATCGGTTTTAAGAAATAAATATATCCGCACCGTCCGTGAATTTTCTTTATCCCGCATCTATGATCCGCTGTTTTCCGCCGTTCTTCTGGAATACGCCAATGAAATCGCCGTCTTTAACGCCGTGGAAACCATCGGAAAACATTTATGACAAACATCTGCTGCTCCTTGGGGAAAACCTTTCTCAGAAGAAAGGTTCTTCCCCAAACCCCTTTCCAAAGACTTTGAAATTAAAATTGCGGGTGCAGGGGCTCGCAGCTCCTGCCGGGGTCCAGGGCGAGTAGTCCCGGTGGGGCTTGGGGCAACGCCCCAATTCTCAGAAGAAAGGTTCTTCCTCAAACCCCTTTCCAAAGACTTTGAAATTAAAATTGCGGGTGCAGGGGCTCGCAGCTCCTGCCGGGGTCCA
>CACYDP010000114.1 GCA_902773135.1 uncultured Ruminococcus sp.
CTGTTCCGAACGATGTGACAAGATTGTCCGGTTACAGAATCAGATACAATAATATATATGCCAGTCTGACGTGGAATGATGATTTGAAATTTGATGATTTTTATATGTTTGACAGTGAAACAAGACGGCTGACAGAAGCTGATTTGAAGGCATATCTTGAGATCAATAAAGATCTTGTCTTTACAGAAAAAGCAAAACAAGAAAATTCTTCCGAAGAGCGATTCAAATTAATGCTGATCGTGAACGAAATATCTTTCCGACACGGATATGAATTTTCTTCTTCCGGAGAGTTTGATTACTATTTCAACAATCTTAGGAGCGGAGCTAAATCTTATAGAGGTCAGCGAGATGCAGATTCCTATAAAAATGAATTAAAAGAAGCCGAAAAGAATCCTAACTATACGAATCCTGCCTATGCGATAGAATCCGAAAATCAAAAAATCATTAAAAGATATGCTGATGCTTATTATCCAAAATAAAAAATTTTTTTTTTAAAAAAACTGAACCTTTTTCCAATGAGCTGTGTCTTTATTAATGAGGGGGTGAAAATGAAGCTGTCATATACCATAGTTGAAATTTTACAAACACAGTATGAATCATTATTATTACGGAGGTAAACAAAATGAATGAAAATTTAAAAAACAGTATGAAAAAAATTCTGATCGCCACACTGGCTGCCATTATGATAACGGGTACGGCAGGAATCGCTAATGTGATTCCTGAAACGCCGCTGTCGGGTGTTAGCGTCAATGCAGCATCGGCAAGCGACTTTAAAACCCGTTCTGACGGAAGTTCCGGCACTGCTGTGATACGATATGTTGGTTCAGGCAGTACCATTGATATTCCTTCCACAATCAATGGAAAATTGGTTACCGCAATAGGTGCTGTGTCACCGAGTGACTATAATATATTAGGTTGTAAATCCGGTACATATTCTCATATGACCAGCGATTCCGATGTTAAGCTAACAAATTATTATCCTGTTGATCATAACGGAAATTTTGGATTAAATCCCAGAACCTGCTCTATTACAAAGGTGACATTACCCAATACAGTCAAAGATATACGTAAATATTCTTTTGCCTATTTTTATTCACTGAAAAGTATCAATATTCCCAATGGAGTAACAAGTATCGGAGAATTTGCTTTTGGACAATGCTATCGCTTAAAAAATATCACGATCCCTGCCAGTGTCAAACAAATCGGCAATAGTGCATTTGAACGTATGGGTGTTGATGAAGACAATGGCGAAACCGGTGATGATGTCACCATCAAAATATACAGCAAAAATATCAATATGCAGTATGTTAATATCTTTGAAGGTGCTACCATTTACTTATACAAAGGTTCTGTAACAGAAAAAACTATTGATGATATCAGTAAGTATAATATCCAATATTTGCCCGAAAATAACGGCTCTAAACTGGTGAACAATCAGGGTGTCGGCGGCGAACATATGTCAACGTGGGTCAATTGGAACAACATTACCGTTAAATCCAGCTTTAAGGGCGAGGGCGGCTGGAAGTATAAGTATTCCTATAAAAACGACAAGGATAACAGCTGGGTCGATCTGGCATATACATCAAGCAGCAGCTATCGTCTGCCGAAATTTACGAAAGCCGGCAACTATACTATCAGAATTGCCGCTTGGGACAGAAACGGTGAATATACTTCTAAATATACCTACCTTACCGTAAAGCAGGACACCAAACAGGCTCTGAAGGATAACGGCTCTAAGCTCAGTTCGACCACTATATCAAAGGGTCAGAATCTTACGGTATCGGCAAAATTTACGGGTGGTGTGATTACATACAGATATAAATATGCTTATAAGAAGAATGGCAGCAGCTCTTGGACCGAAGTGAAACAGCCGAAGCACGATAATGCTTTGTATTCGACAGATGATAATTTTACCTTTAAACTGCCGTCCCAATCCGGCAAGTATACCGTCAAGGTAGTTTGCAGAGACGGAAAGGGTCAGTCTAAGTCAAAAGATATGACGGTTACTGTAAAATAAATCTGTGATTAATTGATCTGATACATTCGGTGTTTGATCTGAGATGGAACACCGAATGTTACCATAAAAAATAATGGAGGTAAGCAAAATGAATGATAATCAATTTTATTTAATTTTAAATCAGAAATTCGGGATATTACCTCCGGATAAATATGACCAGGATTGGCAATGGACCTGCGGAAAATGGGAACAAACAGAGGATTATATCACATTCTATAATGATTATTTTCTTTTGCTGAATCATCATCAAAAACATGACCTGATCAATATGATCATTCAAGGATTTGATGAAATGTTTATTGAATGTCTTGATGTTGATTCAACATATAGAGAAACCGTATGGAACAAAATAAAAACGATTCTTACCAATGATAAGCAAACACATATCAAAACCATTCAATACTGGTCTTGTCTTAATCAATCTTTGGACGATGCTTTTTATGTTGCAAAATATATGCGGGAACTATTATAAATCCTGATTGATACAGTCAGTTTTCACGTTTGATAGAGGGATGTTATGTTGTTAAAAAGAGGAATTACAGGATTTTTTAATGTTGATGCTGGTTCTTTAGAGGAAAATGATTACACTGCTTTTCAACAAATTTGTTATTCAATAATCCATATCAATAATTGGCATCTGATCAATGTTTGTAACCCGGATCATACCAACTATTTTTATGCACAGTTTATTTCAAACAAACAAAATCTCTATGTTCTCCTGAATAAGTATTACCCGATTGCTGCGTTTACAAATGAACTTACGATGAATGAGAAAACATTTATTGATGTTCCGGAAAACTTATATATGAATTATGATATAGTGGGGGCTGAAATCTTAAATTCTCCCTTCACTGATTCTCAACATAACTTATCTAAAGCAGAATTGGAGCAAATACAATATTGGAATCCAATTTCAGTTGGAAATATTATTTTCAATGAGTGGGACTAGGATTATGAATTTAACACCGATCGCAGATAGATGAAAATAGATATGTGATTTTTTATTATTTTATAGCCTATCATCTTGACACTGATAAGATGAAGTAGTATAATCTTATCAGTGATAAGATAGGAGGCTGACTTATGAAAAATAAACCGTATCATCACGGAGAGCTAAGAAAAGTGCTGATTGAAACAGGGTTGGAGTTTATCCATCAGTACGGAGAGGAAAAACTCTCGCTGCGTCAAATTGCCGAGAAATGCGGTGTGAGCAATGCCGCACCCTATGCACATTTTAAGGATAAAGATGATTTTATCAATGCGGTACAGCAATATATGATGGATTCTTTTATGGATTCGTTGGTGACGTGTACAAATGAATGCAGAAACCACAGTGAGATACTTTCAGAGCTCGGTGTGTGTTATGTAATGTTTTTTTACCGCAATCCGCTGTATTTTGATTTTTTGTTTTCAAGGAAAAATATACAGATACGGCTGTCCTCAGACAATCACAATAATCCCCCGTTTGAACTGTTCAGAAAAACAGCAGAACAGATATTGGGGGAAAGGGGTATGTCAGAAAAAAATATCCGACATAAAACCATTGCTATGTGGTCATTGGTTCACGGGCTTTCCGCTATATCAGCTATGCCGGGCATTGATGTGGACTGGGAATCGGAAGTCAGGGATATTATCAATTCGATTGATTTTTCAGAGCCTGTTTAATGTCTGTGCTGTGCGGTGCGAAGATGTTAAACAGGCTTCTAAGACACAAACGAAAGGAGTGCCATGTATGCTTGGTGTCTATTTGAGTGGAACGGGAAATACAAAACATTGTATTGAGAAATTGGTAAAATTGCTGGACGAGTCTGCAACAATCCTGCCTTTAGAAAATGAAACGGTACCAGCTCAAATCAAAAGCAGTGATATGATTATTCTGGGCTATCCCACGCAGTTTTCAAACGCTCCTTTTATGGTCAGGGAGTTCATTCTATCCAATGCGGATATATGGCAGGGAAAACAGGTGATGTGCGTTGCCACTATGGGAGCTTTCAGCGGTGACGGTGCAGGCTGCACGGCAAGGCTCTTAAAGAAAAATGGTGCGGTGATACTGGGGGGGACTGCACCTTCATATGCCCGATTCCGTATGTGACAGTAAATTGTTAAAAAAGACGGTTGAAGAAAATAGAAAAATCGTGATCGAAGCGGATAAAAAGATAGAAAAGACAGTACAGAATATCCAAAATGGAATCTATCCTAAAGAGGGGATTCATTTCGTTTCGCATATGATTGGTTTGTTTGGTCAGCGGCTATGGTTTTATCATAAAACCAGTCATTATTCAGATCAATTAAAAATCAGTGATAGCTGTGTCGGCTGTGGCTTGTGCAGCCAAATTTGTCCGATGAAAAATATTCAAATCAACAACCAAAAGGCATCTGCGGGCAATCGGTGTACGATGTGTTATCGCTGTATCAGTCGTTGTCCCCAAAAAGCGATTACGCTGATCGGAGATACCGTATAGGAGCAGTGTCAATTTTCTAAATATATGCCATAAGTTGTTGAAATGTACAAATAATCATATTATAATATCATTAAGAAAGGGTGATACCAATGGAGGATATAACCTTAACAGATGATAGAACCGCCAAATATAAAACCAAAGACAGCGTATTCACAACGCTGTTTAAAGACATCAATAATGTATTTGAACTGTACAAAGAACTGCACCCCGAAGATACAGCTGCAAAGATTGATGATATACAGATTGAAACATTGCAGACGGTGTTTATCAATGATATTTATAACGATCTTGGTTTTATCGTAAACGCAGATAGAAAAGGCAAATATGTTCTTCTTTTTGAAGCACAAAGCAAATGGACGGAAAATCTTACACTTCGTATACTGTTATATATTGCAGAAACCTACCGCAGATACCTCAAAGAAACAAAACAGAGCGAACATAATGCCACAAGAGTCCATCTTCCGAAACCTGAATTGTATGTGATATATACGGGTAATAAGGAACTGGCGGACGAAATATCATTCAAAGACGATTATTTTGACGGAGATGCACCGCTTGATGTAAGGGTAAAAATACTCAGACAGCCCGGAAATACTACGATTCACGGACAGTATATCGGCTTTAGCAAGGTGTATGATGAGCAGCGTAAGATTTACGGCAATAAACTTGAATGTATCAGGGAAACGATAAGAATATGTCTTGAAAGGGGCTATCTTACGGATTTTATCAATCAACACAAACAGGAGGTAGTAACGATGTTGTCAGATTTATTTGATGAACAGGCACAACGTGAGCAGTATGATATTGCTGTCAGAGAAGAAAGCAGAGCTCAGGGCAAGGCTGAAGGCAAAGCTGAGGGCAAGGCTGAAGGCAAAGCTGAGGGCAAGGCTGAATTACTGAGAAAACTGATTGACTTAGGCAATTCTATTAAACAGCTTTCTGCTATGTTCGAAATGCCCGAAAGCGAAATTGAAAACTTGCTTGCTATGAACAGTTAATGGCAAACAAAACAACGATTGGATCTTGATTGATCGGTGAGCCGCCGGAATTGATTGATACATTCGGCTTTGATAGTTGTCCGAAGATATTTTATCACATAATTCATCGGATTTTCGATTATTGAGGAGGGTACAATTATGTTGTATTTAAGACCATATAAGAGAGAAGATGCAAAAACGATCCTTTCTTGGTGTGAAGATGAAACCATTTTCAGAAAATGGACATCAGACAGATATAACTCATATCCTATCACGGAAAAAGAGATGAATGATAAATATTTTGACTGCAACGGTGATTGTGCGGAAAAGGATAATTTTTATCCGATGACTGCCTGCGACGAGAAAGGAATGGTAGGACATTTTATACTCAGATATGTTGGTGGTAATCATACGATACTGCGAATTGGATTTGTAATCGTAGATAATAAAAAAAGAGGGTATGGATATGGTAAGAAAATGATACAGCTTGCCATTGATTATGCTTTCAGAATTGCGGGAGCGGAGCAGATCACAATAGGAGTATTTGAGAATAATCAATCTGCCTATTATTGTTACAAAGCGGCAGGTTTCAGCGATGTTCCACAGGAACAGGAAGAAATATGTGAACTGTTCGGCGAAAAGTGGAAAATTTTTGAGTTAGCCATCAATCGAAATGATTACTTCTTGCAGCAAAAGTAATGGTTAGTGACAATAGAATTCTCAGCAATAAAACTGATGGCTGTGGGAACAGCGGCTCACCCATTTGCTTGAATAACAATTTTTTAAGAACTGTCATACGGCAGTTCTTTTTTGTTACCTTTCCGTTAAGTGAACGAAAAACTTCTTGACAAATAATACTATGTATTGTATAGTATTATTTGTCAGGAGGTATTATATGGATATTCAGCTGAAAAGGGGTTTGCTTGATGTATGTGTGCTTGCTGCCATTAAATACGAAGATTCTTACGGTTATAAAATAGTCAAAGATGTCAAACCATATATCTCAATATCGGAGTCAACGCTTTATCCTATTTTGCGTCGATTGGAATCTGTGGAGATGCTCAGCGAGTACTCTGTTGAACATAATGGCAGACTGCGAAAATATTACCATATCACTCCAAAAGGAGTTGACAGACTGAAAGAATTTGAAAATGAATGGAACGAAATGCAAGCGGTTTACGGTTTTATCACAAGGGAGGGTACATTTGATGACAAAAAATGAATTTTTAAAGGAACTTCAAAAAAGACTGAAAAATAATCCGAAATCGGATATCAAACGCTCCATAGAATTTTATAATGAAATGATTGACGATTTGATCGAGGACGGTGCAGATGAAGAAGCGGCTGTGGATTCTCTCGGAGCTATTGATGATATTGTGGAACAGATTCAATTAAATCGGATTGACGAGTGTGAAAAAAATCCCGCCGGACAAAAAAGAAAAATTGCTCCGTTTCATTTGGTGATTTTTATTTGTGCCTTTCCCGTGTGGCTGATTTTGCTGATCGTGTTTATTGTAATGTGGGTGGTATTGGCATCATTGTTTCTGTCGGATCTTGCTATGTTGTTAGCAGGGATCTATTCGCTCATAACGGTTCCTTTTATCCTGACGACACCTGTTTCGGCAGCAGCTAATCTGGGCTGGGCAATGGTATTGGCAGGCTGTTCCATACTGTTGTTTTTTGCCTTAGTGAAATTAATGTTTTGGTATGTGAA
This sequence comes from uncultured Ruminococcus sp., assembly GCA_902773135.1. Classification (GTDB taxonomy): domain Bacteria; phylum Bacillota; class Clostridia; order Oscillospirales; family Acutalibacteraceae; genus UBA1213. The sequence continues at coordinate 7,171 of CACYDP010000114.1, forward strand.
ATGCACGAAGTGGTTCGCTGTCAAAATTAAAATGCTGATCACAAAGGAGGATACTTCCTATGTCGGATAAAAAGAATTTATTTACAAAAAGTAATTTGATCAGATTTTCTCTGATACTAATGTTGACAGGACTGGCAATTTGCTTTGCGGCATTTGCCTGCACCGGTTTTCGTTTGCAGGCTTTGAACAGAGAGCATTTTGAAGAAATGACTTATGATGATCGTCAGGATTGTGACAGCTTTCGTATTGATGTTGACAATGACAGTATCAGATTTCAAAAATCAGAAGATGATAAAATTCACATAAAGTATCAGGACAGTAATTTTACCGGACATCAGATTAATGTTGACCGCAGCGGAGAGAAAAAGCTTCTTACAATAAAGTCGGAGGACAAAAGACAATGGTATGATTATGTGGGCATCAATATCAATTTTGCAGAGAAAGGAATGATCATCTATCTTCCTGAAAAAGAGTATATATCGATCGATGCTTCCACCATTAACGGCAGTATCAGAACGAGCAATAACATTGAGATCAAAGAAAACATGACATTCAATACTGTCAACGGACAAATCAATATGAAAAAAGCAAAAGCTGAAAACATATTTGCTGAATCGGTGAACGGTAAAATTGAAATGCATCATTGTTTTTCAGATAAAAACATCATCGCAAAAAGTACCAACGGGAATGTCGAATTCAAAGATGCCGAATCCGATTGTATCCATATAGAAACAGTCAATGGCGGTATTTCTCTGTATGATTGTGATGGAAATGAAATATCAGCTTCTACCTGCAATGGCAATATCAGCGGAAAAATCAAAAATGAAATGAGGTATTCCTGTTCTGTGGTCAATGGAACGGTAACAGTGCCGGGACCGCCTCTGGGCTATGAGAATGCGAAAGGGAACTGTTATCTGAGTACAGTGAACGGAAATATCACAATGGAATAATAAAAAGGGAGCTGCGGCAAAATTGTTGATAGTGTAAAATAAAGTGTGTAAGTACAGAAAGAAGAGAACTGACTTATACACTTTATTTTTCTGGTAGGGTGTGATATATTAAAC
>CACYDP010000115.1 GCA_902773135.1 uncultured Ruminococcus sp.
CATCATTTATGAGCAATGCTGCTTTTTATTGGACTGTAGATTTGCACCCAAGCTGTCAAAAATGCACCCAAATGCACCCAAGACAGGAATTTCGTTCATTTGTATCATTTTTAACTCGCTTATAGACCCGGCATGTGGTTCTGGAAACTTTTTAACGAAAACTTATATTTTAATACAGGCACCGGGCTTCGGCTCGGTGTTATTTTTATACCTGAAAAACTGTAAATACGGATTTTGGTGCAGTGAGGAGCGGCAGTTTTGAGAACGTTTTTATGGGCTGAAAAGTTGCAAAAAAGGATAGCGTTAATCCTGAAAAAATCTGATCGCAAGCTGTTTTTCGTGATGAACACAGGTTTTGGGGGTTGCCGGGAAAAAACCGAAAAACGGCGGATCAGCTACCGTAAACAAAACTTTGTAAGCAGCAATGAAACGGTTTTATAAACGGTGCAGCCGGTAAAAATTCATGGAATCCGGTGCGGGTTTTTAATACAGAAATCTATAGTGATTATGGAGTGAGGGGGTAATTCTGAAACGATGGCAATATCTGGTATAACCCGATTTTCCGTTTGTGCGGCGGGGGTCAGCTTCGGAATAGGTCAGAAATTAACCAGAACAAGCCACAAGGGGGCAAAGTCGATTCAGGCGATTAACGGTATGGCGAGGGCGAAAAGAACGCCACAGGGTGACAGATTTGATTTTGTGTTTCAAATACGATCGTTTATCTGAAAAGCGGCGGCGGTGTCAGAAAACAGGCGGTTTTTGAGTTGATGGACGGAGGCAGCCGCTTCAAAAACGGTGTCAGAACCTCGCCGCTCCAAAATAGTACGGAATGAAACAAGGAAGGTGGTCATTATGATTGTAGGTTATTGCCGAACGTCAAAAACAAGTCAGGAGCTTGCCTTGCAAAAGGACGCTCTTGAAAAATACGGTGTAGACCATATCTACACCGAACAGATGAGCGGTGTAAAGCAGCGACCTGTATTAGAGGGGGTTCTTAGTGAACTTAACGAGGGCGATACTCTTGTAGTATGGAAGCTTGACAGACTCGGCAGAACGTCAAAGGAGCTTGTAAACATGATTGATGATTTTGAGCGCAGGGGTATCAACTTCGTGAGTATCACAGAGCAGTTTGATACCACCACGCCTACAGGGAAATTCGTTGTTACAATGTTTATCGCTATGGCGCAGCTTGAACGTGATGTAATTGTCATGCGTACAAAGGCAGGACTGGAAGCAGCCCGGAAGCGTGGGCGTATCGGCGGCAGACCGAAGGTACCGCAGGAAAAAGTTGAATATGCCCTATTGCTTCATAATCAGGGCAACCGGAGCGTTAAGTACATCTGCGAAAAGGCAGGTATCAGTCGTTCAACCCTGTACCGTATTCTCAAAGAAAACAAGGAAAAGGAAGGTAATAAGCATGAATATCAAGTATAAGATAGGCACAGATTCAAAGGGCAACTACAAGGTTCGATTTGCGTACAAGTTTGATTCAGGGGTAGTCGTGCAGGAAACGCACCATCTGCCCTATGCGTCTTCTACCGAAAATGTGGAGCAGGTCTGCCGCTACATAGGCTTGTATATGCGTACATTAAGGTCAAAGCTCCGACAGGATGAAGCCGGAAAACAAACAAAAACGGGGGTAATGCAGCATGGAGAAAAAAGAGATCAACATGATAATATCGGAAACAGGCGATCAGTACAAAATGAACGTAAGGTTGAAGCTCACGGACAAAATTGATGTATGCTTCATAACGCCCCTTGAATTTACAAGAGGCTGTATCGGCAACGAATACATATCCGTAGCGAATGCAGAGGGGTTCAGAGATCTCAGCAAGGCATTGTATAAGGCTCTTGTTGAGGGGGTAAAAAAATCGGAAAATAATAATCCTGAATTTCAGCAAATCAGAAATTATTCCGAATAAGAATTATAAAGCGAGATTAATTTTTAAAAAGTTTTGGAAAAATTTTTTAAGTCGTAGTTAGTGATTGCTAAATTATAAGTTAGTCATTCACTTCATATTGTGGAGATTAGTAAGTTTAAGAAGTAAAATTGTAAGTTTAAGGTAAGGGAAAAATAAGGGAAAACGAGGGAATTTCAGGGGAAAAATTCCGGAGAGTAAGGGGATTTTTTCAGCAGGAAAGGCTGTAGTGTGGATTTTCCGGCGGTAAGAATAAGGGGTAAGTGACAAAATTTGACGGTTAGTTCAGACTATAACAAAATGGATCAGATATAGAGTTTAGTGCGGGCACTGTTGTCAGCGCCCCGCACATATTCTTTGATGTCGAACAGACTGTACATATATCAGAAAATAAAGCCTTTATGGCTTCAACCTAGTAAAAAGAAATCTAAACGTGTATATGGTTTGCTTATAGATAAAGTTTGCGAAGAATGGAATGTTGTAAAAGAGAAATGCCATCAGGCTACAAAGTTTGAAAGTGATGTAAAAGGTATTATTGAAGATATAATAATTTCAGAAAATAATTAACAGTATAGAAAAACAAATTCATAAGCTATAAAATCAGCACATAATAGACATTTTTGATGTAGTGTCTATTATATGCTGTATTTTTTTCTTCTTAGTGTTTTTTTGATTTTTTACAGTACTTAAAAATAATTTTTAGTACTTGTTTCTATATTCAATAAGAGCTGAGAAAATATCTGCTGATTCAGCAATAAAAGATATATCTCTGCTCCAGACAACATAATATTTTTCGGAGGTAATGATTTATGAGTTGTCTTACAACGATTATAGAAACATCTGCAAAAACAACTGAATCTGAAAGACGTTACATTGAAAAGGCACTTTATGAGATATTCAGAAAATATTTTGAAAAAAAAGATAGTGTAGAATAGTTTTGTGACAAGTAATCAAATTACTATAAACATGAGCGAGGAATACCTCATTATGGAACCGGCGGCTCACCGGTTGATAATGAAGAAAAAGGGTTGAATAAAGTCGGGTGATGGTTTACAATAGACTTGTAACCATTATCAGCCTTATCATTTGAAGGGGTTGATAATTAAATGGACAAAAAAATAGCGGTTTATGCGAGAAAATCAGTTTTCAGAGAGGACAGCATTTCAATTGAATCTCAGATCGAAATGTGCGGCTATGAAACAAAAGGTCAGGATTACATTGTTTATCAGGACAACGGCTACAGCGGTAAGAACACCGACAGACCGGATTTTCAGCGGATGCTTAGTGATATCAGGTCGGGTAAAATCAGCAAGGTAATTGTTTACAAGCTGGACAGAGTAAGCAGAAGCGTCCTTGATTTTTCTGAATTGATGGATGTATTTCAGAAATACAATGTTGATTTTGTTTCGGCAACGGAGCATTTCGACACCTCAAATCCGATGGGCAGAGCTATGCTGAATATCTGTATTGTATTCGCACAGCTTGAAAGAGAAACTATTCAGCAGAGGGTAGTTGATGCCTATGCAAGCCGAAGTAAAAAAGGTTTTTTCATGGGCGGTAAAACTCCATACGGCTATAGTAAAGCACCTATTGTAATTGATGGGGTAAAAACTTCAATGTTTGTGCAAGAACCCGATGAAGCAGCAGATATATCACTGATCTATCAGCTGTATTCAAAGCCGTCTTCGACCTTAGGTGATGTTCTTCGTGAACTTACTGCCAGAGGAATAAATATTAACCGCAGGGGTAAATATTGGAACACAGCAAGACTTTCTGAAATGATGCGTAATCCTATCTACACCACCAATGATATCAGCATATATGATTTTTTCAAAGCTCAGGGCAGTAATATGATAAACCCGCCCGAAGAGTATAACGGTGTTACAAGTCAATATCTGTTCAGCGGCACAAATACCAACCGTAAGACATGGGATTTATCAGGGCAGAATGTTGTTATTGCACCGCACAGGGGGTTCATTCCGCCGGATATATGGTTAGCATGCAGAAGGAAGCTTCTTGGTAATCATCAGGTCAAGAACTGCAAGGCAAAAAATTCTTTTTTGTCGGGAAAAATCAAATGCGGCAACTGCGGATATGCTCTTGTAGTCAGATTTTCACAGAGAAGTAAAGGACACGTCAGATATCTTATTGATACAGGTTGGTCAGATTATCACTGCTGTACTCATAAGCTGCCGACAATTCATGCTGATGACTTCGAGGCTGTTATTATTGAAAAAATAAGAGAAAAGCTGTCTGAACTTACGATACAGGCAGACTCAGATGTCAAGGATGAACTGCTTGAAAAGATCAGCAATATTGAAGCGCAGATATCGAAAATCGAGAAAGAGATCGAAGGTCTTGTGGATAAGATTATGCTCCCTGATATTGACAAAACAACAGTGAAGTACATAAACGAAAGAATTGCTAAACTTGACAGTCGGAAAGTAGAATTATCCCGTGAATGCGATAAGCTGAGAGCTGACAGACAGAAGAGGAGCGAAACAGACTTTAAGGTGCTTCATAATGTCATGGACAAATGGGACGAATTGACATTCGATGATAAGCGCAGTGTAGTAGAGCTTCTGATTGAGAAAATACTTGTATTTCCTGACAGGATAGAAATACAGTGGAAGGTCTGACGTTGTTTTAGTATTCAGAAAATATTTTAGCAAAAAAGAAATATAATATGTTTCAGTTTGTACGTTTCGGCGAGGCATTGAGACTTGTTACAGATAAGCTTGACAGCAGGAATTTTTATGCATTCAATCCCGAATTTGATAAATGATA
>CACYDP010000116.1 GCA_902773135.1 uncultured Ruminococcus sp.
ACCTTTATTCAAAAAATCCATATCCGAAGATGCCTGATAATACCGGCTTCTTTTGGGCAGATCATCACTGTTGACTGTCTGCATTTCGATGTCATATACTTTAGTACCGTCTGTTGTTTTGACATACACGTCATATCTTACACCGTGACTGATAAAATCATTTTCCACGGTTTTTTGCAGTTCACAATGTTCTATATCCGGAATTTCTTCCGCCAGTATCACTGCTAATACTTTTTTAGCAATACCGATGTCGCTCATCACTGCTCCGAACATAAAATCATCTTTGAAATTCAGGCTTTCAAATTGTTTTCTAAAGTTCATCTGCGATCGCCTCTTTTTTATAATATAGCACATTTTTTCGGGATTATCAATGAATATTTTGTAATAATTTTATCACCAATGAATAAAACGGACACCGAAAAAATCCGATGTCCGTTCATCATTTTATTTTACAGATGATGCTGCTCCTGTTGGGTTAGTAGCTTCAATTTCAACATCACTGTATCTGTGCATACCTGTTCCGGCAGGAACAAGTTTACCGATAATAACATTTTCTTTCAGTCCCATCAAAGGATCGACCTTACCCTTAATGGCAGCGTCTGTAAGAACCCTGGTAGTTTCCTGGAAAGATGCTGCCGAAAGGAATGAATCTGTTGCAAGAGAAGCCTTTGTAATACCGAGAAGCATCGGTATGCGGGTAGCCAATGTAAGTCCTTCTTCGCCGTTAGCGATTCGTCTTTCGATTTCGGCATTTGCAGCGTAAAATTCTCCCTTATCCACAAGTGAACCCGGCAGAAGATCGGTGCTGCCTGCATCATCAATTTTTATCTTCTTCATCATCTGGCGAACAATAACTTCAATATGCTTGTCGTTGATGTCAACACCCTGCATACGATAAGCACTCTGAACTTCCTTGATCAGATAGTTCTGTACAGCTTCTTCGCCATTGATTTCAAGTACATCGTGCGGATTAACCGAACCTTCTGTAATCAGGTCGCCGGCTTTGATGACCTGACCTTCTTCCACTCGGGTACGTGAACCGAACGGTATCAGATATTCTTTCTTTTCGCCTGTTTCCTTGTCGGTAATCACAGCGTGGCGGTTCTTTTTGATTTCTTCAAAGGTAACCGTACCGCCTATCTCACTGATAATAGCAAGATGTTTCGGCTTTCTTGCTTCAAAGAGTTCTTCTACTCTCGGAAGACCCTGTGTAATATCTTCGCCGCCTGCTACACCGCCCGTATGGAAGGTACGCATCGTAAGCTGTGTACCCGGTTCGCCGATCGACTGTGCAGCAATAATACCCACTGCTTCACCAATCGTAACGGGCATACCGTTGGCAAGGTTAGCACCGTAGCACTTTCTGCATACACCGTGCTGTGCGTGACATTCAAGCATTGAACGAATTTTAACAGAAGTAAGACCTTTCTTGATGATAATGTCGGCATCGCCTTCGTCCATCATCTTATCGGTTGATACAAGAAGAATGCCAGATTCCGGATCGTAAAAGTTCTCACAGAGGTATCTGCCGATCAGTCTTTCACGAAGCGGTTCGATAACAGAATTTCCTTCTTTAATATCCGATACAACAATACCTTCTTTTGTACCGCAGTCTTCTTCACGGATAATAACGTCCTGAGATACATCAACAAGTCGTCTGGTAAGATAACCCGAGTCGGCTGTTCTGAGGGCTGTATCAGCAAGACCTTTTCTGGCACCTCGGGAAGAAATAAAGTATTCGAGGATATTCAGACCTTCACGATAGTTTGCCCTGATCGGAATTTCAATCGTTTTACCTGATGTATTGGCAATCAGACCACGCATACCGGCAAGCTGACGAATCTGGCTCATAGAACCACGGGCACCTGAGTCTGCCATCATAAAGATAGGATTGTATTTTCCGAGATTTGCCTGAAGTGCATCTGTAACATCGTTGGTTGCCGTTTCCCAGATTTTAAGCACTTTTTCATAACGTTCCTGATTAGACATAAAGCCTCGTCTGTACATCTTTGATACTTTATCAATCTCGTGCTCAGCAGCTGTAATGATTTCTTTCTTGCGTGGCGGAATTTCAGCATCGCATACAGCAACGGTAATAGCACCCTTGGTAGAGAATTTATAACCCTGAGCCTTTACATCATCAAGTACTCTTGATGTAAGCTGTGTGCCATGAACACGAATACACTTATCAAAAATCTTTCCGAGCTGCTTCTTGCCTACAAGGAAATCAATCTCATACTTCATAAAGTTATCCGGATCGGTTCTGTCAACATAACCGAGATCCTGAGGTACAGGACGGTTGAATATGATACGGCCAACAGTGGTATCGATCAATACAGAACGCTGCTCACCGTTCCATATACCTGTACGTCTTACTTTAATTTTAGAATGGAGGGTAATCACCTTTGTTTCATATGCCATCACAGCTTCGTCTTCATCTCTGAAAACTTTTCCTTCACCGGGTTCGCCGTCCTTATCAAGTGTAAGATAATAGGAACCAAGTACCATATCCTGTGTCGGAACGGTAACAGGTTTACCGTCCGAAGGTTTAAGAAGGTTATTGGCAGCAAGCATCAGGAATCTTGCTTCGGCCTGTGCTTCCGCCGAAAGCGGAACGTGAACAGCCATCTGGTCGCCGTCAAAGTCGGCGTTGAATGCTGTACAGGAAAGCGGGTGAAGTTTCAGTGCTTTACCTTCAACAAGAACAGGTTCAAATGCCTGTATACCGAGTCTGTGAAGCGTCGGTGCACGGTTGAGCATTACAGGGTGACCCTTGATAACTCTTTCAAGAGCGTCCCACACTTCCGGTTTTGCTCTTTCGACTGCTTTTCTTGCTGCCTTGATATTCTGAGCCGAACCGCTTTCCACAAGGATTTTCATCACAAACGGTTTAAACAGTTCCAATGCCATTTCTTTCGGAAGTCCGCACTGGTACATTTTCAGTTCCGGACCTACAACGATAACAGAACGTCCCGAATAGTCAACACGTTTACCAAGCAGGTTCTGACGGAAACGTCCCTGTTTGCCCTTGAGCATATCAGAAAGGGATTTCAAAGCCCTGTTATTTGGTCCTGTTACGGGTCTGCCTCTTCTGCCGTTGTCTATCAATGCATCAACTGCTTCCTGAAGCATACGTTTTTCATTTCTGATAATAATATCGGGAGCAGAGAGTTCAAGCAATCTGGTAAGACGGTTATTTCTGTTGATCACTCTGCGGTAAAGATCATTCAGATCGGAGGTGGCAAAACGTCCGCCGTCAAGCTGAACCATGGGGCGAATATCCGGCGGAATAACCGGAATCACATCCATAATCATCCACTCAGGACGATTACCGGAGATACGGAATGATTCTACTACTTCAAGACGTTTGATAATTCTGACTCTCTTTTGTCCGGTCGCACCTTCCAGTTCCTCTTTCAGTTCTGCCGAAAGAGCATCAAGGTCGATTTCCTTGAGAAGTTTCTGAATGGCTTCTGCACCCATCATCGCTTCAAAATCGTCCTCATATTTTTCTTTCATTTCGTGGTATTCTTTTTCTGTCATACACTGCTGCATCGAGATTTCTCTTGCCGCATCGCTGTCGGATTTGATCTCCGTTACAATATACATTGCAAAATACAGGACTTTTTCCAGTGTTCTCGGAGAAATATCCAGGATCAGACCCATTCTGGAAGGAATACCTTTAAAATACCATATATGTGATACAGGTGCTGCAAGCTCGATATGTCCCATTCTCTCACGTCTTACTTTGGAACGTGTAATTTCAACACCGCAGCGTTCGCAGACCCTGCCTTTAAAATGTATTTTCTTATATTTACCGCAGTGACACTCCCAGTCTTTCTGAGGACCGAATATTGCTTCACAAAACAGACCGTCACGCTCAGGTTTCAGAGTACGGTAGTTAATGGTTTCGGGCTTTTTGACTTCGCCGTATGACCATGCCCGTATGGTATCCGGGGAAGCAAGTCCTATTTTTATCGATTCAAATTCGTTAAATTCCATCAGTCACTTTTCTCCTCTCAGTTTTCGTCATCACCAAAATTATCCAAATCAAAAAGTGAGTCATCCGATCCGCCGTAGAATTCATCATCGCTGCTTTCAAGCAGATCGTCTTCGGGTTCACCCTCCGAATTTTCAATCTGATAGCCTTCGTGGTCGTCCGTCAGCACATTCTTTTCGTCAAGTGAAGAATCTACGGGAGCAGCATCATCATCAAGATCAACACGAAGATCGATTTCTTCTCCGTCTTTATCAAGCACTTTAACATCAAGTGCCAGTGACTGCAGTTCCTTGATCAATACCTTAAAGGATTCAGGGATACCCGGTTTCGGTATATTCTGACCCTTAACGATCGATTCGTATGTTTTGACTCTTCCGACAACGTCATCGGATTTAACGGTAAGTATTTCCTGGAGGGTATATGCTGCACCGTATGCTTCCAATGCCCAAACTTCCATTTCACCAAAACGCTGACCGCCGAACTGAGCTTTACCTCCAAGAGGCTGCTGGGTAACGAGTGAGTAAGGACCTGTCGAACGTGCATGAATCTTATCGTCAACAAGGTGATGGAGTTTCAGATAATACATATAACCTACTGTAACGGGATTATCAAAATATTCTCCCGTACGTCCGTCTTTCAATCGGATCTTTCCATCTTCGCTGATGCCTGCATCACGGAAACACTGGAAAATATCCTGCTCGTGAGCACCATCAAATACAGGTGTCATAATTTTCCAGCCCAGAGCTTTGGCTGCATAGCCGAGATGAACTTCCAGAACCTGTCCGATATTCATACGTGACGGTACGCCCAAGGGGTTAAGAACAATATCAAGCGGTCTGCCATCAGGGAGGAAAGGCATATCTTCTTCGGGGAGTACTCTTGAAACAACACCCTTGTTTCCGTGACGGCCCGCCATCTTGTCGCCGACCTGAATTTTACGTTTCTGGGCAATATAACAGCGAACTACTTTGTTAACACCGGGTGCAAGCTCATCGCTGCTGTTTTCTTTGGTAAATATCTTAACATCGACAATAATACCGTATTCGCCGTGGGGAACACGCAGAGAAGTATCACGAACTTCTCTTGATTTTTCACCGAATATTGCACGAAGCAGTCTTTCTTCCGCTGTCAGCTCGGTTTCTCCCTTAGGTGTCACCTTACCTACCAGAATATCGCCTGCATGCACTTCGGCACCGACATGAATAATGCCGTTTTCATCGAGATCCCGAAGCTGATCGTCACCGACATTCGGAATATCTCTTGTGATCTCTTCCGGACCGAGTTTGGTATCTCTTGCTTCGGTTTCATATTCTTCTATATGAATAGAGGTGTAAACATCATCACGAACAATTTTTTCATTAATCAGTACTGCGTCCTCATAGTTATAACCTTCCCAGGTCATAAAGCCGATAAGGGCATTTTTGCCAAGACTGATTTCACCATTGTTGGTAGCCGGACCATCGGCAAGCACTTCATTTGCCTTAACACGCTGACCCACATCGACAATCGGAACCTGATTGATACAGGTGCCCTGGTTAGAACGCATAAACTTGGTTACTTTGAATTCCTGTATTCTGCCGGAATCGTACTGAACTTTAATACGGTCGGCACTAACATATTTGACAACACCGTCTTCTTCGGACAATATACATACGCCCGAGTCAACGCCTGCTTTATATTCCATACCCGTACCTACTATGGGCGATTCCGTAACAAGAAGCGGCACTGCCTGACGCTGCATGTTCGCACCCATCAACGCACGGTTAGCATCATCGTTTTCAAGGAAAGGTATCATCGCCGTTGCAACGGATACAACCATTTTAGGCGAAACGTCCATATAGTCGGCTTTTTCTCTTTCCACTTCAACGAACTCGTCCTGATGTCTGCCGACAATCTTGCGATTGACAAAACGGTTGTTTTCATCGAGGGGTTCATTGGCCTGAGCAACAATATAGTTATCTTCTATATCAGCTGTCATATATTCAACCTGATCGGTAACAATACCTGTTTCTTTGTCAACCTTGCGGAACGGTGCTTCTATCAAGCCGTACTCATTAATCTTCGCAAAAGTTGCCAGATAAGAAATCAGACCGATGTTCGGACCTTCAGGTGTTTCGATAGGACACATACGTCCATAGTGTGTATAGTGAACGTCACGTACTTCAAATCCTGCACGATCTCTGGAAAGACCGCCCGGACCAAGAGCAGAAAGACGTCTTTTATGTGTAAGTTCCGCAAGCGGATTGTTCTGATCCATAAACTGCGAAAGCGGAGAAGAACCGAAAAATTCTTTGATTGCCGCAGTAACAGGACGTATGTTGATAAGAGCATTGGGCGGAAGATGTTCCAGATCCTGAGCCTGAAGCGTCATACGTTCTCTGATGACTCTTTCCAGTCTTGCAAAACCGATTCTGAACTGGTTCTGAAGCAGTTCGCCTACCGAGCGGATACGTCTGTTGCCAAGATGGTCAATATCATCGGTCGTGCCGACACCGCAGGCAAGAGAGTTCATATAATTAATGGTAGAAAAAATATCGTCAATAATAATATGTTTCGGAACGAGGTCGTCCTTACGCTGCTTAATGATTTCCTTCAGTTTTTCTTCATCATCGCCGTATTCATCTATGATTTCACGAATCACACTGAAACGTACTTTTTCGTTGATACCGCATTCTTTTTCAGCGTCAAAATCAACGAATTTTGAGATGTCTACCATACCGTTTGAAATAATTTTAACGGTATCGCCGTTCTGGGACTTTACGTAAGCAACGGTAACGCCTTTATTTTCAATTTCGAGAGCCTTTTCTTTGGAGATGTATTCACCCTCATCGGCAATAATTTCGCCTGTTGTCGGGTCTGCCAGAGGTTCGGCAAGAACGTGATTGGCAAGTCTGTTGGAGATAGCGAGTTTCTTATTGTATTTATATCTGCCGACTCTCGACATATCGTAACGTCTGGGATCGAAAAACAGCAGGTCAATATGAGCCTGAGCACTCTCTACTGTGGGAGGCTCGCTCGGACGAAGTTTTCTGTAAACTTCTTTCAGAGCATCAAACTGATTGTCTGTGGTATCTTTTTCGATCGTTGCCATAATCCTGTCATCGGGACCGAAGAAATCGATAATCTCCTGATCGGTACCCAGACCCAAAGCACGAATGAAGGTCGTAACGGGGAGTTTCCTGTTTTTATCGATACGAACATAGAAAACGTCATTAACATCATTTTCATATTCCAACCATGCACCTCTGTTCGGTATGACAGTGGCACTAAAAAGCTGTTTACCCGTCTTATCATAGTCCATTTTATAGTAAACGCCCGGAGATCTTACCAACTGAGAAACGATAACACGCTCCGCACCGTTGATAACAAAGGTTCCGCTGGGGGTCATCAAAGGAAAATCTCCCATAAAAACAGTTGATTCTTTGATTTCTGAAGTTTCTCTGTTAAAGAGTCTTGCTTTGACTTTCAGCGGTGCAGCATAAGTAACATCACGTTCCTTACACTCTGCAATCGAGTAATTAGGATGATCCGTTTCAAGCGTATAGTCAACAAAATCAAGGACAAGATTTCCCGAATAGTCCGTTATTCCCGAAACGTCCTCAAAAACTTCCTGAAGACCTTTATCAAGAAACCATTGATAAGAATCCTTCTGAATTTCAATCAGATTAGGCATTTCAAGCACTTCATCAATATGGGAAAAGCTCATTCGCTCGGTATTGCCGAGACGGACGGGTTTGACGTTTACCATACAATCACTCCATTCCAAAAAATAAACTTGATTTTTCAGCTCAAGTATGTTACTATTTCTTTAGTTACCTGATAGTAAATGTCTAAAAGGCGACACTTTTCTACTATGGTACAGTATATTATTATAACACTTAAATCCTATCATGTCAAGCATCATTTTTTGATAATTCACAGCAGCTCTGTGAGAAATATTTTATCACAATCAAAAAACGGTACAGCAGGAAAAATACGGTTTCCTGCTGTACCGCTTTTCTTATTCTATGATACTGAATTACCATTAATACAGTGCTTGAAAAGAAAAACAATAAAATAAACAAAATCAAAATTCGTGCCCAATATCCATAAAATCATTGACATATTAGAAAATAATATATATAATATTTATAAATTATTGGTGCATTCGACATCTTTTTTATCACGAAAGGAGAATACAAATGGAAAAAAAATCTTTATTAAGAAAATTATGCCTATCCGCTCTTGCCGTGTCACTGCTGATAAGCACGGGTGTTGCTATTCCCGGAAGCTTTGTCACCAATGAAATCACAGCTAATGCCGCAAGTACCACCGTTCAAACCGGTACGTGCGGAGATAACATTACTTATACTCTCGACAGCAGCGGTACACTTACACTGAGCGGCTATGGTTCAATGAAAAATACCGTATTTGCCGGAAACAAAAATATTAAAAAAGTTATTATAGAATACGGTATCACCAATGTCGGCGATTGGGAATTTGAAAACTGTACTGCCATCACAAGTGTCAGTATTCCGGCAAGTGTAGAAAAACTGGGCTATCGTTCCTTTTTCAACTGTTCTGCTCTTGAAGAAATTATTATACCGGATAATGTCACCACCATCAATGACGGTACTTTCTGCAGCTGTACCAAATTGAAAAGTATTAACATTCCTGACAGTGTCACCTATATCGGAACCGCATTTGACAGCTGTCCGAACCTCACAAAAATCGTTGTAGATGCTGAAAATACCAATTATGCTTCACAAAATGGTGTGCTATTCAATAAAACAATGAACAGACTGATTATGTGCCCCCAAGGATTCAGCGGAACATATACTATTCCCAACAGCGTCACTGTGATCGGTGAAAAAGCCTTCAGCAACTGTAAAAGTCTGACAGGTATCACCATTCCTGATTCTGTGAAAGAAATGGAGCCGTATGCCTTTGCTTTCTGCTCCAAACTGGAGAGCGTAACCATTCCGAAAAGCGTTACAAGCATTGACGGCTACGTATTCAGCAGCTGCACTCAACTGAAAAATATCACTATTCCCGACAGTGTTACCATCATACGCAAAAGCAGTTTTGATAACTGCGACAGTCTGACAAAAGTCACTCTCCCGAACAGCCTCACCACCATCGGCGACAGTGCCTTTTATAACTGCCAGAACCTGACCAGCATCAATATTCCGGACAGTGTTACCACTATACAGGATTTTGCATTCTGGGGCTGTATGAATCTCAAAAGCATCACCATTCCCGAAACGGTAACACGTATCGGAGGTATGTCGCTGGGAT
Organism: uncultured Ruminococcus sp.; assembly: GCA_902773135.1. GTDB lineage: Bacteria > Bacillota > Clostridia > Oscillospirales > Acutalibacteraceae > UBA1213. The sequence goes on from CACYDP010000116.1 coordinate 9,278, forward strand.
TTTATTACAGCAATGACTATACACTGATTGACGGCTTTACCATCATCGGTAAAACGGGCAGTGCAGCCGAAACATATGCTGTTAAAAACGGAGTGAATTTTGACACAATCGCAGCACCGCTAATCAACAACTCCACCATATCCGCTGATACGATTCAGCTGGGCGAAAAAATCACCGTCAACGCAGCTGCCGAAGGCGGCAAAGGAACTTACACCTATCTGATCAGCTATAAAAAAGCCACCGATACCAATTGGACAGTAAAACAAGACTACGGTACCAAAACAAGCGTGAATATCAAACCCGGTGCAGCAGCGAAATACACCATCAAAGTACGTGTAAAAGACAGTAAAGGTACCATCACAGGCAAAAACTTTACCTTGAACGTTACCGATCCTCTGAAAGAAATCCAACCGCTGAAAAATGAATCTTCCCTGTCTTCCAACTCCATCAAACTGGGAGAAAAGATCACTGTCAATGCTAAAGCCCTTGACGGAACAGGAACGTATACCTATCTGATCAGTTATAAAAAATCTACCGATGCCAACTGGACCATAAAACAGAACTACGGCACGAAAACAAGCGTCAACATCAAACCCGGTGCAAAAGCGACCTATACCGTCAAAGTAAGGGTCAAAGACAGCAGCGGTACAATTGTCGGCAAGAATTTCACTTTGAAAGTCAGCTGATAAAAAATTTCATCTCTTACAGCGGCAGCACCCGAACGGTGTTGCCGCTGTTTTTATTGAATATCCTGATAAAGCCCAAATATATTGATCAAGAAAAATGACAATTTTGTCGTTTTTTAACAAAAAAATTAAAATCACTATTGCATTTTATGTAAATCTATGCTATAATCATTCTTACAAAGCAATAACTGCTTTTTGAAATTACTTGAAAGGAAATATTTTTATGTATTGGGTTAATGAATCTGTTTTCTATCATATTTATCCGCTCGGATTTGCAGGTGCTCCGAAAATCAATGATGATAAGTTAGAATATCGTTTAGATAAGGTGATTGATTTTATTCCTCACTTGCAAGAAATGAATGTCAATGCCGTTTATTTTGGTCCTGTCTTTATGTCCACCACCCACGGATATGATACCAATGATTATTATCATATCGACAACCGTCTGGGTGACAATGACAGTTTTGCAAAAATCTGCGATGCCCTTCATGAAAACGGCATCAAAGTGGTTCTTGATGGTGTATTCAATCACGTCGGCAGAGGTTTTTGGGCATTTAAGGATGTCCGTGAAAAAAGAGAGTCATCTCCCTATTGTTCGTGGTTCCAGCGTATTGATTTCGGCGGCAACAGCGGTTACAACGACGGTTTCTGGTATGAGGGCTGGGAAGGTAATTATGACCTCGTCAAACTGAATCTTCGTCACCCCGATGTCAAAAAACATATTTTTGATGCGGTTGCAATGTGGAAAGAAAAATTCAAGATTGACGGACTGCGTCTTGATGTTGCTTATTGTATGGATCTTGATTTCTTAAAAGAACTCAAACACTTTGTCAAGGGAATGGATCCTGATTTCTGGCTGATGGGCGAAATTATTCACGGCGATTACAACCGCATTGCCAATCCCGATGTGCTTGATTCCTGCACCAACTATGAATGTTACAAGGGCATTTACTCTGCTCATAACGACCATAACTATTTTGAAATTGCTCATTCGCTCAACCGTCAGTTCGGCAACGGCGGCATTTACAGAAATATTTATTCGTATAACTTTGTTGACAACCACGATGTGAACCGTATCGCAAGCACTGTCAAAGAATACCCGAATGTCAAAAACTGCTTCTCGATGGCATACTTTATGCCGGGTGTACCTTCGGTTTATTACGGTTCGGAATGGGGTATCAAAGGTCAGAAAAACAATACGGAATATGACGCACCTCTTCGTCCCTGTGTCAATGTTTCCGATATAGAGGATAACGAACTTTACCGCCATATCTGCAAACTCGGTGCCGTAAGAAGAACATTCAAGGCTTTGAAATACGGCAGTTTTGACAATGTTATCATACGCAACGAACAGCTGATTTTCAAACGCAAATTTGAGGATGAAACCGTCTATATTGCACTGAACCTTACCGATCATCCTTTTGACATCGGTTTCAACACCGACGGCGGTTCAAAACTGTATGATGTGATGAATGACTATCAGAGTTTTGACGTTAACGGCAATTATGCCAATATCAATATTCCCCCGCACGGTACAAGAGTGCTTGTCCTGACCAACGGCGAACGTCCGCAGGAACTGATTTCCGGAGGGCTTACAGATGAAACGCCCGTAAAAGAGTCTACTGCACCCGTACCCGAAACCGAACAGGCAAAAGAAGAAACACCCAAACTTCCTGATTGGGGAACACCGGGCAAATACCGTCATTTCAAGGGAAACGACTACGAATTCATTTGTCTGGCAAAGAACAGCGAAACAATGGAAGACCTCGTGATTTATAAAGAACTTTTCGGCGAGGGTCATATCTGGGCAAGACCTGCGTCTATGTTTTATCAGTATGTAGAAAAAGACGGCAAACTCGTTCCGAGATTTGAATTGATCTGAGAGTAAACAATCGGCAAGAAATGCAGCTTGCCGATTGTTATTTTATATTGCGTTGCAAGGGGTGATTTTTTTGCAGACCGTCAAGGAAGACATCTGGACTTTCCTGAAAAATACCGACCGTAAAATCATCATATACGGTATGGGAAACGGAGCTGATAAAATTTTTTCGCAGCTCGAAAAACAAAACGTCAAACCATTTGGTGTTATGGCAAGTGACGATTTTGTGCGGGGACAGCTGTTCCACGGATATAAGGTACAAAAACTTTCCGATTTTGCACAACAGATTTCTGATTTTATCATTCTTACTTCTTTCGGCACACAGAGAGCAAATGTCATTGACAACATCATCAATATCAGCAGACAGTATACATTGCTCTCTCCCGATGTGCCCGTGTATGGCGAAACGCTGTTTGACCGCCATTTTTTTGCTGCTCATCAAAAAGAGCTGCAAACAGTGGAAGATCTTCTTGCCGATGATTTATCACGAAAAACATTCGATAATGTTGTCAACTTTAAATTAAGCGGAAACATTCATTATCTCACCGATGTATTTTCCGAAAAGGAGGAAGTTTTTGATCACATTCTTCAACTCGGCAATCATGAAACCTATCTTGATCTGGGAGCATACAGAGGTGATACGATCGAAGAATTTCTCCGACACACCAACGGCAATTACAATTCTATCACCGCACTGGAACCCGACCAAAAGACATTTCTGAAGTTGAAAGACTATGCAAAAGAGATGAAAAACATCACTTTGTTCCAAATGGGTATCTGGAACGAGGACACAGACCTGTACTTTGATGCTTCGTTGGGACGAGGTTCTTCCATCAAAAAAGACGGCTGTCAGCCGCTTGCCGTCACAAAAATTGATACCCTGTTCAAAAGACGGACATTGACTTACCTGAAACTGGACGTGGAGGGAGCGGAACATATGGCACTGCTCGGCGGAAAAAACGTCATTCAGCGTGACAAACCAAAAATCAACATTGCTGCCTACCACAGAAGCGAAGATCTGTTTGATCTGCCTTTGCTGATCAAATCGCTCCACCCCGACTATCAGCTATATCTTCGTCAACACCCGCATATCCCTGCGTGGGATTTGAATTTCTACTGCATCTAAAAACGGCTGTTGTATCAAAAAAGCTCCGACAGAATCATCTGCCGGAGCTTTTTAAGAGCCTGTTTAATATCTGCACCGTACAGATTTTTGAAGCGTCATTTTTCGATAACAAGGAAAAAAGATGCAGGCATACTGGCGTAT
>CACYDP010000117.1 GCA_902773135.1 uncultured Ruminococcus sp.
ATATACATCGAGATACATTAGTCCAGATATCGGAGCTTACTTTATAGCAATTGATGGGCGTTGGGGTTCTGGAAAGACTACATTTATTAAGCAATTTCAACTTATGCTTTGTGGAGAGGGATTCTATGCACAGAACGAAGTTGTCGAAATGCATATCCGAAGAAACATACTTCAAACCGATGAAGTTGTATATTATCATGCAAAAAATGATGACTTATATGCTGATCCGATTATTCCATTTGCAAATTGTGTGCTAAAGGCATTTTTTAGAAATACAGGGATTTATCGACGGGTATCGAAAATTGTATGGGATACATATCAAGGAATGGTCAATGCCTCAAATGCAGGTGCAGATGCAATTATAGGTAAAGACGAGTTAGATCAAATGATAACAGAATTAAAAAGCCAAATATTCAAATCAGTTCAAAATAATAGTAAAAAGAAAACTGTGGTGATTATTGATGAACTAGATAAATGTAAGCCGATGTTTGTCGTTAAACTTCTTGATGTGATTAAAACTCTTTTCAATATTAGAGGTATTGTATATATATTTACTTTTGATATTCAACAATTATCAAGTTCAATTAAAGCAGTTTATGGTGATCTATATGATGCGAAAGGTTATCTCGAACGCTTTTTTGATTATTCATCATCATTGCCCATTGGGGATGCATTTCATTATTTTCAGTTGCTTTCAAAGACCTATGAATTCAATGATGATGCAATGGATTATTACTCCGTATGTAAGCCATTTAATCTTACATTAAGGGAAATGATAGGGGTTTGCTCATCGTTTTATTTGTTGAACAAATACAAATTAAAAGATTATCCAAAAACAGGAAAACTTACTTACTTCTTTCTGCTGCTTTTGAAAATCCGAAACCACCCAAACATGCTCGACAGAAATCATATACTTTCAGAAATGAACGACATGATTAAAAATGAACTTTATGATAATCCACAAATTGCTGAACACTTAGAAGTCTTTTGGAATGCTGTAAAATACAACAATCCAATTCGCAATGTCAATTTTCATTTTATTGATGATGATAATAATAATAATGTACTCCCCATGAGGTATAGATTTGACGAACCAATTTATGAAGGTTCACTATCGTATACTATTTTTCCAATGGATTATCGTTTTGATATAGGTGAAATACGAGTTTTAGATTATTTGTTTGGTAATATTGATGAATATTATACTTCTCTGCCAATGTCAAAAAAACATGTAATGGTTGATAGGGGGGTTATTATTACCTTTGGCAGATGGTACATGAATAATCAGAAAGACATGGAACCGATCCAATGGATTGTTTTGGATAAAGACGATAAGATAAACAGGGCTTTGCTGATTAGCAAATATATTATAGACTTTAAACCATACAATGTCGATTTTATTGACATATCATGGAAAGAATGTTCTTTAAGGCAGTGGCTCAATAATGGTTTTATAAAAAAAGCGTTTGACTACTCGGAAAGGGAAAATATTGTGGAAACGTTGATTCCGAATGAGGGTGATTCAGGATCTGATACAATTGATAAAGTGTTTTTGATTAGTGTGCAAGAGGTGGATAAATATCTGCATGATGCCAACGCAAGGAAAGGATATTGCACTGAGTATGCATTAACCCAGCTTAAATCAATTCTTGATAGTAGGGGAATTGATGTTGAAAAGCATTATGACTTCTGCTACTGGTGGCTAAGAACGTCAGGACGTGATAAAGGCTTTGCAACATATATTCGCAGCGATGGAGATATCTCTCTCTCAGGGGATAAAGTTAGTTCGGATAGCATAGGTGTGAGACCAGTCTTATGGCTAAACCTAAATTGATTTTTTCTCTTGGATATTGTAATGATTGGCATTAGACCAAATTAGTTTAGATTAGAAATGGTTAAAAATAAGTATATGAAATCAATTGGATTGGAACCCAGCAAAGATAATTTGATGAGTACATTGAAAGAAAATGCAATAGGACGTAATGAGAGCGTTTGGAAATTTGCTGAGTTTTGTGGTCAGCAAGAAGGGCGTTGTTCGATAGCAATTGATTCCGGGTGGGGAAGTGGTAAGACTTTTTTTGTACATCATGTAAAAATGTTGATTGATTCGTATAACGAATACATTAAACAAGAAGACTTAGATGTAGAAGGAATTAAAATTATTTTTAATGAATATATAAAACATCAAGAAAATTTAGATAAGGAAAGATTTGGACAGGATATTGCTGATTTGCCAAGCGGAGGGGGTGGTACAGTTAAGTTTCAAAATGAAGTTTGTGTGTATTATGATGCATGGGCTAATGATAACTTAGTTGATCCAATGATTTCATTGGTTTACGAGATAATACAATGCTCACTTCTTGATTATGAATTCAATACAAGTACTGATTTTGGGAAAGCCGTAGAATCTATCATTGATTTTTTTGATGACAATGAAAAACTAAAAAAATTAAAAAAGATAGGAAATGTCATTTCAGGTGCACAATCTGATGAGGATCAATTGAAAGAAGGGCTAGATGCAATTAGAAAATCAAAAGATGTTCAACAAAGTATCAAGGATTTTTTCGATTCGCTATTGGCAGAAAAAGGAAGTCGACTAAATATAATAATTGATGAGCTCGATAGATGCAAGCCTGAATTCGCAGTTTTAGTTTTGGAAAGAATTAAGCATTATTTTCATGATGATAGGATAACTTTTGTGTTTTCTGTGAATACCGCTCAATTACAACATACTATAAGACAATACTACGGTGAGCATTTTGATGCCAGCAAGTATTTAGATAGATTTTTTGATTATCGAATATCGTTATCACCGATAAACTTGAATGAACTTTTTTCTAATATTGACTTTTTTACAGATGAAACAATGCATAGCCATGTATGCAAGCACATTATTGTACATGGTACGTTGGAACTGAGAGAAATCGAAAAATTTTACACAAATGTGAAAATTGCTATTGAAAAGTATGATAAGCAAAAGAGTGAAAAAACGGGGATATTTAAGGAGAATACAGATGATTTTAAGTATTCATATGAATTTATAGTGGAAGTAATCGTTCCGATAAGCGTATGGATAAAAATGATTGACGTTTCATTATACACAGAATTCATTAATGGTTACAATGCTGATCCTTTAGTCGAAATCACAGAGCTTATGGATGACACGGGGATACGTAATCTGGCTTATTCATTAAAGAAAGAGATGATAGACGTAGAAGATATAATCGATAAAATTGGTTTACGGTACAAAAGAATAAAAGCGATGTTAGCAAGGATTGAGGAAGAAAATGATAGTTACATAAAAAAACATCCATTCGAAAATTTTCAAATGCTCAGTGCTGACGTGCTTATGATCGGTGATGTTTTGAAGATAGTAATCGCTTTTTATGTTTTTATTTTTGATAAAGAAGTACTTAAGAGTGCGTTACAAGAAATTACTAGTATTATTTGATGATTACGAATAAACGAGCTAAGGAATGAGAAGTATGAAAACTTTGGTAAGAGGAATTCTTGCAAAATTAGGAAAATGATGCATACGAGTTCGCATCCATTTGAGCGAGCTTTCCTCTAGGCATTTCCATGTCCGCGCCTTCTTCAATTTCTTTTTCCTGTCATTTTCCTCCTGCGTGTCGATGTTGATGAAGGACCTTTCTAGGTCGGCAAACTTGATCATTTCGGAAGTCATCTTCTCTGAATATTCCTTCCAGTCCTTGAAGAGCGGCATTATGTGCCCCTGAATATCATTCTGTCAGCCTCTGTCGAAGACCGTGAGGCAGCCCTTGATAACGTCCTTGAACTGTACTAGATTATTAAACATGGATGTTATCCCTTTTCTTTCTTTACAAACAAGTGCATTGAAGCATATTCAAAAGTGGGGCGCCTCTTTTTTAAACAGCACAAGGATGGGTTCACTTCATGGGTGTGAAAATCACTAAGACAGGAGTTTGCGGTTTACCGCTGTATGATTTGACGTTGTGTAAATCCCGTTATTTCTTTCCACAGTGGCTTCGCAGGCTTGCACCTAAAAATGGCGTGTGGAAGTGCGAAGCAACTAGAGAAATGGTATTGTGCGAACTGATCCGATTCATGTGTTGTTATGGCGGATGTTTCTCTTTTTGGCAAAAATAGATCCGTTTGGTTTCGTTACATATAGGAGTATGTTGTTTTG
>CACYDP010000118.1 GCA_902773135.1 uncultured Ruminococcus sp.
AAAAAGCCACTGACAGAATAGACCTAAAAATAGATCTAAACTGTCAGCGGCTTCAACAATACTGGTACACTCAGCTGACCTTCACCACGCAGACCTGGAAATGGAATTACAAAGTAATTCATACTCAACCATTCCGTCGTTGCGCTGAATTCAATTTTAATTTATCGGTTTGAACGTTTCAAAAAGGATACTTCTGCGACCTTTTTCACGCCTTATCACATGAATTTTACATTTGCTGCATGAATATTTTACCGTATTCTCATTATTCTTATATCCGATGAGAAGATTGCCGCAATTAGGGCAATAGCATCGATATGGTTTCCATTCGTTATTCGTAATTGAACCTCCTCAAAAATCAACCTAAAGACTTATTCAATCCGCTTACTTCCTTCATTGATATTACAGGAACTCTCTTAACATATTTTCCCGGTTGTACTTGAACAACCGTTTTGCAATTTATACACTCCATCCAACCTAAAGTTTCATCAAGAGCAAGTCCTTTATTCAAGCACCCGCAAATTGGACATCTTACATTTTGACTACTCATTTTCAATTCCTTCTTTCATATATTCGTTCAATTAACAGGGCAAGCAGTACTTCCACAATCCTTCAAACCGAAAGAGCACTGCTTAGTGACAAAATCGCACAAACATCAGGAACATTTGTTCGATTTCATAATTTTATTATAGACCAGTTTTTTAATATTGTCAATGGTATTTTGAAAATATTGATCGAAATTTACAAAAAATCTCAAAAACCGTATATTGAACATTGGTAACCGTCTACCGACGCCATAAAAATCGGCCTGCGAGAACATTTTGAACTCGCAGGTCAATTGTAAACGTCAAACCACTGCTGTTACATTCTTCAACCTGCTTTGACCACAGTGCTATGTTTTTCCCTGCCTAAATTTTCTAATACCATTCTTCATGCGAAGCTCTCCTATTTTTTTACTGTATTCGTTCGACTACAATCGTCTATATGTGTATTCGATTGTAGTCGATCGTATTTATGTTAATTTTCGCATGAGTTTATTTATCAGACAAGACATAGGTTGGCTTGACGGTTAAGATTTTTCACAAATAACTGTTTTGTTAATTTTGAAAATAAAAAGCGTTTTGCAGTTACAGCTACAAAACGCCTAATTATTAAATCAAATTAAATAAAATCACTATTATATTCAGCAATATAAAAAATACAGGTACATAACACAGAAATAATTTTTTTATTAATTAACAAATCCAATTGCTTATTAAGTATATCAATAGAATTTGGCAAATGTTCATTAGTGTTAGTCAGAAGTTTAGATTTCTCAAGATTTTGCTTTATAACAATATCACACTCTTCCTTGTTAGATGCAAATTTTGTATAATCACCATCTCTACATATATTATGTACCATTTGCTTGTATTTTTTATTTTTCAAATCATCCAGGGTAACTATATATTCATTATATATTTTATCAGGTATGTCTGACATATGATAAAACGACTCAACCATCGGATAATTTAAATATAATTTTCCCATATTTGTAGATTCTGTGAAGTATTTTGTCATTTTAATTACTTTTTCAGGAGCAAAGTCCGGGGCTTGTGGGTCTAAATCAAAAACGAGTAGGATATCTGAATAACGCTCATTTAATAGAGCTCGTTTTGATTCATCCTTCTCTCTTTCTTTTAACAATTGAAGCAAATCAATATCATCATACTCATCGTAGCTATCCGGTAGCTGACTATACAAAGTATATATGTTGGTATTATATGATACTATTTGATGAGTTTCTGAGATACCATAAACACTCAGCAATCTTTTCAATAAATTGAAATCTGTCTTTGCTCCCTCGACAATAACTAATATCTTACTTTTACCCATCAAACTCACCACTCATATAAAGTTTTTCAAGGTTGTGTCCCTCACGCAGTTCTCTGCTTGTGGCATCAGCAAATGATGTAAGCTTATTATTGGAAAGTATAAAATAACAATCAGGACGCATAATCTTGTTGGTTAAAAGGTTTGTATTATGAGAAGTGATAATCACTTGAGTATTTGTCATTTTTTCAAGAATTGTCACAATATACTCAGATAGTTCATAATGATAATACGCATCAAATTCATCTACATACATAAATGACACATCTTTGGCAGTTTTATACCAATAGAAAAATGTATATAACGCACGAGTTCCACTTGAAGCCACCTTAAAAAATGGCAACGGTGTATCTGTATTAAAGTACAATCGTTTTACTCCATCTGCATCTTTTATGGCTACCAAGTCTTCTTTTATTCCGGTTATGTGCAAAAGCTCCTCAAATTCATGTAATGTATCATCTTCAAATATAAAATCCAAATAATCCTTGCTGTCAGATTTAAAACCGATATATCTGTTTTCATCTAAATTTCTAAACCATAACATATTGGATACAAATCTTATCATTTGTCTAAGGGGATGAGAGTCAGGGAGCACTGTGTTATTAACAACATATTTTAAAATGCAATCAGTATCCTGAAAAACCCAATTTAATGTTGATGCTAATTTATCAATGCCATGAGTTTCACCCTGCTTTTTTATATAGTCATACTCAAATAACAATTTTTCGTTTAATACGACCTTCTCATATATCAAAATTTGCTTTTTGTCCTTCTTATATGAATACTTAATAATATCATCATCAAACTGAAACACATAATCAAACTCAGCATAATTGTTCAAACCGTCTGAACATAAGTAATAATCATAGAGATTAGGAGTAACATTTTTATTGGTTAGATGCGAAACAATATCAAAGATTGCAAGTCCGAGATTAGTTTTTCCAACAGAATTTTTACCATATACAATAGATTTGCTAACCAAACCATTTGTCAAGCACCGTGAATTAAACCTATAATCACGAACATTTGAAAAATCCAATGTTATCTTTTCACTGAAATTTTTGAATCCCTTTACACTAAAACACTTTATCATATCAATCACCATTATTATTATACCCTTAATTAATGAGTTCTGTCAACAGTATCCGTAATTTTTTTACGGATACTGTTATTTTTTCTATCAAGCAATACTAAGTATCCATATTAATACAAGTTATTATTTTTACAGAAACTGCTCATTATTTACATCAAATCAATATAATCTATATTACATATGTAAGCGTCAAATGAGGCAAAAAAACATCCGCAACAGATGCCGGTTTGCTACTATGGCGGATGAGATTGTTAAGGGATAATCTATTCATTTGAGTGCGCAACTTTAGATCGGCAGTCGTCCGGCACATTCCAAGGTAAAAAGTATGTCTACTGTGTAACAGCTCAACCACCCCTCTAATAACAGAGATTATTTTATCACTCTATTATTACTCATTCTGTGCAAACCTATATAAAAAAACAGGCTGTCAAAAACCGGTAAGGTTTCAGACAGCCTGTTTTATGGATTTTAAGCAAAATATTTATTAAAGCACTTGCAGAATCCAAACCACAACCGCACCTATAACAGTACCGATTAAATTCTGCCCCACATCAAACCACGAAAAATGCCGTCCCTGTATCAGTGGCTTAGTTGCCTCGTCAACATAGCTCCAGACAGGTGCTATGATAAACCACCACATTGACAGTTCACCAAATTGCAAAGTCAAACCAAGCAACACAGTCAAAACAGCAAATACAACGATGTGGGCAAACCTCCGCAGTTTTCCGTTCAGAGCATTGATGTCTACACCAAGAAAACAAATATGTTCGGACAATTCCTCTGCCAGTTTCCGACTCGTCCTGCCAGTGTGTTCTCCATCTTGATGCGAAAGATAAGTCATAAATATAAACCACATGATGGTCAGTGTCAAAAAGACATAAGATGCCAAAAATTCATACCTCCCATACATTGCTGGGATTCATATTACCACATATTTATTTACATAGCAACTGTGAATTCTTTGACAAAGCTGCCATTTTTAAACCTCATCTGTTTTCCGGTACTTCACCGATAATGTTTTTTATTTCGACCAGAAGAAGCTCTCTCTTTGCAGGCTTTGCTGTGTTTCTGAGCCAACGGTAAAAGCCGGACTCGGTTACGCCAAGAACCTTGCACATTTGTTTTACCGTATATTTGTCACGGAATTTTACAACGAACAGATGTCTTTCGCTTGTTTTTACTTCTTCCGGTCTTTTGCGAAAAAACCGAGTGCATCCTTTAAAATTTCATTTGCGGTCTTTAGCTCTGCGTTTTCTTTCTCTAGTTTACGAATGCGTTTCTCGGCCTCTGTTTCGGGTAGCCTTGGACGCTTCATCTCTGCTTTGCGTTTGTTCCGCCAGTCCGACAAAGTGTAATACGGCAGTCCGAGCTGAGCGGCTGCTTTCTTTACACCTACTTCGTCTGATAGCTTTAACGCCTCTTCTTTAAAATCTTTACTGTACTTCATGCTAAACACACCTTTCTAACTTATGTTATATCAGATTTTAGTGAGTTTGTAGACTGTACTTTAAGGATAACACTTCACTTTCCCAAAATTGAAGTAATCGTCAAACGCCTTAACCCTAAAAAACACCCGGCAGTCTATACTGCCGGGACTCATCAATATACACCGTCAAGGACTTCCTCACAAGCTCTTGTCATTATCCTTTTGAATTCAGCTGAATCCACATCATAATATTTATCTGTGCCTTGTTCTATCAGATAATAATAAATCATATCTGCAAATTCAGAATCCTCTTTTTGCATTTTCGTGTATCTTTTTTCAATTTCATGTGGTAAATCTAAGGCTATTGAAATATTATCAATTTTTCCATCTAAGTAATCTCTTGCGATTTCAAGGATTGCATTTATATTTTTCATTCAGCGTCTCCTTTCCTTAGGTGTGATTTACATTCCTCCGGAACATTCCAAGGTAAAAGTATGTCTACTGTTTCGTGTTCCTTGAGGTTTGGTGCTTTGCTGAAAATGTAAGTCAGATATTTGTACGGATCAAGATTGTTTTCTTTGGCTGTTTCTATGATGCTGTAAATCACTGCGCTGCCCTGAGCTCCGGACTCCGTGTTTGCAAACAGAAAGTTTTTTCTGCCCATCACAAAAGGCTTGATACTTCTTTCGGCTCGGTTGTTATCAATTTCAAGTCGTCCGTCTTCCATATAGCTCCTGAGGTATTTCTCGTTATTCTTGAGATACCCTATCGCTGTGCCCAGCTTGCTTTTCGGCGCAGCATATATTGTTTCTGCCCAGCTCAAAAAAGCGTCAAGAATCTGTTTCGATTTTTCTTGCCGCATCTTTAGCTTGTCTTCATAACTGAAGTCCTCTATTTCATCTTCAATTTTGTATAGCTTATTACAGAAGTCAAGTCCTTTTGCTGAATTGGAATTTTTTCGGTCTTCTTTCTTCAGAACTTCAACCGCCTCGGTAAACCTCCTTCTGCAATGTGCCCAGCAGCCGACTACTGTGAAGTTTTCACCAAGCTTGTGGTAACCGGGATACCCGTCTGCGTGTATGTAGCCTTTAAAACCTTGCAGAAAGTTTTCTGCATTTTCTATCTTTCTGTTAGGCTTGTAATCATACAGAACGATGTTTTTGCCTGAACAAGCGCTTGTTCTGTACAGCCACATATATGCTTTCTTTGGCGTAGGTTTATCCTTGGTTTTTAGAACGGTCAAGGTCGTTTCATCTGCGTGGATAACCTCTTCCTTAACAAGCAAATTCCTGAGCCTTTCATATATTGGCTCTAACCAAAGCTTGCTTGCTTTTAACAGCCAGTTCGACATTGTCTGCCTTGTTAGCTCTACACCTTGCCTTTTAAGCTCCTGCTCTTGTCTGTATAACGGCGAATACATTACAAACTTCTGCGTCATTATATGAGCAACGGCTTCAGGTGATGCAAAACTGCCTTTAATTACAGGACTTTCTTGCGGTGTTTTTACTATAGGTGTTTCAATGTCGTTTTTCTCGCAGTTCTTGCAGGCATATGTGTAATATACATCTTGCTGTATGTATACCTCTGCAGGTTTTATTTTAAGGTGCTGCTTTACTTCCTTGCCGATTACCTCAAGCTGTGAACCGCACAGTTGCATACCTGTTCTTCTGCGGTAAGTGTATGTTCTACAACAACGGTTCTGATGTTTTCAGGCAACTTTTCAATTGTGCCTGTTTTCTTTTTTCGGGTATGAGAAGCCACCTTAACCTCTTCTTTCTTTTCAACGTCAGAATAGAATTCTGCTTCATTATGAAGAAGGCTAAGCTGCTCATATACATATTCTGTCTGTTCACTTTTTGAACCATAGGTCTTTTTATTGTTTATCTTAAGCTGCTCCATCAGCCAGTTGACCTGTGTTTCAAGTTCTGAACAACGCTCTTTCATAGACTTATATTCACTGAGTGGAATAGTAATTGTTTCGACGTTTTTACCCTGATTTATCATGTGTATATTATACCACAAAACTCCCGAAAAGTACAGTGTTTAAGCCATTTTTATGATAATTTACGAGAATTTTATTCCGCTGATTTTCTTGTTGGATTTCGGTTGAACTATACTTAATCCTTCCATTAGCCACCGATATTGCTGAGGTGTGTGTATATTCCGCCGCGTGAGCACCACTTGCACGGAGTTTTAGCACCACGGTCACGCGGCTTTAGCACCACCCTTTACGGAGCTGA
>CACYDP010000119.1 GCA_902773135.1 uncultured Ruminococcus sp.
TAGAGCCTGTTTAATATCTGCACCGTACAGATTTTTGAAGCGTCATTTTTCGATAACAAGGAAAAAAGATGCAGGCATACTGGCGTACGGCAAGTCTTTTTGACGCAGTTAGCGGAAACATACGCCAAAAAGAAGTACAGTGCTGAGATTTTAAACAGGCTCTTATATTTTCAAATGTAAAAAAGTCAAGGAGCACTGTTATGAATCAAAATCAACCTTTGAACACCGTATCAACAATAAAAAATGCTGCCGCAAAACTTCTGATTTTGCGGCAGCATTTTTATGTCACATATTATTTTTATTTGATCAGTTCTGTTCCATTCATCTGAATTGAACGGATTTCGTTAGCAGAAATTGTCACCACATTTTTGTTCTTGGCATAAACAATCACCGCCTCGGAAGTTCCTCCGTCGTCATCAAGCTGTATGTCAGTGATTGTGAACCAACCGTCCACCGTATCACCGTTTTTCAATGTAATAATCACCGTTCCGTTGTAAAATTCGTCACGAAAAGCATCTTCCCACATATTCACAACACTGTACGGCTGTACATCTTTAAAGACCAAAATGTCGCCTGTAATGCTGAGTTTCATTTTTGCAGTGAAGGCATCTGCATCAATTTCGCTTACCTTAATACTTACCTCCGAAAAATCGTGACCTTGATAACTGCCGTCCAGCGTGAATAGATTGTCCTGTACCTGTAATTTGCGGATATTTTCTGCTTTATAGTTCAATTTCCACGAGCCTGAGAAATCAATTCTTTCCGCACTGATTTCTGCTACATAGAAGCTGGTGGTTGGTGATGACAAATCCAGATTGTCCTTTTTGATAACAAATTCATTTTCGCCCAGTGTTTTCTTCACTTCTTCTATTTTAGCAACTGCTTTTTTAACTTCTTCGCTGCCGCTTGTACCGTTCTGATCTTCGCCGTATTCCATCAAATATCCTACATCAACGCCATCGGAAAAAGATGTTTCTACGATTTCGCTTTTCACGTGGTAAATGTAAACAAGAGGAGCCTCTGCCAACATTTTTTCGCCTACCAGTTCATACTTCTGATTTTCATACTGCATAATACACTTAATGGTATGTTCGTCTGTCAGCACATATTCCAGACCGCCTCTACCCGGTTCTTCCGTTCCGTTATTGTTGGTAACCTGATTCCAGAGTGATGTTGTCACGTCCAGTTTGCCATTATAGTTGAGGTCTTCATCACTAACTCCCAGAGATGCCACTACCTGATTGTAATCCTCCTCGGTAATGGGACCGTAAAGCATCGGGGTAGCATAACTGTCTTTCAGGTCCTCGGATTTCACAAAAGAACCGCCGTCTGTTTTCTTGATATTCGCTGCTGCCATTACATTATGATGATCGCCTGTAATTCCGAGAAACTCCGATTCATATCCGTCTGCCACCGAAACATCGATGTCCGCACCGCTGTATACGCCGTTAACTTTTTCACCGGCAAAGCGTTCGCCGAATACAGCATTGAAACTGCCTGCTGCTCCTGCTCCTATGGTACCGAGTGCCAGCAGTGATACCGCTGCCGCCGCAAGAACGATGATAGTTCTTTTCTTGATTTTTTTGCCTGTTGTTTTGACTGAATCCTGTTCGTGCAGTTTTTTCATAAAAATCCTCCTCACATTGTCAGTTTTCACACCGGTCTGTTCCATTACGCTGTCTTCGCTGATTTCCTCATAGTCTTTGTCCATATAATCGAAGATGTTATTTGTTTTCATTTTAATATCCCCTTTCTGTCAAAAAAGCCTTGAGCTTGGTTCTGGCACGTTTAATTTTCGACTTGACGGCCTCCAGTTTGAGTTCCATCACTTCGGCTATTTTCGGTGCTGTCTGATAGTAATAATAGTACCTGATGATAATTTCTTTATCGGGTTCTTTGAACTGTGAGATCGCATCTTTCAGATCTTTTTGCAGAACCTGCCGATCCATATTATCCGAAATCGTATATTCATCAGCAAGAACCACGTCCTCAATATCGACCACTTCGCCGTGCCGTACGGTACTGCGGATCTTATCCTTCGCCCGTGATTTGGCAATGCTTGCGATATAGCCTTTCAGACTTCCTTCCTGCACCTTGTCCGAATGATTCCAAAGGACAAAAAAGACATCAGCCGCTGTTTCTTCTATATCGGCAGTACTCAGACTTCCTCTCGACACATTATAGATGATGGTCGAAACATAGGGCGTGAAGCACTCCATAATTTCTTCTATTGCCGACTCATCTCGTTTTTTGAGTCCCTGTATCAGTTCTTGTTCCGTCATTTCGTTTTACCTCCCGGCAGAATGCCGCCTGTTCTCCCAGATTTTTGTCTATTTGCCTGGCTGAAATTTCAACTTTCAATTATATAAACGTATCGGTTTTTTAAAAAGGTCCGAAAAAATAAAAAAATTTTTAAATTTTTGAATGGTCAAAAAACTGCTGCCGCAGGTTTCTGTAAACGCTGCGGCAGCAGTGAAATAAATGATTGCCGGAAAGCCGTACATATTGACAGTTGCCCAGTTTGTCAACATAAGACTGAATATTGGGGCTTTGCCCCAAACCCCACCAGGACTGCTCGCCCTGGACCCCGGCAGGAGCTGCGAGCCCCTGCACCCGCAATTTGTCGTTAACGATAAATTTATTATAAATTATTAAAAAAAGATGGAAAATGTTGCGAATAACAATAATTTTGTTGTAAATGGAAAATCAAATATATTAAACTGCAAAAAAAAAACAGCAATGAAAAAATCATTGCTGTTTCTTTATCATCGAAATAAGTATCGGAATACCGATTCGCATTAAACTGCTCTTGTAACCTTACCGGAACGAAGGCAACGGGTGCAGACATTAACACGTTTAGGACTGCCGTTTACTATCGCTTTCACCTTAACGACATTTGGCTTCCATGCTCTGTTGGAGCGTCTGTGTGAGTGAGAAACTTTAATACCGAAAGTTACTCCCTTATTACAGATTTCACATTTAGCCATTTTTTTGCACCTCCGTATGATGTCTAATAATCGAGCGTATCATAAATCAATCAAAAAATTGAATTACTTCAGTTCGATTTCAGCACCAACTTCTTCGAGCTTAGCCTTAATGCTTTCAGCGTCATCCTTGCTTGCAGCTTCCTTAACTGTCTTAGGAGCACTGTCAACAAGAGCCTTAGCGTCTTTAAGACCAAGACCTGTGATTTCACGAACAACCTTGATAACCTTAATCTTTTCAGCACCTGCTGACTTAAGGATAACGTCGAATTCGCTCTTTTCTTCAGCTGCTGCACCGCCGTCTGCTGCGGGGCCTGCTACTGCAACTGCTGCTGCAGCGGAAACGCCGAATTCATCTTCAACAGCGTGTACGAGTTCTGAGAGCTCGAGTACGGTAAGTCCCTTCAATTCTTCTACAATAGCTGTAACTTTCTCTGATGCCATTTTAATATACCTCCAAATTTTAGGATTATAATCTTTTCATTATGCTTCTGCAGGAGTTTCTGCCGGAGCTTCTTCACCGTTCTTGTCAACAATAGCCTGTACAGCTCTTGCGAACGATGCGATCGGTGCCTGGAATGCACCAAGTACATTGGCAAGCAATACTTCTCTTGACGGAAGTTTTGCAAGGCTCTGGATCTTCTCAAGGCTGATCACCTCATTATCAAGGTAACCTGTCTTTACAGTGAAGCTGTCGTGTTTATCGGCAAACTTCTGAAGAATACGAGCTGCTGCCACATAGTCGTCATCGCTTGTTGCGATGGCAGATGTACCGTTAAGAACATCATCAATACCGTTAAGTCCTGCCTTTTCAGCCGCACGTTTAATCAGTGTATTCTTAACAACCGTATATTTTACGTTAGATTCACGAAGTTCCTTACGGAGCTTAGTATCGTCCTCAACGTTAATACCCTTGTAATCAACAATAATACCTGCGATTGAACCTTGGATTCTTTCAGCGAGTTCAGCAACAACCTGCTGTTTCTGCTCTAAAACCTTCTGACTTGGCAAAACGTTTCACCTCCTTGAATATTGACGTAAAAACGCCCTCCCGTTTTACGAGGAGGGCGGCATCAACATTACTATTCTGCACAAAGCAGAGAAATACGCACGCACAACCTCGGCAGGCGGGAAACCCTTTATGCTGAAAAGCACCTGCTGTCTTTGGTCAACAGCAATTCTTATATTACCACACCGAGATGTGTATGTCAAGCATTTTTATCAAACTGCTCCGCCGATTTTAGCCGGATTAATTCTTACTGCCGGACCCATTGTAGTGGTCACAGCACAGGATTTAATGTACTGACCTTTAGCAGCAGCCGGCTTAGCCTTGATTACGGCACCGATAAGAGCTTCAAAGTTTTCGGCAATTTTATCTGTACCGAAAGAAACCTTACCGATCGGGCAGTGAATAATATTTGTTTTATCAAGACGATACTCGATCTTACCTGCTTTTGCTTCTTTGATAGCCTTAGCAATATCAGGTGTAACGGTACCTGCCTTGGGGTTAGGCATAAGACCTCTCGGACCGAGAACCTTACCCAGACGGCCTACAAGACCCATCATATCGGGTGTTGTAATCAGCACGTCAAAATCCATCCAGCCTTCTGACTGAATCTTCTGTGTAAATTCTTCGGCACCTACAAATTCAGCACCTGCTTCCTGAGCTTTCTGTACATTGTCGCCCTTACAAATAGCAAGTACTCTTACCTGTTTGCCTGTACCGTTCGGAAGAACGATCGCACCTCTTACCTGCTGATCGGCATGACGTGAGTCAACACCGAGTTTTACGTGAAGTTCAACAGTTTCGTCAAACTTAGCAGTTGCAGTCTTGAGGCAAACATCAATCGCTTCCTTAGCGTCATATGCTTTTGATTTGTCGATGAGTTTTACGGCATCAACATATTTTTTACCGTGTTTCATTGGTTTTCCTCCCTATTCAGTGGTAAAATCGGAGATTATTTCCTCCCACCCGGGTTTGATCAATCTACTACTTCGACACCCATGCTGCGTGCCGTACCCGCGATCATACTCATTGCCGACTCAATATTAGCGGCATTCAGGTCGGGCATTTTCTGTTCTGCGATTTTCTGAACCTGCTCACGAGTGATTTTTGCAACCTTTTTCTTGTTAGGTTCGCCCGAAGCGGTATCGATTCCGCAGGCTTTCTTGATAAGAACAGCCGCAGGCGGAGTCTTTGTTACAAAAGTGAACGACCGATCCGCATAAACGGTAATCACAACCGGAATGATCAGACCTGCGTCATTCTTTGTGCGTTCGTTGAATTCCTTTGTAAATGCCATAATGTTTACACCATGCTGACCGAGAGCCGGACCAACAGGTGGTGCCGGGGTAGCTTTGCCGGCAGGTATCTGAAGCTTAATAAAGCCTGTTACCTTCTGAGCCATTTTAATTGCACCTCCAAAATTCGTGGTAAAATACGGA
>CACYDP010000120.1 GCA_902773135.1 uncultured Ruminococcus sp.
AAATCTGCGGATTTTAAAGCGGTTCCACAGTGCCGCTACTCGCTTGCCGAAGCTCACACTCCCTGTCGAAACCTTTACGCCCCCATATCATAACAGACATTTATCTGTTTTTCATTTTCATTGCACGTTCAATATCCCGCTTTGCCGTTTTTTCCGCCATATCGTTACGTTTATCATACAGCTTTTTACCCTTGCAAAGCCCCAGTTGGAGTTTAATTCTTGAACCCTTAAAATAAAGTGAAACCGGTATCAAGGAATAACCTTCCTGTTTCACCGTACCATACAAACGCATAATTTCCTTTTTATGCATCAAAAGTCTGCGAACCCTTAAAGGATCCTTATTAAATATATTTCCCTGCTCATAGGGTGTAATATGCATACCGTTAACAAAAATTTCACCGCCGACAATAGAACACCAAGAATCTTTGAGATTCACACGACCCTGCCGGATAGATTTGACTTCGGTTCCGAATAATTCTATCCCTGCTTCAAAACTTTCCATGACAAAGTATTCATGAAAAACTTTTTTATTGTTTGCAATTGTTTTTAACGAATCCTTTGCCATAAAAACTCTTCCCCTCAAATCTCGCTTCTGCCCCGTACCGCTCTTGCGAGCGTAATTTCGTCAGCATAAATCAGATTACCGCCTACGGGAATACCATAGGCAAGACGTGAAACCTTTATCCCCAAGGGCTTGATCAGCTTGGAAATATACATTGCCGTTGCTTCGCCCTCTACTGTGGCATTGGTTGCCATTACCACCTCTTTGACAGTGCCGCCGTCAAGACGGGACAGCAGCTGTTTGATGGTCAGCATATCAGGTGTCACACTGTTAATAGGTGAGATAACACCGTTTAAAACATGATAAGAAGCATTGAAAGTTTCTGCCTTCTCAAACGCCATCACATCGCGAAAATCTTCTACCACAAAAATCAGAGATTTATCCCTTGTTTCATCGGAACAAATCGAACAAATTTCTTTGTCCGTCATATTGCAGCAAACAGAACAGCGTCTGATGTTTCTTCTTGCCTCAATAATGGAATTTGAGAATTTTTCGGCTTCCCCTTCAGGCATTGACAGCATATGATATGCCAAACGTGCAGCCGATTTATGACCTATGCCCGGCAAACGTTCAAACTGTTCTATCAATTTTGAAAGCGAAGCCACATTATATTCTGCCATAATTAAAACAGACCCGGAACATTCAGTCCGCCTGAGATTTTGTCCATTGTTTCGGATTTTTCATCACGTGCCTGTCTGATTGCCTCATTAACAGATGCAATCACAAGATCTGCAAGCATATCTATATCTTCGGGATCAACAACATCTTTCTTGATTTCAAGTGACTTGATTTCCAGCTTGCCTGTAACGGTTGCTGTCACAGCACCGCCGCCTGCTGCTGCGGAATATTCTTTTTCTTCAAGCTCCTTATTGGCAGCGTCCATTTCCTCCTGCATTTTCTGTGCCTGACGAGCAAGCTGCTGAATATTGGTGGGTGCTCCGCCGTTGCTGTATCCTTTGGGTAATCTTGCTTTCATTTTTATTTTCCTCCGATTTCAGTAAATTTATTTTTTAATGAATATTTTCAACAGGAATCCCTGCCGATTGAAAATCCGACATCAGCTGTGTCAAAGCATCCTCGGATTTTTTTTCATCAGGATAAGAATATCGTCCGAGTTTATATTCCCTGCCGGTAATACGCTTGATAGCATCACGCATTCTTGCTCTCAATTCGGAATTTCTCAGCTGTTCAAAACATATGTCCTTATCCGAATCCACCAATACGTACTGACCGCTGATATATGCCGTACTTCCCTCAAACCCGGCAGCATTTGTAATCGAATATTGTTTGATTTCTTCGACAATTTCAGGCCACTGCGTCATTGGAAGTGCTTCTTTTCTAAGCTTTTCCATTTCGCTTTGTGACGGTCTTTTAACAGCTGCGGACGACTGATAGGTTCTTTTATATTCGGTTTTCTGACCTGTCGGGACAGGCGGATGGATTTTTAGATCACCGACTGCCTTTTCAAGTGCAGCAATTCTGGTTTCCAGTGATGATGTATCGTTTTTTTGTTGTTCTGACATACAAAGTTTTACAGCTGTCATTTCCATTTCCGTTCGCCTGTTAGCTCCACGAAGCATTTTTTCTGCTGCCGACTGGAGAACATCAATGGACGATACAACAAACGATAATTTCATTTTATCTGCCTGCTGTTTTGTTTTTTCATACTCACTTTCGGACATCATCAGATAATTTTGCGGCTGACGCATTGTTTTGATGAGCATAATGGAACGAAAATGTTCCGTCAGTTCTTCACAAAGTCTTGCCATATCCTTGGAAGCGGCATAAAGTTCACCGATCATACTCACGGCTTTTGCCGCATCTTTTTCAAGCAAGGCATCGGTAAAACCGATCAGATGGCTTTGGTCGGCAAGTCCCGCTGTACTGCGAACCATCTCTTCTGTAATGTGTCTGCCATGACCCATACACTGATCAAGCAAGGACAAAGCATCACGCATGGCACCGTCCGCAATTCCCGCTATCAGCATAGCTGCCGTATGATCAATTCCGACATTTTCCTGTTCACAGACAGATTCCAACCGTGCAGCAATGTCGTCCGGAGCAATCCGATGAAAATCAAACCGCTGACATCTCGACATAATGGTTGCCGGGAGTTTATGCACTTCTGTCGTTGCAAGAATAAAGACAACGTGCGGCGGAGGTTCTTCCAATGTTTTGAGCAATGCATTGAAAGCCCCTATGGAGAGCATATGAACTTCGTCAATGATATACACCCTGTACTTGGTATTTGCCGGCGTAAAACTAGCCTCTTCACGCAGCAGTCTTACATCGTCCACACCGTTATTGCTGGCAGCATCAATTTCGACAATATCCATTATGCTTCCATCGTCAATTCCTCTGCAAATCTCACATTCTCCGCAGGGATCTCCGTCCTGAAGATGCAGGCAGTTAACAGCTTTGGCAAGAATTTTGGAACAAGTTGTTTTGCCGGTTCCTCTTGAGCCTGTAAACAAATAAGCATGAGCGGTTCTGTTTGATTTCAGTTCATTTCTGAGCGTGTCCGTCACCTGCGGCTGCCCTATCACGTCCGAAAAAAAACGGGGACGGTATTTTCTGTATAAAACTCTATACATTTGATCACGTCCCTTTCAGATAGCATCATTTTGCTTACGTTAAAAAAACAAGACAGACCGTCATAAACGGTACATACATCCGGATATGCATACGAACAGACTGGCTGTATCACACATTGTAATACGCTTAATGCTGCTCGGTTCCCCGCCTGACATGGTTCACGGTACATTGTTGTACAGTGCCTGTCCGCATACATATCCGAAAATATGTTTCTGTCTTGTCAATCACCGATTATCGGCAGTGTTATTATTGTACCACACTATTTCCGAAAAATCAATAGTAATTTTAAATTTTTTTCATAAAAATTGATAAAAACAGCTTGCGGCATCAGCCGAACCTTGCACGCAAGCTGCTTGGTATCAAAATTATTCCAATAAGGAAGAAAAATTAATCTTCTCTGCGTTTTTTAGCTGATGCAGCAATTACAAAGCCGACAGCTGAAATAACAGCAGCCATTGCAAATGCGGGAACAAACAAATTATCTCCCGTATTAACAGTAGCGGAAGCCTCGCTTACAGTAGAAGTGGTACTGGAAGTTGTGGTAGTCGTAGTAGTAGTAGTAGTTGTTGTTGAGGTAGTTGAACTTACCGATTTCTTGCTGCTTTCCTCTGTTGATACAGTGCTGCTTTCTTGTGTGGAAGGAGTGCTGCTTTCCTCTGTGGAAGGAGTGCTGCTTTCCTCTGTGGAAGGAGTACTGCTTTCCTCTGTGGAAGGAGTACTGCTTTC
>CACYDP010000121.1 GCA_902773135.1 uncultured Ruminococcus sp.
AGTATATTTTTCTGAATGTATCATTATCTTTACAAGCAATCTTGGCATATATACAAGAAATGAATTTGGAACAAGAGAAGCCAATGTTACTTATGATATGGATTATCCGGAGGTTCAGAATAGAGTACGCAGGGCAATAGAGGACTATTTCAAACTGGAGCTTGGCAGACCTGAGATATTGAACAGGATAGGGGAGAATATTGTTGTATTTGACTTTATCCGTCCGGAAATAGCAGAGCTGATACTTGATTCACAGATTGAAAGAATAAAGAAAAGCCTTTCGTCCGAAAAAAGAATCGAGCTTGTTATATCAGAAAAGGCAAGGAATGTGCTTGTTTCAAAGGCTATTGACAATTTGGGCAACGGTGGACGAGGAATAGGAAATATTGTGGAAAGCCTGTTGATAGATCCGCTTTCACGCTATATGTTCGATGAGAATATAAAAGGCGGTGTCACTATCACCATCAACGATATTAACTGTGACAGCACTCCGCATACGCTTGATTGTACCTGTGAGGTGATCTGATGGTATATGTAATGACACGAAAGGGAAAACATCATTCAGTCAGTGAAGATGCTGTTCTTGTTGACAGAGAAGTTTTATCTGACACAACTGCTGTCTGTGCTGTGCCTGATAATGGCTTTATCTGCGTTGCGGACGGTGTGGGAGGAAACAGTGGGGGAGCAGAAGCGTCAGGATTTGTACTCAAAGAACTTGCAAAATGGGATGATTCTGTTGATCTGAAAACTTATTTGCAAAAGATCAACGATGATCTTATCAGAAAATCAAAGCAGAATGAAACAAATTCAAAAATGGCTACAACTCTGACAGGATTTTGCTTTGAAAAAGGCAGTATCAGTCTTGTTCATGTAGGCAACAGCAGGGCATATATAAAACAAGGAAGATACCTTAAACAGCTTACACAGGATCATACTACATATAACTGGCTTTTGAGTACCAATCAATATGACGCAGCTGAATCATGTAACAGGAATGAGATTACAAATTGCTTTGGCGGAGGAAATCCTCTGTTGTTGTCAAAGCTGAATGTTTGTGAATGTCAGCCGTTTACATTGGCAGTTTTGACATCAGACGGAATACACGAATATGTAGATTTAGATATCATTGAGGATATTATCAACGGCAACGAACCTTTTGAAGAAAAGTGCGGTATGGTTGTTCAGAAAGCACTTGATAACGGCTCGGAAGATGATATGTCGGTGGCTATTGTTGTAAATGAGAATTAAATTTGAAAGGTTTGAGTAAAAGTGAATAAAGAATTTTATATACCGCTTTCCTTGACTCGCCCTAAACTTATTTCAGGAGATTGTAGTATTGAGGAATATATATCAATATTAAAAAGTATTTCATTGGATTTTGATGATAACATAAGAAGCTTTGGTTACATTATCAGTGTTTTACAGGATTATATATTTTCGACAACAGTATCAGATTTGAATGATTATTATACTCACAATGCGATATTTACTGATAAAAAAATAGCAATATTAGATACATTAACTTATGCTGAATTCTTAATAGGTTGTGACTATTTTAGAATGATTTATTTGTCTATTATGGCACAAAACTATTTTATGATTGGTAATTTTAATCAATCATTAGTATTCTACGAAAAACTGTTAGAATGTAATGGAGTATTAGATTGTGATTATGATCCCAGTTATTATGCTGGAGAATTAGAACTCGCATCGTGTATTGTTCATAATATGTGTGTTATTCATATGAGCTGTGGTAGATCAGGAAAAGCTATTGAATTGGTGAGTAAATATGGATACATATTTAAAATGGAAGAAGATCGGAATAGAAGATTAATAAATAGGAATCCTCACTTGAAAGAGGGATTTGAAAAAGAATATAAGCAGTTAATAAATATTTCTAATGACCCTGTGTATTATTTTGATGATACTTTGTGTAGTAGATGGATTGCAGGCAGTATTTTATATGCGATTTATCAGGATTGTGAAAAAAGTAATCGTCGACATAAAGTGAATTTGACGAGAAAAGTATTTCAATTATTTAAAAAAACAGATGGAAGAATTGAAGTACTTGATACAGAAAATGGGTTAACAAATGATGATGTACGAATTATGGAAATAGATTATTCATGAATAATTCAATGTTTAATTATTTGCAAGTTTTTATTCATTATTCAAAAGAAAAAATAGGAGAGTTCGATATTGTTTAAGAAACCGGTAAAAAACAGTCCTGTATAAACCAACAACCCTCCGTTAAAATACATATATATCAGTTTCAAGCACTAATACCACTAAAACCTGTATCTTAGCTAATCATCATATAGGTTTTGGAGAAGAAAAAGTTTAAAAAATATATAAAAAAGCTTTATAAGCATAGGAAAAAGTTTACCTATGGTCGTGAGTGCATAAGAGGGTATAAAAACCGAAAGTTACCTTTGAGACGATTTTTTCAGTTTAAGCGGACATTCTGTGACCGGAGGCTTAATTTGTGCGGGGCGTTGAATGTACGACATACAGTTCCTTCTTGTTATGTAAAAAAATTTAATAGAGATAATTATACAGCCTGTCAGCCGTATCCGGTCCTTTACCGTTTTTCTGTTCGGTTTGTCTGCTGCCAATAAAAGAATTAGCTGATGTTCTTATTGCAAAAACTTTATATTCATTTAAAAGATAAATTGCTTTCTCCTGAATCACATTTGCAGCAATGAATATTTCCATATCAGGATGCTTTTGTCTCAGTTTTTCAACTGTATCAAGTATTGATTTTCCGGTATTAATAACGCTGTCAACAATAATAACAGTATCGGAAGGAAGATCCGGCAGTTCATCTCGTTTAGGATCGTAGCTGTAAAATGTTCCGCCAAAGCCTGAAT
Organism: uncultured Ruminococcus sp.; assembly: GCA_902773135.1. Classification (GTDB taxonomy): domain Bacteria; phylum Bacillota; class Clostridia; order Oscillospirales; family Acutalibacteraceae; genus UBA1213. The sequence goes on from CACYDP010000121.1 coordinate 2,871, forward strand.
ATAATCCGTCACCGAAGAAACGACTGCCCCGTTCAAGAACAATAACAGCAGTATTTTTATCTGGTATGAACTCCCGCATTATTTGACCAAGCTTTCTGCCAAGTCTTATATGTGCATCAGCAAGCTTTGAACCGCTTATTCCCGAATCTGATTTGCATATCTCAATATCATCTTTTATTTCGGTACAGTGATCAGCGAGGATATATGGTGATTTGTTGTATATCAGTTTTATTCCTGATAAATCAGTATTTCGGAGTGAACGACTGAGATAAGAACCTATATAAAGATAACCCTTGTCTGCCTGTCTGAGCATATAATAGTCATTTTTGCTGTCACCGTATGCAACTATTTTGTATCCCTTTTCTTGCAGCAGTTTGACGGTATAGTATTTTGTATCGGCAGAAATCAGTGTATCAGCTATAATGTTTTTTAAACCAAACATTTCAGAAATTTTTTCCCAAAGCGAACTGATTCCGGAAGAAAGAACAATATAGTTTTTATCTGATATTATGTTGTATAATTCATTGTTCAGCTGTATATCGGAAAGCATAT
>CACYDP010000122.1 GCA_902773135.1 uncultured Ruminococcus sp.
AGGTCTGAGGATGTCGATAAGTCTTTTGTGAGTTCTTGTTTCAAACTGCTCACGGCTGTCCTTATACTTATGAACAGCACGAAGGATTGTAACAACCTGCTTCTCTGTGGGAAGCGGCACGGGACCTGATACACGGGCACCTGTACGTTTTGCTGTTGCAACGATCTTTTCAGCCGACTGATCCACCAGCTGATGATCATAACCCTTGATTCTTATCCTTATTTTTTCCTTGACTGCCACGAAAATCGCCTCCTTATTGTAGTTGGCGGGCGTTCTTCATTTCCTTTCCACCCTACCGGGTGTTTCCTGAGTAACTATTTAAAAACCGGATTTGCATAGACACAATCCGGGTAAGGTAATGAAAAAACTGAGCACAAGCGGCATCGGCGGCAACTCTTCAAAAGCCACACCGCAAATCTCAATCATATATTCTTTCGCCCGGTTTAAAATCGGACATACTCCGCGGAAAAACCGACCATACCGGTCGCAACCTCCCGCATCATCGCATATCTGTCGCAGTCACGCGTTATTATAATACCATAGCCGACCTATTTTTGCAAGTTTTTTCTTTGTTAATTATAGTAGAATTTTGCTTTTATTTTTTATGCAACATTCCGAATTATTTTCAATTATCCACAAAATCAAATCACTTAAAATATAGATTTTTACCTGTTTATCAAAAAACAATCCGGCAGAGTTCATTTTTCTGAAATCTGCCGGACGATTCGCTTTCTATTTTTAAAATCCAAAGGCTTTTTATCAAGATGCCGCAATTTACGATGCAGCCGAAACATCACTGCTGTTCAGTACAAACACAAATTCCGAACCGGACGAAAGTATTTCGCTGTATGCTGCCTCACATTCTTTCCAATCTGCCGGCACTTCGTAAACCGCATAGCCTGCCATTTTTTTGCCGGGCATCATATCCCCGCTAAACAATTTAAGTCCATCGGGATTGTTGACCAGAATAGTAGTGTCAACTGTATAACCATCTACGGAAACATCAAAATTATAGGTACTGATACTGATTTTTTCATCGGAAATATTCTCTGCTTCATATTCTAAGATCAGATAAACCTTTCCGCTGTCCGCCTTGTCCTCAAGAGCATATTCACCGTCACCTTTTAATGTTTGTGCCGTAAAGGCTTTCGTCATCGTCAGTTTCATATCTTTCGTTGTGACGGTATCACCCACAGATGCCTTGACCGTTTCGTCCTTGCTTTCCTCGCTTGCCTTGTCGGCACTGCTTTCCGGCATATCGGCAGATTGATCCTCAGATGCAGAAACGGAAACAGATGGTTCATTTTCACTCACCGACGGCTTCTCTTCATCATCACAGCCTGCCAGAGCAGCTGCCGCTCCTATCGCCAGTATCCCACAGATAACAGCTGCCAGATATTTGTTTGTATGCTTCATAATACGTCCTCCCCGCATTCAATTAATGATAACTATATTTTACAATGATGCAAAGGAGAATTGTTATGCTGCCTGCATAATTTTCCGATTTTTATGGCAGCAAAGGAATCAGGTAAAAACCGAAACATAAGGACAGTGTCGCAATGATACGAAACAGCATACGCTTCACTTTTTTGCGGGTATTTTTCAAGATCCTGCTTTGGAAATCAAGATAGTTGGAGTAAAAAACAATCGGCAGAATAATTCCGAACAGACTTACCCCCATACAGCAGACCACTTTCTCAGCATTGACGGCATACGTTTGATACATACCTATATTGAAAAGCAAAGCAGCAATATAAAGTATCACAGCGATCACCCTCGTAACTTTCCTCTGTGCGTTCAACCCCGGAATACCGAGAACTATTTTTTCAAGCGTGATTTTCCCGCTTTTGTTTCCCAAAATACTTTCTTTGAGTTTGCCGATATTGTCAAAACGGTTTTCGGGATCGATTTCCGTACATTTGCTGATGACTGCGGACAGCCTGCCCTGATGCATTTTCACTGATGGAAATTCTCCCGTCAAAAGATAATTCAACAAAACCCCCAGTGCATATATATCCGTCTGCACTCCTGACTGCTTGAATCCGAATTGTTCGGGAGCAGCAAAACCTTGTGTACCGAGGATATGAGTATCACGGCGGACATGGCTTTTTGCTGTGCGTGAAATATCAAAGTCAATCAATTTTATGGTACCGTCATCGGTAAGAACGATATTGGACGGTGTTACATCACGATGTATGATATTCCTGCTATGCAGTTGTTCCAGACCACTACAAATCTGCAATATCACATCGACAGCTTTTTCTTCTGTAAAAAGCTGCCTTTCACAAAGCGTTTCCAAAGTTTCCCCCGAAACAAACTGTTCAATGACAATACATTGTCTGCCGTCTGTCACGCAGTCATAGATTTCAGCGATATTTTTATGATGTATTCCACAAATTTTGCGATGTATTTCATATCCTTCCGAACCCATTGTTTTTTTAATGTACAATTTTTTGGTATTTTGATCAATGATCAATTTTGTATGTTCATTATAGGAATAGATCTCTTTGCTATTCCAGAATGCATATTGTTTATTCATATCCATTTTGTGATAAATCCTTTATTTTTCTGCTTGTCAACATAATTTGACTATGTTATAATTTTTGCAAATCCGATCGGTGAGGAATGACGAAATATGAAAAAATCAACAGATGAACTCCTAAAAATTCTAAAGAGTAAAAACAGCTTTAACGATTATGCTGCCGAAAACAGCGAAAGTTTCATCAATACTACTTTACCGGAAATGCTGAAAACAATAATGTCTGCCAATCACATTTCAAAAGCTGCCGTCATCAAAAACTCCAATATCGAAAAGCATTATGCCTATCAGATTTTTCAGGGAAAGAGGATTCCTTCCCGTGATAAGATGATTATGCTTTGCATAGGATGCCAAGCGAACTGTGAACAAACACGTCAGCTTCTTTTAAAAATCAAAGCCGCTCCCCTTTATTCCAAAGATAAACGTGACAGTATCCTGTTATTCGGATTATTTCATCATATGAGCGTCGTCAAGATCAATCTTCTGCTGGACGAACACGGATTCAACATTTTGGAATAAAACCAACCCTGCATCCATCACTTTTTCATTGCCACCCATTACATTGATATTTTATCACATATTCCTCATTTTTCAAGTTTTTCTTCCCGATAATTTCGCTGTCAGCAGGATATGACCAAATGCAGCGGTTTTAGGAAACCGCCCGAAAAAATTGATTTCCGCCAACACTGCCATAAATTTCTTGACACTGTCTGATAAATCAACTATAATTAAACCGCAGAATAAAAGCCTATATAGGAAAGGAATGGAAATATGAAACTTGGTATCGTAGGATTGCCGAACGTCGGCAAAAGTACACTTTTCAATGCTATCACCAATGCCGGAGCACAGTCCGCCAACTATCCGTTTTGTACAATAGAACCCAACGTCGGTGTGGTTGCCGTGCCGGACAAACGTCTTGATGCTCTTGCAAAAATGTATGAGCCCGAAAAATTTACCCCCGCCTCCATTGAATTCGTGGACATTGCCGGTCTGGTCAAAGGTGCATCAAAAGGTGAAGGACTGGGCAATAAATTCCTTGCCAACATCAGAGAAGTCGATGCGGTGATTCACGTTGTACGCTGCTTTGAAAACGATGATATTGTTCACGTAGACGGAAGCATCGACCCCAAAAGAGATATTGAAACCATTAATGTGGAACTGATACTCTCTGACATTGAGGTTCTTGACAGAAGAATCGAAAAAACACAGAAACTGATCAAGGGTGACAAAAAATACCAGACAGACTATGACTTTTTCCTCAGAGTCAAAAAAGCTCTCGACGAAGGCAAGCCTGCCCGTTCTGTCGACTGCACTCCCGAAGAAGCCGAACTGCTTGCAAGCGTTTCCCTTTTAACCAACAAGCCGATCATATATGCTGCCAACCTGAGTGACAGCGACTTTAAAGACGGCTCTGCCGACGGCAATCCGTATTTCAATATTGTCAAAGAAATCGCCAAAAGTGAAAACGCAGGGGTTCTCCCCATCTGTGCCGAAATCGAGGCAGAAATATCGGGTATGGAACCGGAGGAAAAAGAACTGTTCCTTTCGGAAATGGGTCTGGAACAATCGGGACTGGACAGACTGATCAAAGCAGGCTATGAACTGCTCGGACTGATTTCCTATCTGACCGCCGGCAAACCGGAGGTTCGTGCGTGGACCATTACCAAAGGTACAAAAGCTCCGCAGGCTGCCGGAAAAATTCATACCGACTTTGAGCGTGGATTCATTCGTGCCGAAGTCGTATCTTTTGACGACCTGATGGAATGTGGTTCTATGACTGCCGCAAAAGAAAAGGGACTGGTACGTTCCGAAGGCAAAGAGTACGTGATGAAAGACGGAGATATTGTTCTCTTTAGATTTAATGTATAAAAATTGCCACTAACCGAAACCGATTCTTTGTTGAAAATGCAAATTTGCAATAAGAATGTTTTCAATGATATAATAGATAACGTCGAGTAGCGAAAGCGTAAATCCGGACACAATGTGTTCGTGATTTACGCTTTTTCTTCTTGCATTCATTTTGAGGAGGAATAATATGGAACAGCAGCAAACAATGAACAAAATGGGGTTTGTACCCGTACCAAAACTTCTTCTGTCAATGGGAATTCCTATGATAGTGTCAATGGCTCTGCAAGCCCTGTACAACATCGTTGACAGCTATTTTGTCAGCTGTATGAAAAACACCGCCGCTATCTCCAATATGGGCGACTGCGGCACCAATGCTTTGACACTGGCATTTCCCGTACAGATGCTGATGGTGGCGATAGGGGTCGGTACCGGTGTCGGCATCAATGCCATACTGTCGAGAAGTCTGGGAGAAGGAGATCGTGAAAAGGCAAGCCGAATCGCCGGAAACTCCGTTTTTCTCGGGATATGTATGTTTTTTGTCTTTATGATTTTCGGATTTTTCGGAGTAGATGCCTATATCTCAACGCAGACAGATGACCCCGTCATTCATCATATGGCATCGGAATATCTTTCCATATGCTGTATATTTTCACTCGGCATTTCTATGTATATGACTTACGAAAAACTTCTTCAGGCAACGGGACGCACACTGTTTTCAACGATTGCACAAATATCCGGTGCTGTGGTCAATATGGTGCTTGACCCCATACTGATCTTCGGTTGGTTCGGATTCCCTGAAATGAGTATATCGGGTGCGGCATATGCTACAATAGCCGGTCAATTTGTATCTTTTATACTGGACGCTGTTTTTCACTATGCTTTCAATAAGAGGGATTTTAAGACAGGATTCCGCTACACCCTGCCCGACGGAAAAATCATTGTTGAAATTTATCGTGTCGGCATACCGGCGATCATTATGCAGGCTCTGATGTCATTTATGACTTACGGAGTCAATATCATATTCCGTCTTGTTTCCACTTCGGCTGTCACTGCTTACGGACTTTATTATAAAATACAGCAGTTCGTATTTTTTGCCGCATTCGGTATGAACAATGCAATGATTCCGCTGATTGCTTTCAATTACGGAAAAAAAGACCAACAGCGTGTCAATGACTCGATCAAATATGGTATGATCTATACCTTGGTCATTATGGCTGCGGGCTTTGTGCTCCTTCAGGTCTTTGCAGATAATATTGCAGGTATGTTTGCCGTTTCCGCCGAAACAAAAGAACTGACCGTACTGGCAATGAGAATCGTTACCGCCGGATACCTTTTTGTCGGTGCCAACATTGCCTATCAGGGTATTTTTCAAGCACTCGATCACGGTGTCGCTTCACTGATACTTTCGTTCCTGCGGCTGATCATCGTGGCACTGCCTGCCGCATGGGTATTTACCATTCTTCCGGGTGCTGAGTACGGTGTATGGTGGGCTTTTCCGATAGCGGAACTGGCAGCTTTGATTTACGCCGTTCTGTTTATGAAACATATGGAAAAACATCAGATTTCCAATTTGTCATCTGCTCCCAATACACAAACAGTCAAAACGTGAATAAAGAAAGATTATAGGGCGTTTTTTTGTACATCAAAAATTCAATTCCGAAAAAATATAAATTTTTTTGTTAAAATTTATGCAAACACTTGTAATTTCATTCAAAATGCTATAAAATAGATTCATAATAAATATCAGGAGGTAATATTCCAATGTCAGTTAAAGTTGCTATTAATGGTTTTGGCCGTATCGGTCGTCTTGCATTCAGACAGATGTTTGGTGCTGAAGGTTACGAGGTTGTTGCTATCAACGATCTTACCAAACCCTCAATGCTCGCTAATCTTCTCAAATATGATACTGCTCAGGGCGGTTACTGCGGCAAAATCGGTGAAAACCTTCACACTGTAAGTGCTGATGATGAAGCTGGTACTCTCACAGTTGACGGCAAGACTCTTAAGATTTATGCTAAGGCTAACGCTGCTGAACTTCCTTGGGGCGAAATCGGTGTTGACGTAGTTCTCGAATGCACAGGTTTCTATACTTCAAAGGCTAAGTCACAGGCTCATATCGATGCAGGTGCTAAGAAAGTTGTTATTTCTGCTCCCGCAGGCAATGACCTCAAGACAATCGTATACAGCGTAAACGAAAAGACTCTGACCACTGATGATACTATCATCTCTGCCGCTTCTTGTACCACAAACTGCCTCGCTCCTATGGCTGATGCTCTTAACAAGTATGCTGCTATCCAGAGCGGTATTATGTCAACTATCCACGCTTACACAGGCGATCAGATGACTCTTGACGGTCCTCACAGAAAGGGCGACTTCAGACGTGCAAGAGCAGGTGCTGCTAACATCGTTCCTAACTCAACAGGTGCTGCTAAGGCTATCGGTCTTGTTATTCCCGAACTCA
>CACYDP010000123.1 GCA_902773135.1 uncultured Ruminococcus sp.
AAGCAAGGAAATACTCACCGTAGTCCACAAAGTAAAGGGTACTGTTATCTTTGTCATAATCGCCATATATAAATACAGAGTAAGCTGTATCATTTTCCTCACATTCCCACATACGTGTACCTGTACCATAATCGACATATCTTGCCATTTTTTCTTCACCGTTAATGATGATCTTATCATACTGTGTTCTTGATGCGGAAACAGCTATTGTTCCTGCTGTTACCATCACTGCCGCTGCTGCTAAGATACAAACTACCTTTACGATCTTTGATTTTTTGCTTTTCTTGTTTGTCATTGTCATCATCTTCTCCTTAAAGTCTTCACTTGCGTGTACATTTTCATAAGTTTCTTTATAAAGTTTGCTTATTTTCTTATCCTGCTGATCCATACTTATTCCTCCTTGAGTAATGTTTTCATTTTATCTCTTGCCCGTTTCAGTCTGATTTGTACATTGGATTCTGAAATACCGAGTATCATTGAAATTTCTTTGACACTATACCCTTCATAGTAATAAAGATGAACAACTGATTTGTAATTCTGTGGGAGTTGATCAAGAATTTCCATTAATTCTTCGTGTGTTTCGTCACGATAAGAAGGGTCCGTGTCAAGTTCATCAAATGATAACTTGTTTCTGTTCCAGAAAGATTGCCACATATTCTTACACTCATTTAACGCTACTCTTATCAGCCAACGCTTACTATGATCTTCATTATTAAAATTAATATCTTTTGAGTTCAGCAGTTTCAAAAACGCATTCTGTACGGCATCTTCTGCATTTTCTTTATTTTTGCAGTAGCAGAATACCGTTCGGTAAACGTCATCAAGATATTTTTCAACGATACGATGGTATTCAGTTGAATCCACTATAAAACCTCCTTTATGTCAGCCGGATGCCATATTCGGAATTTCTTTATGTATTATGTAAGCGGCTGTTCAACTTTTTTTGTTTTAAAAGATCTTTCGTATAGTAAACAATTCAGCCGGACAAAATATTACACCGGATTTAAAAAATTTTTAAAAAACTTTTCGATCAAAAATTGTAGCATACAATCACATTTTTCACTTGACATTTGGAAAAGATGATGATATAATACGATATGTTGTGTAATGTTACATAACTATCCTTGCTCCCCCATAAAAAGGGAGCCTAAAGTCCAGAAGGAGGTGCAACCAATCATGGCAGTTATTAATTCTTATGAGGCAGTTATTGTTATTTCACTCAAGCTTGGTGAAGAAGCTGTTGCAGGAACAGTCAAGAAGTTCCAGAATCTCATTGAAAAGCATGCTGAAGTTGAAAGCGTTGACGAATGGGGCAAAAGAAGACTTGCTTATCCCATCAACAAAGAAACTGATGCATACTATGTTCTTTTCAACTTCAAGTCTGAAGCTGAATTCCCTGCTGAACTCGACAGAGTTACCAAGATCACTGACGGCGTACTCCGCTCAATGATCATCAAAAAGGAAGACGCATAATTAAGGAGGCATCAGCTTATGAATAATGTATCTTTAATTGGCAGACTTACCGCTGACCCCGAACTCAGACATACACAATCCGGTATCGCTACAACACGTTTCAGTATTGCAGTTGACCGTACATATGTCAAACAGGGTGAGGAACGTCAGGCTGATTTTATCAACATCACAGCATGGCGTCAGACGGCAGAATTTATATGCAGATATTTTTCCAAAGGCTCAAGAGTAGGTATCACGGGATCTATCCGCACCGGTTCTTATACTGACCGTGACGGTAACAAGCGTTACTCTTTTGATGTCGTTGCGGATAATGTCTATTTTGCCGATTCCAAAAACAGCAGCGGCAGCTCGGGAAACTATTCCAATAACAGTTATTCTGACAACAACTATCAGCAGTCTTCTTATCGTCCATCTGCTCCCCAGCCCGCAGCCACTTATTCCAACGGCGATGCGGATGACTTTGCAGATATGCCCGATGATGAAGATTTGCCTTTCTGACATTAAGCAAAGGAGGAAATACCAATGGCAGACAGACCTGAAAGAGATAACCGCAGAGGCGGACGCAAAGGCCGTAAAAAAGTTTGTGCTTTTTGCGTAGATAAAATTGATACCATCGATTACAAGGATATTTCAAGACTTCGCCGTTTTATTTCGGAAAGAGCTAAGATCCTTCCCCGCCGTGTAACAGGCACTTGTGCTCGTCACCAGCGTGAACTGACTGTATCTATCAAGCGTGCAAGATACCTTGCTCTTATCCCCTATACAAGCGACTGATAAACAGACCGATGTCCCGAAAGGACATCGGTTTTTTGCAATAAAAATCCGTATGTTCCTCAATGGGAATATACGGATTTTTAAAGTTATCAAACAAATCTATTATTTAACGATATTTTCAAATGCCGTAACAGCACTTCCGGTATCGGAGGAAATCACCACAAATACATAGGGATAAATCACTGAGGTTTCAGAGCGAACAGCAGATTCATTAATTTCTTTATAACTGTTGATTTTGGAGCTGGTATATTCGTAAATGTTTTTTTCGATCGCATCACGGTCATCTTCGTCCCTGAACTTGAAGCAGGCAATTTCCGTGCCAATGTCGGAACGCCCCGAGATATACATAGAAGAATCATAGATCATATCATTGGGAATATCATAATATTTCGGTATATTTTCAGCAGAAATCTGAGTGAGATTCTGATAATTCATTTTATTAATAACACCTGCGGTCACTTCATCGGCTGTATACACTTTTGGCTGCGGCTTGGAATTATTCTGCATATTCAAAGAAATCACAATCAGAACGCAGGATACAGCTGCAATAAACAGCAGAACAATCACTGTCAGTATAATATTCCTTTTTTGATTTTTTTCCTGCAATGCTTTCACCTCACCGCCTATCAGAAATACGATACCATTATACATTTTTTCGGACAATATTGCAATTACAATATTGTAATATATAATGGCAATAATTTCCATTTTATAAAACATAAAAAATCCGCCCAACCGTTATCGTCCGGAATAACCTGCCTACAAGGTTAAGCAGGTGGGTGCTCTCCTTATGAGTTCATACTCCCTTCGTCCGCCGAAGCGGGAGGTCTGAAGTCCGTCACAAGAGCAAAGCTCCCGATTGAAAAGGTGTAGGGTTATAAGGACGATCAACACGTATTGGGCAGAAATTTTCTGAACTTATTATACAACAATGCCACCAAAAAATCAAGACTTATTTTACAAATTACCCAAGAGATTTTCAACGAGTAAAGAAATAATAACTTTGTTTTGAAGTGATGCTGTCTTGGTCATCGGCTGCTGCATTTTTCAGTTTTTTGCAAAGTGCTGCTCTTCTTTTTGAACAGCATTCTTGAGTCCTTTATAGAAAATCAATCCTATTGTTGTCACAATTATCGCCATAAATGAATAGAGTATTATTTCAAACATATTTAAAACATACGGTACACGGCTATCGGATGGATTGTTCGGGTCAACATATAAAGTATATGGTTCTCCCTTTGCAATACCGTCTGAAACCTCAATCTCTCCGCTGAGATACTGTTGGTCTTCATAAATATATCTTATCTTTGCATAGTATATGTATGTTGTGTTTGCGTCACCCGAATGATGATGTTTTTCAACTCTTACACTGTCACAGACACCTTCTACACTTACAGCGGTTTGCATAAAATTATCATTGTTTGTCTTTTTTATTATTGCAGGAATAATATTCAGACCGGAAAATATTAGCTGTACAAGAATGATCAAGGAAATAACAATTCTTATCACTCTTACTACTTCCTTATTGGAGACAGTTGTATTCTCCTGTGAAACAGATACGCTGTCATTGTTATGAACATATCCATTGTCGTTGTAGGTATGGATGTCATCATAGCCTGCATATGTTTCTATTTTTTTGCTGTTTGGTTGATTGATTGGCTCATCTTGGTAACCATCCTTGTGCAGACGTTTGAATTTTATATTGTTGATGATGACAACTACACTGATAATAAGCAGTATGATTCCCACAACTAATAAACAATAACCTATGGCAGATTCTATCTTCAAGCCCTCAGCGGTATTATCTTTCCGTTTTATATTGGAAGGATCATCGGGATCAATATAAATAGTAATCGCATCACCATCTTGTACTTCCTGTCCTATTTGCATCTGACGTCCTGTATACACGGTTCCATTGTATTCATAGGTAATATCCGCATAGTATTGATTAACGTGTCTGCTGTGTTCTGCATGAACATTGCTGCATCTGGCAGTAACTATCACCGCATCAGACATAAAGTCATGATAGCTTTTACTTCTGCCGCTGCTGCTAAACAGCGTGACCAAAGCCCCAAGCAGCAGCAGTACAGTAAAAAACAGCAGTACGATTACAATTGGTTTGTCTACCGGTTTTTTGTTGCGGACCAAATCACGCAAACTCACATCTCTTATATTGCCAAAATCATCATCACTATAATTTCTGGACATACCATACACCTCCTGAGATTTATTCTATCATATCACAATCAGGACCTTTACAGAATCGGATTATACCGACTATTTGTATCATTTAATGGTGGTTTTACAACATTACATTCAAAAAAAAGACAGCCGTTTAAGCTGCCTTTTTTGGTATGAATTATTTCCCGCAAACGTTTCTTGTAAGCTTTCCGAGAGCCTGTTTAAAATCTTCGCATCGCACGGCACAGATATGAAACAGGTCCTGAAAACGAATCATCAGTCATCGTTATCCTCAGCAGCATCAAAACCGCTTTCAAAAATTTCGGCGATCTCATCAAGAAGTTCATCGTCATCGACTTCGGCAAGTTCGGGTTCACCGCTTTCGCCGTCAACAGCCTCAAAAATCATATACGTATTCTGAGAGTCAATTCCTTCTTCAAGGAGGTCAAATAACGGCATCAATGCATAGTAATGACCGTCCTTATAATCTATTTCGTCAAGTATCTCAAATTCATATTCATTTCCCTCATCATCGAGAAGTGAAATAATATCTGCATCATAATTTTCGGGTTCTCTGTTGCTCATTCAAAACATCTCCTTTATCACTAAGTAAGCCAAGTAAACTCAATAAACATATTTTACGATAATTAGACAAAGAAGTCAATAGGAAATTTTAAAATATAATTTTAAAAAAAGTTTAAAAAAACTATTGACATTTTATAAAATCATGGTATAATGTAATCAAGTTAAGAAAAGATTTCCTGAACGGACTACACCGGGTAGTCATTAAAATGCTTTCACTTTTGACTGCAGAGTATAAAGCATTTTAGCTTTTCTTTTCAATCCACGAAGGGAGGCAAGCTCCGATGGGCGATATAGAACCCGTTAGTCAAACCGACCTTACCGCCTTTTGGTGTGAGGTCTTCAGCGAGGATAAGACAAAGTAAGGACAGTTGTGTTTTGAGTTTCATCTGTAACCCCCTCTTTCCGTCTTCGGATTTTTATGTTACAGATACTTTATATATTCGGTCGTATGTACCGTGCGTCCGGAAATGTTTTTGATTTGCATGAAGGTGTCCGACAATAAAAGTCAGCTGTATGTCGTGGTATTTATATTCAATTTCTTCGGCAGGACAACCTTGTTTTTAAAATCGAATAGGTGGCTTTTTTCGGATTGATGCAGCATTTTGTTTCGGTTTATAATTCGTTTGAAGTCTAACCGTTTGACACACGGGGAGTTCCTTTTTCGGAAAAATGTGTCACATTATCAATTGAACAGAACTTTGCACCGTCACGTCCTGAAAATTCCTCGGTTTTCCGCAATGTACGGTTAATCGTGAAATCGTCAATAGGTCGGTTTTTCAGAATAATGTATTAAGACTTTACCTTCGGCTGTAATTTTGAGTACGTTCGGTTTCGTCGATGTCAGGCGGTGGTCAATCTCCTGTCGAATACTTTTCAGGCTGCGATAGGTTTTTAACTTACATAAGTTTTGTACATATTATTTTAAATATTTAGTAAGGACTGAGTCCCATGTAATTTATCCTTGTATTTGCTCTGCTCTAGCGAGTCTTACAATCATTTCAAACTAAAATACAGGATTGATTCCAATGGTATAAAATTCAACAAAGTATTCTTTTGAGTTCAAAGTTTACTGTATCCTTTCTATGAAAGAAATAACGTCCTCGATGGCAATGAGCTGTCGGGGATGTTTTTTATGCTGTTTACGGGAACTATCCGAAAACAGCATAAAAAACAAAAATCGTTTTCCCTGCCGTCAGCAAGGAAAACGATCGGAATATTATATTGATTTCAGCAGACTTGTTCCATCCATTTCTTCGGGCTGAGCCAGCCCAAGAATTTGAAGCATTGTGGGTGCTATATCAGCAAGACGACCGTTGTCACGGATAATCCCGGGGTGATTGACCACACAGAACGGAACGAGATTCGTTGTATGAGCGGTGAAAGGTTCGCCGTTTTCATCAAGCATCTTGTCGGCGTTTCCGTGATCGGCTGTAATCATTACAACGCCGTCCATTTTCAGTACTTCATTAACAACCTGTCCCACACAGTCATCAACGGCTTCCACTGCTTTCACAGCAGCTTCGAATACACCCGTATGACCTACCATATCGCAGTTAGCATAGTTCAGTATCACAACGTCATATTTGCCGCTTTCCAGTCGGGAAATAACCTCTTCCGTCACAAGATAGGCACTCATTTCAGGCTGAAGGTCATAAGTAGCAACTTTCGGGGAAGGTATACAACATACATCTTTGCCCTCGTATTCTTTTTCCACACCTCCATCAAAGAAGAAGGTTACGTGTGCATACTTCTCTGTTTCGGCAATTCTGAGCTGTGTAAGACCTTTCTGAGAAACATACTCGCCAAACATACTGGAAAGTTTCTGAGGTTTGAACGCCACTTCGACATTGGGCATTGTCGCATCATACTGTGTCATACATACAAAATTCAGCGGGAACAAACCATTTCTTCTCTCAAAGCCCTTGAAATCAGGGTCAACCAGTGTACGTGTGATCTCTCTTGCACGGTCGGGGCGGAAATTGAAGAAAATGACGGAATCGCCGCTCTTGATTTGTGCGTTTTCTTCGCAGACAATCGGAATAACAAATTCGTCCGTCACACCGTCTTCGTAAGATTTGCCGACAGCTTCCGCAGGGTTGCTGATTTTAACGCCCTCACCGTATACCATTGCGGCATAGGCTTTTTCAACACGATCCCAGTTAGTGTCACGGTCCATTGCATAGTAACGTCCTGCCACCGTAGCGATCTTGCCGGCACCGATTCGATCAAGTTCTTTTACACAGTCTTCGATATATCCCTTTGCACTTGACGGAGGTACGTCACGTCCGTCAAGGAAAGCGTGAATATAAATATTCTTGACACCCGATTTTTTCGCCATTTCCACAAGACCATACAGATGTGTGATATGGCTGTGAACACCGCCCGGTGAAAGCAAACCCATCAGATGAAGAGCCTTACCGTCTTCTTTTGCGTTATTCATTGCTTTTACGAGCACTTCATTTTCCAGAACGCTGCCCTCTTTGATCGACTTGGTGATTCTTGTCAATTCCTGATAAACAACACGTCCTGCACCAATATTGGCGTGACCTACTTCACTGTTGCCCATCTGTCCGTCCGGCAGACCTACGTCCATACCCGATGCTGCGATCAGTCCCGTAGGATTGGTCGAGAAAATTTTCTCCAGATTGGGTTTCTTTGCTGCTCTGATGGCATTGCCGTAGTTAGTGCCGATGCCGAATCCATCAAGTATCATCAGTACTAAAGGTTTTTTCATTTTTCGTCCTCCATCCGTTGTTGGAAATCTTTCATTTTACAGGGAGGTTTCGCTCTCTGCGGAGAGCGAGCAGGGAGCTTTGCCCCTGCACCCCACAAGCCTTTGAAAAGGCTTGACCGAAACTTTGCATTATACTCTTATCAAGTGAATGAAGAGAAATCAATGGACAACTCAATAAGAGCAAAAGTCACGAGTTTGATCAGCCATTAGTAGCAGCGTCAAGGAGAACACCGAAATCAGCTGCTTTGAGGGAAGCACCGCCGATCAGACCGCCGTCAACATCAGGCTGAGCCAGAAGTTCTGC
This sequence comes from uncultured Ruminococcus sp., assembly GCA_902773135.1. Lineage (GTDB taxonomy): Bacteria > Bacillota > Clostridia > Oscillospirales > Acutalibacteraceae > UBA1213. Next base: position 8,052 of record CACYDP010000123.1, read on the forward strand.
GGCATTTTTCGGATTCATTGAACCGCCGTACTGAATAGTAACACTGTCAGCAACTTCTTTGCCGTAAAGTTTTGCGAGGGTTTCACGGATAAATCCACAAACTTCTTCTGCCTGCTCAGAAGTAGCCGTTTTGCCTGTGCCGATTGCCCATACAGGTTCGTAAGCGATGATCGTTTTCTGAACATCTTCTGCGGAAACATCATAAAGATCAAGTTTGATCTGTCTTGCGATAACTTCTTCTGTGATATTACATTCACGTTCCCAAAGAAGTTCGCCTACACATACGATAGGTTTCAGACCTGCTGCCAAAGCTGCCTTTGTTCTCTTGTTGACGGTTTCGTCAGTTTCGCCGTAATACTGTCTTCTTTCGCTATGACCGATGATAACATATTCCACGCCGATCTCAGTCAGCATATCTGCGGAAATTTCGCCCGTAAACGCACCGCTCTTTTCAAAATGTACATTTTCTGCACCGACTTTGATGTTAGTACCCTTTGTCAGCTCCACAGCTGTTTCAAGGTTGGTATAAGGAACACAAATAACCACTTCGCAAGTTGCTTTTTCGGCAACGGGTTTGAGTTCTTCGATCAGTGTTTTTGCTTCGGGACGAGTTTTGTTCATTTTCCAGTTACCTGCGATCACTGCTTTTCTGAGTTCTTTATTCATTTTGGTTTTCCCCTTTTTTATAAAATTAATGGCGGGGCGGAGCTTTGCCCCACCCCGCAGAAAAGAAAATTATTTATCGTTAAGACAAGCAATACCCGGAAGTACCTTACCCTCGAGGAATTCAAGAGAAGCACCGCCGCCTGTTGAGATATGAGTCATTCTGTCAGCATAGCCGAGTTTTTCAACAGCAGCCGCAGAGTCACCGCCGCCGATGATAGAGATTGCACCGCTTTCTGCAACGGCCTTAGCCACAGCGATTGTACCCTGAGCGAAGTTTTCCCATTCGGAAACGCCCATCGGACCGTTCCATACTACTGTGCCGGCACCATTGAGAGCATTAGCAAATTTTTCTCTTGTTTTAGGACCGATGTCAAGACCCATCCATTCGCCCTCGATCTTATCAGAAGGAACGATTTTATATTCAGCGTCAGCCTTGTATTCAGTTGAAACAACGGTATCTTCGGGAATCAAGAAGTTAACGCCCTTTTCCTTAGCCTTAGCCATAATATCCTTAGCCAGTTCTACCTTGTCAAGTTCGCAGATAGAAGTACCTGTGGAATAGCCGAGAGCCTTCATAAAGGTGTAAGCCATACCGCCGCCGATGATCAGAGTATCCACCTTGTCAAGGAGGTTGGTAATAACACCGATCTTGTCAGAAACCTTTGCACCGCCGAGAATAGCGACAAAAGGTCTTTTGGGGTCAGCAAGAGCACCGCCCATAACGGTAATTTCTTTCTGAATGAGGTAGCCGCATACAGCCGGGAGATAATCAGCAACGCCTGCTGTGGAAGCGTGTGCTCTGTGAGCAGTACCAAATGCATCGTTTACATAGATCTCAGCCAGTGAAGCGAGCTGCTTAGCGAATTCGGGATCGTTCTTTTCCTCTTCCTTGTGGAAACGAACGTTTTCGATCAGTTCTACTTCGCCGTCCTGGAGAGAAGCGGCAATACTCTTAGCACTTTCGCCTACTACATCCTCAGCCATTTTCACTTCAAAGCCGAGAGCCTTTGAAAGATAAGCAGCTACGGGAGCGAGTGAATATTTGGGATTAAACTCACCCTTCGGGCGACCGAGATGAGAACAAAGGATTACCTTTGCCTTATGATCTATCAGATACTTAATGGTTTTCAGAGCCTCATCGATACGTTTGGGATCGGAGATATTGCCCTCGCCGTCAAAGGGAACGTTAAAGTCGCAGCGTACAAGAACTTTTTTACCTGCTACGTCGATATCTTCGACAGTCTTTTTGTTGAGATAATTCATTTTACTGACATCCTTTCAGACATTTTTAAGCCGAAACCAAAATCGGCTTTTTTTCGATATACGGCATATCGCCGTCATTTACTATTTTATAACATTTGTATTATTTTTTCAATACCCAAAAAAGATTTTTCAGGAAATAATTATCATTCCGTTTTATGATTTTCCAAATTCAGGATATTTCTCGAGTGTTTCCTTCATTGTTCCGTCAAAAATCACTTTACCTTTCTGCAAATAGATACATCTGTCGCAAAAATCCTGAATATCCCGGTTATGAGAAACATAAAGAACGGTAATATCCTTTTGAATCATTTCGTGGATCTTATCTTTACATTTTTTCTTAAAAGCGGCATCACCTACACTGAGAGCCTCGTCGATCACAAGAATATCAGGATTGGTATTGATGTTGATAGCAAAGCCCAAACGAACTTTCATACCGGAGGAGTATGTACGTACAGGTTGGTCGATATAGTCCCCCAGATCAGCAAATTCAATTACTTTTTCTTCGATTTCCTTAATTTCGTCATCTTTCATACCAAGTACATAGCCTTTGAAGTAAATATTTTCCCTGCCTGTCATATCGTTGGAAAAGCCTGCCGTCAGTTCCAGCAAAGCCGACACTCTGCCCTCTACGTAAACTTCGCCGCTTGTGGGGTAGCATACGCCCGTGATCATTTTCAGCACGGTAGATTTACCGGCACCGTTTTTACCGATAATGGCAACGGATTCACCTTGTTTGATTTCAAAAGAAACGTCTTCCAGAGCCTTATGCCTTTTGAATTTCTTCGAGTTATGAAACAAAGCCACAAACTGTTCACGGCTGTTCTTATAAAGTGTATACACCTTTGTTACATTACTAAAACTAATAATCGGCTTAGCCGAATCAATCTTTTTTTCACTCATAAATTTCAATTCCTTTCAACCTATGGCGGCGGAGTGCCTCCGGTGCGTGGCCGCACGGGACGATTTGCGTTACAAGTTATTGCAGACATCTGTTTGGCTAATCGCAAAACTCATTGGTTTTGTGAATATTTTTCTATAACCAATTTATAATGAGTTTATAACTCATTTTTCATTACAAACTTCAATTCAACGCAGTAAAAAAGGGGGTGACGGAGAGAAGGATAAGGAGAGAGGGAGCTCGAGGGAGAGCAGTAGATGCCAAAGTAATATTGGGCAATAGCTGATGAACTCAATTTCCATCAATACTTCTGTTTTATTTGCTGATAAAATTATTTTCGGATAGACGATACGATTTTATTTCTGTCTTAACCATTTCATTATCGGATATGAGTTCTTGTAAGGGAGTATTGGGAAACCCCTACGGGAACGAAACAAATTTTTTCCTCTGCAAAAAGTTTTTCTAAATTGATCAGCCGGGGCGGCTCTGCCCCCCTAATCCCCCGCAACCCTTTGAAAAGGCTTGACCGAAACTTTTGATGATACCCTCATCAAGTTAATGAGTTAAAAATAATATCCCTCATCTGATGAGATGCCACTCATCAGCAAAACCGCACACGCCGCAAGCAACGGATAAACTTCGGTTTCTTCACTCAGCCGTACTGTAAATTCCTGCGGCTCTGCCGTGTGTCCGCCGGATATGGCAATGTTCCTTTGCAGACTTACCATCTTCACCGGAAATCCACTGCACGATATACTTAATGTGTCCTGAGCCGACATCGAGCACCCTATGGCAGCAATACGGCGGTTTTTGAGCTTGGCAAGCAGCTTTTTGTTTCCCGAATCAATCACCATCACCGCTTGATCTGTGCGTATCCTGTCAATGTTGACGGTTTCGGCAGAACTGCCTAATATCACCGTGTCACCACATAGAATTTCTTTGCCGCCATCTGATGTTAATACCAAAAACTGCGGCTCTTCGGATGTTTCATAGATCCGGTCATCATCAATGACGAATGCCCCTCCATAAGCCGTACATACTCTGATAACGGCTTTGGTCACAGCTTTTGAACCGCTGTCGCCCAATATGATAATTTTTTTCATACGATCACCCGTTATTAGTATTTTTCGGGCAATGGACAATTATACCATATCAGACTCACGTAAAACCCGAATTGCTTCGGCAGTATCTTTCGCCTTGAATACACCTGTTCCCGAAACACATATGTCAACCCCTGCTTTTGCGGCGGCTGAAACAGTTTTTTCGGAAATGCCGCCGTCGACCTCCACAAGAACATCAAGACCTCTCTTTTGACATTCTTCTTTGACCGCTGTTACTTTCGGCATCATATTTTCCATAAATGCCTGACCGCCGAATCCCGGCTCAACCGTCATAATCAGAACCATATATAATTGGTCAAGATAAGGGAAAATCTCTTCCACAGGTGTGTTGGGCTTTACTACAAGACCCGGCAGAATTCCTCTTGACTTGATTTTGTCGATCGTGGCTGCGGCATCAGACCTCGCTTCAATGTGAAACGTAATAATATCCGCACCGGCCTCCGCAAAGGAATCAATGTAATCAATCGGGTCATCAATCATCAGATGTACATCAAATGGAAGTTTCGTATAAGATCTTATCGATTTTATCACAGCAGGACCTATCGTAAGGTTCGGCACAAAATGTCCGTCCATTACGTCAAGATGTATAAGGTCTGCCCCCGCCTTGTCGATTCTGATAACCTCTTCCCCCATTTTTGAAAAATCACAGGACAAAAGTGATGGTGCTACTTTCATTTTAACATTCCTTTCCAAACAGTTCCTTATTTTTTGATCATTGACATCAATATGGCTGCCAGATTCCAGAACCCCGTATAAGTAAGCAGTTCCAGACTGCCGAGTTTATCAAAACCTGACACAAACGATATTACTGTCACAAGAATCAGAGCCGATACCACCGACACATACTGAAGCACGGTAGAGATGAAAACAGTCGATTTAATACGTATACAACCCGATACCGCCTTAGCAAACGAGGAGAGTTTCCCTCTCGTCACCAGATACGATCTTGATGATTCGTCCACTGATGAAAGTGCTTCATTACAGATATTGCCAAGTCCCGTAGGCAGTATGGTAATACATCTGTTGTAAAGATAGAATTTCTTTGCAATGGATTCTTTGTTAACATTGGGGTCGAGTGATCTTATGATGAAACTTACACCGTTTTCTTCCAGATTTCTGAGTTCGTGGATAACATCACGATTCGGCTTGTAGGCAAGCATAAACATTACGATCAGATTGCCGCCTACTGTAATATACATAATATCGTTAATATCGTCACGGTAACGGTCTTCGTAAGATTTTTCGGGAATTTTCTTAATGCCGTGCGAAAAGAGAAGTTCACGATTGCCAATTAGCACTCTTCTGCCGTCTACCCATCCTACCATACCTTTGCCATCTTCGTAAACAATACTGTCTACGGCAGGAAGCATATTTTTGCTGCACTGCACAATGTTGTCAAATACACCGCACATTGTACCGTTGAGTTTATACATCATCGCCGCACCTGCCGTAATGGCATCGTTCAATTCGGTTTTGCTAAACACTTTCATTCCGCTGAGCGTTACCGTTCCTTTCGGATAAAGATGTGACGAATCAATCATAATGGTGTTAGTATCGCAGAACTGCTTTACAGTTTCATAACTTGTTACCATTGCTCCGCTTTTGAGCGTATTTCTGCACAATTTCAGCAAAGGAATATTAATAGCAAGCAGACATATAAAAGGAGTTCCTACACAAGCCGTCAATGCAAACGAGGAAACACCAGCCGCAAAATTCATTGTCAATATTCCGTTGGCAATACCGCACACCAATGCCGCCACTGTGGTAAAGGGAGCAACCCTTGCCGCCATTGATTCGCTGGGGTCGGACATATGGGACATTCTCAGGAAATTGCTGATAAATTTAGAACGTCTGAAATAGCCGATAATTGTCTTTCTGTTCGGGAATTCGCTGACCATTTTTTCGGCATTGCGGACATCAGTATAAATCTTGCCGGCAAATTTCGGATAAGGTTTAGCAAGGAATTTAAAATTATCACGAGTTCTGACCATAATCAAGAGTTTGCCCAGAGCGTTCGCAAACAGAGCGGTAATCACAAACGGCACATAAATATGGAAAGTTTTGTTAACAAATACATAAGGCGTAAACAATGCCGTAATGGACTGGACAGCTGCCGCAAAAGCCGCCACTGCCACTGCCGTATCGGAATTGCCTTTGAAATGCCGCAGCGGCATCATACCGTTAACAATGGTAACACGGCTGACAATCGCCGCAACACTAAACAACACAAAACTGATAAAGGCATACATCAGCCAGCCGTTTTGCCACATCTCGCTGAACAGAGATGTCTGTTGTGCAATAAATGCAAAAATGATAGAAACAACCGCCAACACACCGAGTGTAAAGGTCCGCACAAATAATTGTCTGTATGTTGTGCCAATTTCCGTACGAATTTCATCGGCATCGTCTTCTTTGTTGTAATCGTCCAGAACGGTTTTCGGTGTTTCTTCTTCCACTACGGTATCTTCGGGGTCAAATTCTTCTTCGCCGCTGAACATCTCTTTCATATTAAATTTCGGAAGATGATACCGTTTTTTTCTCATTTCGGGCATAGGCGGTCTGGCACCACGCTCTGTTATCACATACGGTGTATCCTTTTTAGGAGTCTCCGAAATTTTCTTTTTGTTGTCCACAGGCGGCGATTTCGGAACATTCTCCGCAGAGGACTTTGTTTTTCTTGGTATTTCGAGAGGTTCAAACGCCGCCCTTTTATTTTTGACCGGTCGGGTTTCACGTACTTTATTCGGAATCACCGCTGTCGGTTTTGTCGGACGGGGCTGATGTTCGGGTTCGGGCTTTTCTGCCGCTTTCTGCTCATTGGCTTTCTGTTTCAGAGCCTTTTTATATTCCCTGATATAAACATACTCATTACGCACTGTTTTGGTAAATTTACCTGCCATAACAATAAACGGCGGATTGCTGCTTTCGTGGTAAATTTCACCGTTAATGTACCCCTCCGAAAAATCTTTTGGTTCAACGGATGTTGTTCCGGCAGTTTCGGTTTTTTTCGGACTGTCTGAAGTCTTGGTATGGTTCCAAGGAATGATTTTAATATCATCATCAGGGTCAGGAGTTTTTATTTCGGACAGATTGGATTCCGATGGCTTGTCGATTTTTTTCTGAGGTTCATTCGACCGATGATAAATAACATTGTCCGGTTTCTTTTCGGACTGCACCTCCACTGTCCCCACCACAAAGGGTTCTTTCTGTGAAACATTAACCTTGAGGTCATTTTGTTTTTGGGTAAAATCTTTTTTGTGATTCTTTTTATTTTTATGGTTATTATGTTGTTGGGCAAGCGTTTCTGCTTTCAGTCTTTCTTCCACTGAAGACGTGACCGCTTTTATATCATAACCGGCTTGGTTGGGAATATATCCGGGTATCACAGGGACAGTCTGTTTGACCACAGGACTGTTTTTTTGATGATCGGTCTTGATAGGCTTATTTTTTGTCCTTGTTTTATGAGAATTTGCTGCATCTAAGGTTTTTTCCTTTGCCGCCGCAGCAACTTTACTCTTCGTTTCTGTTTGTTCAGAATCCGTAATGGGCAACGGCTTTTCCTCTGCTGATACAGCCGTTTCTGTCTTTGCTGCTTTTTGTTCGGAATCCGCAATCTGCAACGGCTTTTCCTCTGCTGATACAGCCGTTGCTGTTTTTGCTGTTTTTTGTTCGGAATCCGCAACTGTTAACGGCTTTTCCTCTGCTGATACAGCCGTTGCTGTTTTTGCTGTTTTTTGTTCGGAATCCGCAACCGGCAACGGTTTTTCCTCTGCCGGCATAGCAATTTCCGCTTTTGCCGCTACTTGTTCAGAATCCGCAATAGACAATGGCTTTTTCTCTGCCGATGCAGCAACTTCACTCTTCACTGCTCTTTGCGGAGAATGATTTTTCCGGTCTGCTTTGTCTGACTGTACTTTCGGTTGTTTACGGCTGCTGTTCTGTTCTTTTAATTTTGTCTGATGCGGGTGTACAGACGATTCTTCGGCTTTGTTTTTAGGTTTATAGACTTTCACATCATCTTTAACAGGTTTCGGCTGATGGGTCTGTGCTGTTTCGGAATAGGATTTTACAGGCGGAATATCATCGAAGTTTTCTTCGGGCTGCTGCTGCATTGCCTGAAGAAAATTATTAAAATGCGATTTAAAAGTTCCGAATCCCGAATTTTGCGATTCTTTCTGCCGTCTTTTTTTAGACGGACTATAATTATCGAATATATCTTTGATGGGTTCTCCCTCATATTCATCACTGTGACTACCCGAGCGAAAAAGATTTTTAACAGGCGAAAATTTACTGTTTTTTTCGGAAGAGCCTGAATTTTCATTTTTGTCATTGAGATTGGACATTATTGTCAGCCTCCGTTCTGTCCGGCTTTAATATTTAAACGCTGTCGTGTAAACTCATACATTAAGACACCTGCCGCAACAGATGCATTCAAAGAATTAATTCTCCCGCACATTGGCAAAGAAAGTATTACATCACATTTTTCTTTTACCAATCTTCCGAGTCCGTTTCCCTCCGAGCCGATCACCAGAGCACTTGCCCCTGTAAGATTGCCTTCGCAGTAGGTGCTGCCGTCCATATCAGCACCATAGATCCAGCAGCCTCTTTCTTTGAGTTCATCAAGGGTATTCGGAATATTGGTCACTCTGGCAACAGGCACATATTCATAGGCACCTGCGGAAGACTTGCCTACTGTGAACGACAAACCGACAGCACGGCGTTTGGGGATAATAATTCCGTGAGCCCCTGCACATTCTGCTGTTCTGATAATCGCACCGAGATTATGGGGATCTTCTATTTCATCAAGAACGATAATAAATGGTTTTTCGCCACGTTCTTCCGCCAATGCAAAAATATCATCAACCGTACTGTATTCTTTCACGGAAGCAAGGGCAACAATTCCCTGATGAGCCGCACCCGAACACATATAATCAAGTTTTTTTCTATCTGTTTCTTTAATGGGGATTCCCTTCGCCTTTGCTTTTGCCACAATGACCTTATATGCCCCATTGAGTTCTCCTTTTGCTATCAGGATACTTTCGATAGGACGTCCCGAACGCACCGCTTCATTCACGGGGTTACGTCCGGCAATAATATCGCTTCTTTTTTCAGATGTTTTATCATTCAATATTACTCACCCTTATGTATTTATAGATCAGCTGCTCCTTGCAGCCGCATTATATCAATTTACTATTATACCATAAAAAAAAGTCAAATAGAAGTCCATTTGCATTAAAAGTTACGGAGTGCCTCCGCTGTCAATTTACCCTCATCAAGCCATCTTAGAATCTACACAGTTATTGTTCTTCATTACTTGATAAGAATATAATCAAAAGTTTCGCTCAAGCCTTTTCAAAGGCTTGCCGGGGGTTAGGGGCAGGCAGTCCCGGCTTTCAGACCACAGCAAACCATATGCAAAGGGGAGCAATCGTTGTGTTCCCGCAGGGGTTTCCCCCATACTCTGCAAGTCGGAGTACCTCTGCTGTCGAAAGAAAGGCAGTAATGCCTGTCCCAAAAAACATTACTGCCTGTGTTATTGTCCGGTATCACCAATTTACTGCAAGAAACCTTTGATAATCAATTCTTCTGCTTCTTTTTCGGTAAGCCCCATTGTCATCAATTTCAGAAGCTGTTCACCTGCAATTTTACCGATTGCCGCCTCGTGTATGAGAGAAGCCTCTACATTGGTTGCTTTCAACTGCGGCACTGCAAGAATTACACCGTTGTCCATAATAATCGAATCACACTCTGCGTGTCCCGAACAGGCAGCATTTCCGTCTATTTTGATGGTCACTTCCTGATAACTGCTTTCTTTGGCAACGCCTCTGCTGATAATATCACAGTTGGAACCGTCACCGTTCATCTCTACATGTATTTCGGCATTAGCGTGCTGAGTACCTGCTGTTAATATTTTATCGTGAATGATAATTCCGGCATTTTCCTTCAATACCGCCTTTGTGATTCTGAGGGTGTCATCAATTCCGCCAATCTGAGATGTTTCCAGTTTCATCACGGCATTTTCTTCCAGTTCAATAATGGTAGTAGGGTTCATCAACCGCTTTCCTCTACCCTCTCCCTCTCCGTAATGCTTTTCAACATAACGCACTTTACTGTTTTTGCCTACATAAAAACTGTGTATACCATCATGTTTTGAATCGTCTTTACCTGCGCAGTGGATACCACAACCTGCAATGATGGTAACGTCACAGTCCTCACCTATAAAGAAATCATTATATACCAGTTCCTCAATACCGCTCTGGCTGATGATGACCGGAATATGTACACTTTCATTTTTTGTGCCGGGTCTGATAATAATATCAATTCCCTGCTTATCCTGTTTGGTAATAATATCGATGTTAGCCGTTGTATTTCTGGCGATTCCGCTTCCGTCGGAACGTATATTATAAGCTCCTGTTGGTAAAGCGTCCAATGCGGCTACTTCTTTGAGCAGACTTTTCTGAATTTCGTTCATCATTTGAGTTCACGTCCTTTCCCGCAGTGTGTATTTTTATCGGTAAGAACTTTACAGTCCGATGAATGCATATTCAATTCCAGTTCCGACATTATTTTTTTGCCGTCATCATATCTTTCAATCACACCATCTTTGAGATATAATATTTTATCTGCAATAGAGAGTATGCGTTCCTGATGACTGATAATAATAATGCTTCCCGATGTATCACGGTACAGCTGCTCAAACACGTGTATCAGACTTTGAAAACTCCATAAATCGATACCTGCTTCCGGCTCGTCAAAAAGTGTTAATTTTGTTCCTCTTGCCGCAGCCATCGCAATTTCGATACGTTTCATTTCGCCGCCCGAAAGAGTATCATTCAGTTCACGATCCATATAATCTTTGGCACATAAGCCTACTCCCGACAAAATATCGCAGGCACGTGCAAACTGCTCCGATGCTTTTAAATTTTTTCCCACTGCCAATTTCATCAAGTCACTGACTTTCAGACCCTTAAAACGCACCGGCTGCTGAAAAGCAAAACTGATTCCTTTATCGGCACGTTCATTGACAGGAAGACGGGTAATATCGTTGCCATCGAGCAAAATTTGTCCCGATGTCGGTTCTGTCAGTCCCATAATGATTTTTAAAAGCGTTGACTTTCCACTGCCATTGGGTCCCGTAACGGCAATAAAACGATCTTCTGCTGTAAAATTAATATCTTTCAGAATATCTTTTCCGTCAACGGAAAAACATATATTTTTTAATTGAAGCACAAATATTCACTTCTCCTTGCCTACCTTAAAATGATATTTATAATTTCACATCATTCTAACATATATTCGTTGATTTTTCAACTTAAATTCATCACAAAATATACGTTTTTATAAAATTTATAGTCGAGTATATGGATTTTTATTTTGTGAAATGACACAATATACATAAAAAAATCTAAATCAAATTCTATTCAAAAAACTCCCTGCAATGCTGTGCATTGCAGGGAGTTAAAAATTTTGTTTTTATGAAAGAAACAAATTATTCGTAAATTTTGGAAACAACGCCTGAACCTACTGTTCTGCCGCCTTCACGGATAGCAAAACGAAGTCCTTCTTCCATAGCGATAGGTGTAATGAGTTCAACGTCCATATCAACGTTATCACCCGGCATACACATTTCTGTGCCTTCGGGAAGATTGATTACACCTGTAACGTCTGTTGTTCTGAAATAGAACTGGGGACGATAGTTGTTAAAGAAAGGTGTATGACGACCGCCTTCGTCCTTAGTAAGAACGTAAACATGACCCTGGAACTTTGTGTGAGGATGAACCGAACCCGGCTTAGCAATAACCTGTCCACGTTCGATATCAGTCTTCTGAATACCACGGAGAAGAACACCTACGTTATCGCCTGCTTCAGCATAGTCAAGTGACTTTCTGAACATTTCAAGACCTGTAACAACGGACTTCTTCTTCTCTTCTGAAAGACCAACGATTTCAACTTCTTCAGAAAGTTTAATCTGACCTCTTTCAACTCTACCGGTAGCAACAGTACCACGGCCTGAGATAGTGAATACGTCCTCAACAGGCATAAGGAAAGGAAGATCTGTTGTACGTTCGGGAGTCGGAATGTACTCGTCAACAGCAGCCATCAGCTCGTGGATAGGAGCATATACATCAGCCTTAGGATCATTGCTGTCAGAAGTAAGAGCCTGATAAGCAGAACCACGAACGATAGGTGTATCATCGCCCGGGAATTCGTACTCGTTGAGGAGTTCACGAATTTCCATCTCTACGAGATCAAGAAGTTCGGGATCGTCAACTTGGTCAGTCTTGTTCATAAATACAACGATGTAAGGAACGCCAACCTGACGTGAAAGAAGGATGTGTTCTCTTGTCTGAGGCATAGGACCATCAGCAGCAGAAACAACGAGGATAGCACCGTCCATCTGAGCAGCACC
>CACYDP010000124.1 GCA_902773135.1 uncultured Ruminococcus sp.
TAATAAAGAGTACGTTCTTTGAAATCGGGTTCTTTATTGACCTGCATTTCGATATTGATGATTTTTTCATCGACTTTCATTTTCAAGTCCAGTCTGCTGAATTTCTCATCAAGATATTCCGGGGCAAGTTCCACATTTTCAATATAAATTTCCTGTATGCTGCTTCTCGGAATTTCAAGCAAGTCCGAAATAAAGGCAATGATGATTTTTTCATTTTTCACATCACCGAACACTCGTTTGAAAATAATATCCAACTTCAATTTAACAATTTTTGATTCTCTGTTCATTTGGAACGCCCCCTTTGTTTTTATTATTATATCACATTTCATTCTGAAAATCTATATTAAAATATATTTTCATATTCGGGAGGTACACAGCAAACGTATTGTCGTCCGGGGTTCATAATCAGTTCCCGACCCTCTTCAGTTGTATAATAAATGGGAGATTCTTCCGTAAGTTTGCTCCAGTTAATTTTTATTGCTTTGCCGCCGCTGATATAATATCCTGTACCGCTGCTCAAAAGTTCCAGTCCTACATGTTCATCATCGATCATATAATTTTTGACTCCTATGACAATAATATTTTCAACTTTGACATTGGTATGATAGGTACTGTCCATCATATCTTCACCATATTGTGAAACATTGTAAATTTTCTTTTTACTGTCATATTCAAAGCAGGTACTTTTATAATTTGAAAACGTAACATTCACAGATTCAGCATCGTAACCATTCTCCAATGACGAACAAATACCGAACTGCTGAGGGTATCTGACACAGCTGTCCATATCCACACCTGCGTTTTTTAAGCCGGTTGCAAGTGATTGACCATCCGATACAAGCGTATGCTCTACATCATAACCGCTGTTTAATCTGTCATTGTCACGCCATGCCCAGTCATAATTGCCAAGATCAAACGTCTTCGTCATTGAGCCTGCCTGTTTGAGCTTTTCCTCTGCCTGCTTACTGGTACCGCAATGGATAAATATGCCGTTATAACTGTATGCAAGATCGATAAACGGCGGTCTGGCACTTCTGATCGTTCCAACAGTTCCGACAGAGGATATATCCTTATAAACAGCAAGCAGACGGGTAATGCCCCCCTCCACAAGACCTTCATAAATCACATCGGCTTCGGATACCCCCAAAAGAGGCTGTGCTTCGGCAATATTGTTGATCATAATGGCAACCGGAAGTTTATTGTCTATATTATCTTTGCAGGGAAGTCCGGTAAGCGGGTTGATATAATCAAGACTTTCATGATGATCATCATTGCTGCTTTCCGAATGTTTTCTTAATTCAGGAGGAAGATCTTCGTCTTCATCGTCTTCCAGTTCCCAAGATGCCAACCATGAAGATTCTTCTTCATCGGAATGTCTGCTGCATCCGGTCATCATACACAAAAATACAGCAAAACATAACATTAAAGATATTGTCGGCAAAAATTTTCTTTTCATTTCAAAATCCCTCCATTAACACCAAAATATTTTACTTTATTTTTCTGACTATGTCAATTCTATAAGTACAAATTTCTGTTTGACGTAAGACATCATTCATTTGACAGTCGGAGCAATTATGATATAAATACTTATGGATTGGAGTTATTTTTGTAGTAAAAACAGAAAAATTATTTTTTCTTTAAAAGAATATTACTCAAACGAATATGTACTATCATTAGATAAGACAGAGAAAAAAAGAATGAATATTAAAAAGTGAGGTACAAAAATATGACCCTCGATCAAACATTAGTAATGCAGATTATTCTTGCACTGGGAGGACTGGGGCTTTTTCTTTATGGAATGAAGCTCCTGGGTGACGGATTGGAACTGGCAGCAGGTTCCAAGCTGCGTATTATTCTTGAAAAACTGACCAGCAACCGATGGCTGGGTGCTTTGGTCGGTGTGATTGTAACAGCCATTATCCAGAGTTCAACAGCTGTATCGGTTATGGTAGTCGGATTTGTCAATGCTTCGATCATGACGCTGAATCAGGCAATCGGTGTCATTATGGGTGCGAGTATCGGTACGACCGTTACCAGCCTTATTCTATCCATCAATATTGCACAATACGCTCCTATCGCCATTTTTATCGGTGCCTTTATGGTGGTACTCAGTAAAAAGAACAATACGAAATATATCGGTCAGATCATCGCCGGTTTTGGTATACTGTTTTTCGGTATGACGACTATGAGCGATAATCTCAAACCGCTGGCAAGTTCAGACTTTTTCCAGAATATTATTGTATCTGTCAGCAATCCGTTTATCGGTATTATTTTCGGTATTATATTCTCGGCGGTAGTGCAGAGTTCTTCCGCAACAGTCGGTGTTCTTCAGGCACTGGGTGCTGCCGGAGCGGTTACGCTTTCCGGATCTGTTTATATGATATACGGTATTCATATCGGTGCTTGTGTCACTTCTGTTATCTCCTCAATCGGGGCAACAAAAGCTGCCAAACGCACCTCCCTTTCCTATGTGATCTATACTTTTTTGGGTACTGCGATGTTTACCCTGATTACACTTCTGACACCGTTCGTACCGTTTATACAGAATATTACCGATTATGTTCCGCTGCAAATTTCACTGGTTCATATCATATTCAGTATTATTTCTACCATTGTGCTTCTTCCTTGCAGCAGTTTCATTACCAAACTTGCCTGCATTATCATTCCCGGTGATGAAGATACAGGCAAAGAAGCCTGCCGTCTGAAATATGTTGACGAACGTATCCTTAAAACACCCCCCATTGCCGTTAACCAGATCACCAAAGAAATTGAACGTATGGGAAAACTCTCAAAACGCAATTTTGAATATTCTATGCAGGCACTGCTGAACAAGGACGAAAAACTGATTGAAACGGTAGAAGAAAATGAAGAAGTCATTGACTATCTGAATCATAAAATCACTTCCTACCTTGTTAAAATCAATGGCTTGTCCCTGGAAGACAAGGATCGTGTCAAAATAGGTTCGTATTATCACATTGTCAGCGATATGGAACGTATCGGCGACCACGCTGAAAACATCTGCGAAATCGCTGCCAAAATCATCGAAAAAGATGAAGTATTCAGTCAGAAGGCAATTGCGGAAATTACCAACCTAAAAAAACTGGTTGACGATGTGATTGACGGGTCGTTCAGACTTTTTGAAACACAAACACCTGATATTGCACTGATTGGCATCGTCGGCAAAACAGAACAGGAAATTGATGACAAAACAGAACTTTACAAAGATAACCATATCGAACGACTGAGCGAAGGCAAATGCAATGCTACCATTGGTACGCTGTTTATGGAACTTCTTACAAATCTGGAAAGAATTGCCGACCACGGAACCAATATTGCATTTTCACTTTATCCTCATCACAAGTCTGCCATCAAAAAAATCGAATCCGTACAGTCCACTTCCAATTAACAGTATAACATTCCATTTTTTCTGCTGCTTTTTGCAGAAAAATGCAGACCGTATATTTTCCCGAGTGAGAAAATATACGGTCTTTTTTTTAGAGCTTTTCCTATCTGTACTGTGAGAAGATTTGACACAAGTTCTTAGCTTCCGTGCTGTTTGATAATAGAAGTGTCATAAAGAATATCCATATCCAGATAATCATTGAATCCGTTGACCCTGCCCTGATCGGAATACTGCCATATCGCATAATTTCCTGTATACTGACAATAGTCATAGTACTGAGCAATCCAAAGAGGATAGCTGTTTCTTACACTCGGACTGATATAATCCATCAGCGGCGAATAGGAGATGTACAATCCTGCATTATATCCCCTGCTGATCATCGTATTACAGAACGATGTTACAAGGCTGTCACAGAAATCCCTGCCCCTTGCAAACTGGGAACTTTCTTCAAGATCAAAGAAAATCGGTAAGTCAAACGTTTTACCCTTGATGGCACTGATACAGGCATTTGCTTCTCTCACGGCATCTGCTGCCGAATCAGCGTAACTGTACCAATAAACTCCCACTTTCATTCCGGCAGCTTTGGCAGCATAATAATTATGTTCAAAACAATCGTCTTTTTGCGATACCAGATTACCGTAACCTGCCCTTATGATCACGAAATCAATTCCGGCAGCTTTGGCTTTGACAAAGTCATCATCGGTTTCCTGCCATGTTGAAATATCAATTCCTTTCATCGGCGAAGTATAGTGGCTCTTCACCTTAACGGTCAGATATTTGGATTGATAATTGCCTGCCGAATCGTAAGCTGCCACACGAACAGAATAAGTACCTGCTTTTGACGGCATTTTTATCCACTGAGAATAGTTTTGAGTATACTTTGCTGTTGTGGTCCAATTGCCTCCGCCGATTTTGTAAGAGTATGTATAGGTGTACGGTTCAACACCGCCTGTGAACTTCGCAAAAGCCGTTGTACCGCCGCCGGTATAAACCTCCTGAGCGGATAAATACGAACCGCTGTCTTTGAATGTTTTTTTGGTATCTTTTTTTACTTTAAGACTGATGTATTTTGATGTATACGTTCCGTTGGCATCTTTAGCAGCAACACGCACCGTATAATATCCGGCTTTGTTCGGTACGGTAATTTTCTGTGAACTGTTCTGCGTATAAGAACCCACATTCACCCATGGTTCATTATTGAGCCTGTATGAATATTGATAGGTATACGGCTGAACTCCGCCTGTAAAATGTGCATTGGCAGTGATGGTCCAGTTTGCCCACGTTGCCGCTGTACTGAGGGAGGAAGATTTGTTGGCAAATGTTTTCTTGCTGTCCCATTTCACTTTGACATTGATGTATTTGGAGGTATAAGTGCCGTTATGATCCTTGGCGGCAATCCTGATGGTATAAAAGCCATTCTGTGACGGCATTTTCATCACTGCAGACGAACTGCTGGAATAATCCTTGGCAGTCACCCACTCACCATTCCCCAGACGGTAAGAATATTTATAGGTATACGGCTGAACTCCGCCTGTAAACTTGGCATAAGCCGTCAATGTCTGTTTGACATACAGTTCGGATTTGCTGACATACGAACCGTTTTCGGCAAAATCTTTGCCCGTCTTCTTTTTGACTGTGATGCTCAGGTCCTTGTATTTTACCGTTCCTTTCGCATCAGAAACATTGATTCTGACAATATATTTTCCCGCACTTGACGGCATTTTGATTTTTTTGCTTTCGTCCTGTGAATAAGCACCTGTTGAAACCCATGAACCATTTTCCGTTTTATAAGAATATTTGTATCGATACGGTTCCGTACCGCCTTTGAACGATGCATAGGCAATGATAGTTTGTCCTGCCCATACCGAATCGGAACCTAAGCGTGAGCCGTTATCCGAAAGAGCGGCTTGGTTGGTTTTTGTGACTGTTACGGTCATATCCTTATAGGTATAATCTCCGTTTGCGTCATATGCCTCTGCCCTTATGATAAAATATCCCGCTTCATCGGGCATAATAAACGTTTTCTGCGGTGAATCCGTATGCATTTTGAACTGTGTCCACTCACTGTCATATTGCGAACGATACAGAAAATTATACCGATAGGCTCCCGTACCTCCCTCTGTTTTCACATATGCCGTAACCCTGCTCGCAGCTTCGGCTTTGTATTTGGACAAATAGGTTCCGCTTATATTGAGCGGTGCGGCGGCTGTTGCTTCTGCCAGACTTTCCGGTTCAGAAACCGTTGTTTTACCGGCAGTGTTGGCGATTCCCCTGATTGTCGGGGATATTTCAACAGAAGAATTCTCCGACGGCTGCGTTGCCGAACTGCTTTCTTCCTCCGTATTTTCGCTGTCTTCGGAAGATATTTCCTGCACCTCTTCTGTCAGCGATGATTCTGCAATCAAAGATTCCTGCTGCGGAATATCGCTTGTCGGTTCAGCTGCATTTGCCGTTATCGGTATTGACAGTACCAACAAGGCTGCCATCAATGCAGCTGTCATTTTTCCGATAAATTTGTTTTTTGACATTCTACTCTCCTTTTTGTCGGATTTGTCCTTATTGATCATAAAATAAAAACAAATCAATTACATTATATTACAAACTGTAACATATTATATCATATCTTCCCATTTTTTTAAACGATTTTTTGTATTTTATTATCAAAATTTATCAAGAAAATATTACCTGTTATTACTTTACTCATCATCGCCGATGATAGGGGGCTTTACCCCACCCCAATCATACAACCCCGGCAGGCATGATGGTTCCTGCACCCGCAATTGACATACTATGGCAATATCATCTGCTATGAAACTCTTTGTCATCTATACCAATCGGCTGAAAAGATATTTTTTTATCAAAATCTAATATAAAAAATCCTTGTATGACAACTTAGTCTATGATATAATTACAATAATGTTTATTCGTTTTTCGGGTAAACGGGATTTGACTATTATTTTATAAAGAAAGGACCGTATTGCTTATGTACAAGATAGTCAGAAAAAAATCTTTAAATCCGACTGTTTCACTGATGGAAATAGAAGCTCCGCTGATCGCTAAAAAAGCCGAACCCGGACAGTTTATTATTTTCAGAGCCAAAGAAGACAGCGAACGAGTTCCGCTTACCATAGCAGACTTCGATCGTGAAAAAGGTACTGTTACGATTATTTATCAAATTGTCGGCGGTGCGACAATGGAACTGGATACTCTCAGCGAGGGTGAATCTCTCCACGATTTTGTAGGACCGCTCGGTCAGCCCAGCGAAACCGAAGGTCTGAAAAAAGTAGCCGTTGTAGGCGGCGGCGTGGGCTGTGCTATTGCTTATCCCATTGCCAAAAAATTATCTCAGCTCGGCTGCGAGGTTCACAGCATTGTCGGATTCAGAAATAAGGATCTTGTGATTCTTGAAGATGAATTCAAAGCTGTCAGCTCCAAACTTTGTATGATGACTGATGACGGCAGCTACGGTACAAAAGGACTGGTTACCAATGCTCTTGAAGACCTGATTAAAGAGGGTAATCAATATGACGAAGTCATTGCAATAGGTCCCCTTATTATGATGAAATTCGTTGCACTGCTCACTAAAAAATATGACATCAAAACCGTTGTAAGTATGAACCCCATTATGATCGACGGTACCGGAATGTGCGGCGGCTGCCGTTTGACCGTAGGCGGCGAAACAAAATTTGCCTGTGTTGATGGACCTGATTTTGACGGTCATCTGGTTGATTTTGACGAAGCAATGCACAGAGGTACGATGTATAAAGAATTTGAAACACATCAGCGTGAAGCTGCCTGTAACTTGCTCAAAGAGGAGGTAAAATAATTATGCCTGTAAAAAGAAATATGGATCCCAAAAAATCTCCGATGCCCGTACAGGATCCGGAAGTCCGCAGAAACAACTTTGATGAGGTTGCTCTCGGATATACCTACGAAACAGCCGTAATCGAAGCTCAGAGATGTCTGAACTGTAAAAATAAACCCTGCCGCAGTGCCTGTCCCGTACAGATCGATATTCCGGCATTTATCGAAAGAGTTGCCAATGAAGATATGGAAGGTGCTTACGAAATTATTTCTCAGTCCAGTTCCCTTCCGGCAGTATGCGGTCGTGTATGTCCTCAGGAAACACAGTGTGAAGGCAAATGCGTAAGAGGCATTAAGGGCGAAAGTGTTGGTATCGGCAGACTGGAAAGATTTGTCGCTGACTACCATAGAGAACATTCCACAGAACGTCCTGCTGTTCCCGAACAGAACGGACATAAAGTTGCTATCATCGGTGCAGGTCCCAGCGGTCTTACCGCAGCAGGCGATCTTGCTAAACTCGGTTATAAAGTAACCATATATGAAGCATTGCATCTTGCAGGCGGTGTGCTTGTTTACGGTATTCCGGAATTCAGACTGCCGAAATCCATCGTTCAGAACGAAATTGAAAACCTCAAAGCAATGGGTGTTGATGTAGAAACCAATATGGTTATCGGTAAAGTTCTCACCATTGACGAACTGTTTGAAATGGGTAACGAAGCTGTTTATATCGGCAGCGGTGCAGGTCTGCCCCGTTTTATGAACATTCCCGGTGAAAGTCTGAAGGGCGTTTATTCCGCCAACGAATACCTGACCAGAATCAATCTGATGAAAGCCTACAAAGAAGGTTCTAAAACTCCTATCAAACACAGCAAAAACGTTGCCGTTGTCGGCGGCGGAAACGTTGCAATGGACGCAGCACGTTCCGCAAAACGTATGGGTGCAGAAAACGTATACATTGTATACCGTCGTGGTATGGAAGAACTGCCGGCACGTAAGGAAGAAGTAGAACATGCTGAAGAAGAAGGCATTATCTTCAAAACCCTCACCAACCCGATTGAAGTACTCGGCGACGAAAACGGCGAAGTGAAGGGTATGAAGTGCATTGAAATGGAACTGGGTGAACCCGATGCAAGCGGTCGCCGCCGTCCCATTCCGAAAGAAAACAGCGAATTTGTACTCGACGTAGATACCATGATTATGTCCATTGGTACCAGCCCGAACCCCCTTATCAGAAGTACCACACCCGGTCTTGAAACCAACAAGCACGGCTGTATTGTAACAGACGGCGACAACGGGCTCACCAGCCGTGAGGGCGTTTATGCCGGCGGTGATGCTGTAACAGGTGCGGCAACGGTTATTCTGGCAATGGGTGCAGGCAAAGCTGCTGCAAAGGCGATTGACGAATATATTCAAAACAAAGCATAATTCCGTTCAAAACTGCTTTTGA
>CACYDP010000125.1 GCA_902773135.1 uncultured Ruminococcus sp.
CTAATTCCTGTTCACGAGTATGATGATAGTCTTGTCAAAATAAATCGAATCGGATTTCGTGATAAAAAAACAAATGTAGAAAAATATATCAGCTTTTTCAATTCTATTAATCATCGTAAAACAGACGGTCCAGACTACGCTTATGAAAGGTGTGCTCTATTGATCGTTGATTTCAATCGCCCTCAACCCTATCTGTTTAAAAATAGTTACGAATTAAAACAAGCAAACTATATTTCTCATAATTTCAATATAGAGTATGCTTCCTTAAATTTTCATAATTTCGCAAAAGATATTTTAAATATTTACAGCGACAGATATAACATCAAAAACATTATACAATAACCCCTTATTTTATTCCAATCCGTAATAATGCCAAAGAAAATCATCTACATCATCGGGAGAAGCCTTATTAATAAACTCAATTTCTTGCACCGTAAACAGTGGTAATGAAAAACGTTCAATATATTTTTTTTGATAACAATAATATCCACCTTCAATTGAATAACTAGTATTACTCACATAGTAATCCATTAATTTTGAATTTAAAATTTTTTGCAAAACCCGAATGTCATATTGATCGTTTTCAAAAAC
Organism: uncultured Ruminococcus sp.; assembly: GCA_902773135.1. Classification (GTDB taxonomy): domain Bacteria; phylum Bacillota; class Clostridia; order Oscillospirales; family Acutalibacteraceae; genus UBA1213. Next base: position 592 of record CACYDP010000125.1, read on the forward strand.
GGCATAACCATTACAAAACAATGCCTCTTCGTTATCTACATAAGTAAATTTTGGTTTATTGGAAAATGTCGGAAATAACAGTTTTTTTCCGTATTTATTTAGTCCCTGGGTTCTGCCATATGCATACCATGCCGGCAATATTCCCCTACCTTTATCACGAGAATCCAATTGATATTTCTGTTTTATCAGGCAAGCATAAGTTTGAGGATATGAAGTTTTAAATATGCTTTCATCTATCAGCCTATAACCGTTTTGATTTTTAACATAAGGAAATATAATATACCTTTTTACTTCATCAATACTATTATGTAGTTTTAATTCCGGAATCTTATAGATTGGCTTAATAAGTTCAGGTTCAATATATATTTTACGTTGTTCTATTTGTTTATAATAACCAATCTCATCTTTATCCACCATATAGACACCATCTCTTAAAGTAGCGATACCTGTACGAATAAAATCTTTAATGGGTAACATCTGAGATTCTATTTTGCATAAATTTCTGAGAGTCTTTTTATCAACCAGTTTCCAACTATTTTTATCAAGACTGTTAGTAGATTTTTTTTGAAAAGATAATTGCGACAATTCCAATGAGATATTTTTTGATTTTTGCATTGTACAATATTCAAATTCATTATTATGGTGTTTTGATAATATTAAGATACAATTATAAGTACGTACAGATTTAAAGACCATATTATCTCCAAAATCTAATATTCGGTTAATATATTTGTATGATTGCAAAAATTTACGTAATTCAACTGCAGATTTTATTGTCAAAAAATTATTAGGTACGATGTATCCAAGAAAACCTTTATGATTGAGCTGATTCATTGCTTGTTCAATAAAAGCATAAAAAATATTAAATACACCGTTTTTTGTGGTACAAAAATTTTCTTTCAAAAATGCCACAGTATCTTTACTCATATTATGAGGGTTAATATATGGAGGATTTCCAACAATAAAATCAAAAAAATCAACTTTAAATTCTTCTGACCAACTGCACTTTAAACTATCTTGACAAATGATATTGATTTTTAATTCATGATAGTTACCGCCATTTCTTGCACTTAATAATTTTAATATCAAACAACATCTGCGAACATTAACTTTATCTATATCAATACCATATATATTATTTTTTATCACATTATCAATTGCAATTCCGAATTTTGAAGAAATGTATTCTGCTGCTGAAACAAGAAAAATACCGCAACCGCAGCCAGGATCAATAACAGAAATTTTCGAGTCATATTGATTTATTTTATCCAAAACACTTTTGCAAATATAATCAGCTATATAACGTGGTGTAAAAATCATACCATTTTCATTTTTATCATTTGTATCCAGAAAATATTCAAAAAATTCTATCACCGTTTCCAAATCTGTTTTCAATTCACTATTTTTCAAAATTTTTACTATTTCAACTGATTGATCATTTATGTAATCTGATGCCTCACAACCATAGTCAGACAAGCAATAGAGCATTATCCCGGTTTCTATTTGTTCATTTGAATAATGATAAAGTTTTTTCTTCAAATTTGAATATAGTAACAATCGACCATTCAAATTAACTCTCATAATAGTATACCCCTTATCGTTAATTAACAACAGCATTTCCAAATACATCAAATAAAAACCACAACTAAAATCTTATCTTTTAGCTGTGGTTTGTTATACCCTCTATTTTATACAGCTAGACAATAACAAGTCATTATCATCATAGTCACCATCTACCCGCATTATAATATAATTTTTATTTTTTGTCAAACACTTCCAAAAAATCCAGATAATTTTTGGACGGCTTTTCCGGTTTACAGTAAACGGCAAACTCAATTTTCCGAAAATCAAAGAGATAATCCTGAAGCACTTCTGCCCATGCATCTGCAACAACCTGTGGAGGATTTTTAAATGCACCACAGCCGAAAGCCCCCAGTATCAATACTTCTTCTTTTTCGGATTTTGCAATATCAAGAATTCGTTTTGCTCTTGACCGATGAACTACTTTTAGTTTTTCGTAGTCCACTCTTGTTGTGCTGCCGGAAATCATCGCTGAAATCCGTGTAAGGTTCGGTGCTGCACAGGTAATCACATCCACTTTGTACCTGTCATTTTCGGTCAAAAGATCATAGTTGCCGTCATCGGATTTAAACACAACAATATCAGGAGAAAAAATACAGTCCGAATTATAAAGCAAATCCATTTTCTTTTGCTTTATCATATCGTCGTGCTTTTTATGGAAGTTTTCCGCGGTCTTTTCTTCGCTTATGGCAAAATACAGCGTACTGCACCGACATAAACATTCTTCCTGTGCCGATGCACCGGTGATTACTCCCCCTCCGGGATGTCTTGCCGATGCAAAGTTCAGAACACAGGTTTTTTCTTCCTTATATTTTGCAGCCGCCCAGAAACTTCTGTCCGCAGACACGGTGATTTCCGCAGGTTTGTCATATCGGTGTGTTTCGGGTATTTTGACGATTTCATCTTCGGCAACTATATATTGTTTCTCAATCGTATTACTAATGGCACGAATAAGAGTATCATCGTTTTGACAATGCTTTTGTGTATCTGCAAAAACTGCAATCAGATTTTTCATACATTACGGCTCCTATTCTCACCCGTACAGCTTTATACTCTTGCTGCACCTGATTTTCTTGCAGCTTCAATCACAGCATCTGCAACCGTTTTACCGATTCTTTCGTCAAAGGCAAAGGGCAGGATATAATCCTCCGAAAGATCTTCATCGGAAACAAGGGAAGCAATGGCAACTGATGCAGCAACTTTCATTTCTTCATTGATTTCTTTTGCACGGCAGTCCAATGCACCCCTGAAAATACCGGGAAAAGCAAGAACGTTATTGATCTGATTCGGGAAATCCGAACGTCCCGTTCCGACAATTCTGGCACCTGCTGCTTTTGCCTTATCAGGCATAATTTCGGGTGTCGGGTTGGACATCGCAAGAACAATGGCATCTTTGTTCATCGAACAAACCATTTCTTCGCTGACAATATTCGGTGCAGAAACCCCAATAAATACATCGCTGCCTTTCATTGCATCGGCAAGCGTACCCGTAAGCAGTTCCTTATTTGTAACTTCTGCCATCGCTGCCTTTTCAGAATTCAGTCGTTCATCACCTTTGCAGATAATGCCCACGCTGTCACAAAGAATCAGATTCTGCACACCCATATTCATAATGTGCTTGGCAATCGCAATACCTGCCGAACCTGCACCGTTGATAACTACTTTAATGTCTTTAATGTCTTTTTTAACCAATTTAAGAGCATTGATCATCGCTGCGGCAACAACCACTGCTGTTCCGTGCTGGTCATCGTGAAATACGGGAATATCACAGATTTCTTTCAGCTTTCTTTCAATTTCAAAACATCTGGGAGCAGCAATATCTTCCAGATTAATGCCTCCGAAACTACCCGAAATCAGATAAACCGTTTTAACAATTTCGTCCACATCTTTTGAACGAACACAAAGCGGAAAAGCATCTACATCGGCAAAAGCCTTGAACAATGCACATTTGCCTTCCATTACAGGCATACCTGCTTCGGGACCAATGTCTCCCAGCCCCAGCACAGCAGTACCGTCTGTAACAACAGCAACAAGGTTATTTCTTCTGGTCAGTTTGAAAGATTTATCATAGTCTTTCTGAATCTCCAGACACGGTTCGGCAACTCCGGGCGTATAGGCAAGTGAAAGTTCTTCCGAATTGGTAATAGGTGCTCTTGAAACAACTTCAATTTTACCCTGCCATTCATAATGTTTTTTCAATGATTCCTGTCTTATATCCATTTTATAAATTCCTTTCCATTTTTGATCATCAATACAGATATTATATTACAAAACAGCAATAATGTAAAGCCGGGGGAATATTCGTTACACAGAAATCAATTTTGTCAGGCGGTTGCCCGGGGAAAACCCTTTTCCGGCGGAAAAAGGGTTATTCCCCAGACCCCTTTCCTAAAACCGCTGCATTTTGTCATATTCTATTGACAGCGAAATTATCGAGAAGGAAATATAGAAACTTCTCTGATGTCAGACTTTTAAAAATTGATTTCTGTGTATTTGTTAAACACAGCAAGAATACAATGATTGAAATTAATCATTGAAAAATACCATAAATTCCGTACTTACGGCATCACTCGGCATTCTCCAGTCACCTCTCGGTGAGAGCGTTACTGTACCGACTTTAGGTCCGTCGGGCAGGCAAGAACGCTTAAATTGTTGGGCAAAGAAACGTCGTAGGAATATTTTCAGCCATTTTTTGATTGTTTCATCATCATACACACCATCAAAAGCAATTTTTGCCAAGCGGAATATTTTTTCTGCTGTAAATCCAAAACGCACCAGATAATACAAGAAGAAATCGTGAAGTTCATACGGTCCCACAAGGTCTTCTGTTTTCTGAGAAATCTCCCCATCTTTTGGCGGAAGCAGTTCAGGGCTTACGGGGGTATCGAGAATATCCAGCAGCGATTTTCTGAGTTTGCCGTCCGTATGATCTGCTTCATAAGCTGTCAAATGACGTACAAGCGTTTTGGGAATCGAGGCATTGACGGCATACATAGACATATGATCACCGTTATAGGTTGCCCACCCAAGTGCAAGTTCCGACAGGTCACCTGTTCCCACCACAAAACCGCCTGTCTTGTTGGCAATATCCATTAACACTTGTGTACGTTCCCGTGCCTGACCGTTTTCAAAGGTAACATCCAACTCGTCCATCGACTGTCCTATATCTTCAAAATGCTGCATCACTGCCTTTGAAATATCAACATCTCTGAACGACACGCCGTAGCTTTCCGCCAGAATTTCCGCATTACTTTTGGTGCGTTTGGTAGTACCAAAACAAGGCATTGTAACGGCTATAATATCTTTTCTGTCACGTCCGAGCCTGTCCATAGCGTGAACCGCTACAATTAATGCCAATGTGGAATCAAGTCCGCCTGAAAGTCCTATCACAACAGATCTGGCGTTGGTGTGTTCTATTCTTGTTGCAAGCCCCGTAGACTGAATAGTGAGAATTTCTTCGCATCGTTCGGCAAGATTGACTTTACTTTCAGGTACAAAAGGTGTTTTGCTGATATGTCGGTTCAAGTCCAGCTCCTTAACGGGCAGATCAAACCATATGCACTTTGGCAGATCATGATTTTTTATATGGGACGCAAAGGTATTGGAACGTCTGCGTTCGCTTTCCAGTTTTTGCAGATCCACGTCTGCATAAATGATACCCGTTGTAAACCGTTTGGACTGTGCAAGCATCGTTCCGTTTTCACATATCATATTATGTCCCGAAAAAACTAAATCCTGCGTGCTTTCACCCGCTCCTGCACTGGTATAGAGATAAGCAGACAGCAGTCTTGCGGAAGCCGACTGAACAAGCATACGCCTGTAATCGGCTTTTCCGATCACTTCATCGCTTGCCGAAAGGTTCGCAATGACCGAAGCCCCCGAAAGAGCCAGTTTACCTGACGGCGGTTCAGCTGTCCATAAATCTTCGCATATTTCGACACCCAGTTTCAGTTCCGGCACAGAGCTGCATTGAAAAATAACATCTGCTGTTATATCAGTATACTGTCCGCAAATTTTCACTGACTCAAATACGGCATTTCCCGAAGTAAAATGTCTTAGTTCATAAAACTCTGCATAATTCGGTATATGTTTTTTGGGAACAAGACCGAGTATCTTGCCTCCGCATAAAACAGCCGCACAGTTATAAAGTGCCAAACCTGACGCAACCGGCAGTCCTACAATAATAACTGCTTTCAGATCCTTGGTTTGTTCCGCAATAGTGCCGAGAGCCTTTTCTGCGGAAAGAATAAGTGATTTTTGCAAAAACAAATCCGAACAGGTATAACCCGTAATACAAAGCTCAGGAAATACAATCAATGATGCATCATGATTGGCTGCTTCTTTTGCCATTCTGATAATTTCATTTGCATTGTCGGAACAGCCAGCCACCTTAATTTTGGGTGTAGCACAGGCTGTACGCAAAAAACCGTCTTTCATAAAAAAATACCTCCACAGAAAAATTTTTCTATGGAGATATTATAACCTATTTTAATTTTTTTTACAATAGACCTATACGCCGTTCATTTTTTTAATCTTCAAAACCAATACTACAAAAACAATCAAAGAGATCAAAGCAATCAATCCGAAAAGGAAAATGTTGGTATTATCTCCTGTTTTCACAATATCGTCCGAAGAAACGGAAATTCTGAACTGATCGGAATCCGGATAACTAACCGGACGATTATCATTATTTCCGGGAATGATACGATTAACCGACGTACCACTTGAGGGTGTTTCTGAGAAACCGGAGGGGTCAGAGGTTCCATTTGAATCGCTCGATGTGACAGAAGGTTCAGACGAACCCGACGGTTTAGATTCACTATCATATCGAGATGTTTCCGGTGGTTCAGATACTTTTGGCGGCTCTGATGGCTCGGACGGCTCAGACGGCACTGATGGTTCAGATATTTCTGACGGCTCAGATATTTCTGACGGCTCAGATGTTTCTGATGGTTCAGATATTTCTGACGGCTCAGATGTTTCTGATGGTTCAGATACTTCTGACGGCTCAGATGTTTCTGATGGTTCAGATACTTCTGACGGCTCAGATGGTTCTGATGGTTCAGATA
>CACYDP010000126.1 GCA_902773135.1 uncultured Ruminococcus sp.
GCCGGCAAAGAGTTCCATGAGGGTGACTTCATTTCTATCGACGGTTCAACAGGTAACATCTATGACGGCGTTATCCCGACAGTTGATGCTACTATCGCAGGCGAATTCGGCAGAGTTATGGCTTGGGCTGACAAGTACAGAAAGCTCAAGGTAAGAACCAATGCAGATACTCCCGCTGATGCAAAGAAGGCTCGTGAACTCGGTGCAGAAGGTATCGGTCTTTGCCGTACAGAACATATGTTCTTTGAAGGCGACAGAATTGATGCATTCCGTGAAATGATCTGCTCGGATACGGTTGAAGAAAGAGAAGCAGCTCTTGCTAAGATTCTCCCCGTACAGCAGGGCGATTTTGAAGCACTTTACGAAGCTCTCGAAGGCAACCCCGTAACAATCCGTTTCCTCGATCCTCCGCTTCATGAGTTCGTTCCCACAGAAGAAGCTGATATTCAGAAGCTCGCTGATGCTCAGGGTAAAACTGTTGATCAGATCAAGGCTATCATTGATTCTCTCCATGAATTCAACCCGATGATGGGTCATCGTGGCTGCCGTCTTGCAGTTACATATCCTGAAATTGCTAAGATGCAGACAGCTGCTGTTATCCGTGCTGCTATCAACGTTAAGAAAGCTCATCCCGACTGGACAATTGAGCCTGAAATTATGATTCCGCTCGTTGGCGATACTAAAGAACTGAAATTCGTTAAGAAGATCGTAGTTGAAACAGCTGATGCTGAAATCGCTGCTGCCGGTTCTGATATGAAGTACGAAGTAGGTACAATGATCGAGATCCCGAGAGCTGCTCTTACAGCTGACGAGATCGCTACTGAGGCTGAGTTCTTCTGCTTCGGTACGAACGACCTTACTCAGATGACATTCGGCTTCAGCCGTGATGACTCCGGTAAGTTCCTTAACGCTTACTACGATGCTAAGATCTTTGAAAACGATCCGTTCGCTAAGCTCGACCAGACAGGTGTAGGCAAGCTGATGGAAATGGCTATTGAACTTGGTAAGAAGACACGTCCCGAACTCCACTGCGGTATCTGCGGTGAACACGGCGGCGATCCTTCATCTGTTGAGTTCTGCCATAAGATCGGTCTGGATTATGTATCCTGCTCACCGTTCAGAGTACCAATCGCTCGTCTTGCTGCTGCTCAGGCTGCAATTGCCGAGGGTTGATTTCTGAAAAGATAAACCGAAAATATTGATTTTTTTAATATTCCCGATGCAATGAAAATTGTATCGGGAATATTTTTTATAGTACGGATTAAAAGTTTATTTTGGTGATTTTTAATAAATTCAAAGTGCTTATTTAGTGCAAAATAGAAAACGTCAAAATTTTTAAAAAATTTTTTAAAAAAAACTGAACCTTTTTATATTTGATGGTGTCTTTTTAAATAGAAGACTAAAATACAAGGAGGTAATATCAATGCAGCATTTGACTTTTACCAATATAGTATGATAAAATGATTTTATATACTAAAAACACATTATTGATTAAAAAAAGGAGATTTGAATGATGAACAATCAATCCACATCTAAAATTATTGTAGCTGCTGTCTGCACATCTGTGATTGCGGTATGTGCTACGGCAATTACCATTGTTGCTATTCTGGTATCGTCAAACAATAATGCGGTCGAAACAGCGGTGCAATCTTCCGCAGCGGAAAACAGTTCCGTTTCTGTGGCACAAAGCACAGCCGAAAGCAGTGTATGGTATCCCGAAAGTTCTGCTGTATCATCAACAGCAAGTTCACAGTCATCTCAGCCATCTCAGTCATCACAGATGGTTGTTATTAGTGAGCCGGAGAGTTCTGTGCAATCATCTGTGCCGGAGGTGCAGGAACCCAAAATGGCAGCAGTAGAATCGGAGGAATCAAAAGTACCGCAATCATTAGATGAAGATGTGCAGAAAGCAATTGATCAATATTATTCTTTTGGGGAACAATATGAAGTTCTGAGACAGTACAAACAAAATAATTTTGCCGGAAAGCCCTATTGTATTGCCGATTTTGATCAGGACGGTATGTATGAAATGTTTGTTTTTGAGGATATGGGCAATCAGTATTGGTCATATTATGCCACAAATGATAATGGAATATCTAATTGGGCTGTTCCGAACGATGTGACAAGATTGTCCGGTTACAGAATCAGATACAATAATATATATGCCAGTCTGACGTGGAATGATGATTTGA
>CACYDP010000127.1 GCA_902773135.1 uncultured Ruminococcus sp.
AACCTTACCGTTTGATACAGTTGCCACTTTGCTGTTGGAAGTGCTCCACGTTACTGTTTTGTTGGCAGCGTTGGAGGGAGTAATTGTCGCTTTGATCGTTTCACTTGTACCCTTTATTAAAGTCAGCGATGTTTTGGAAAGTTTCACACTTGACACGGGCGTTGTAACGGTCACTTTACAGGACGCCGTTTTGCCATTATTTGTTTTCGCTGTAATGGTAGCTGTTCCCGGACCAATTGCTGTGATCTTGCCGTTTGATACGGTGGCAACACTGCTGTTGCTTGTTGTCCATATGATAGTTTTGTTTGTTGCATTTGACGGGCTTATCGTTGCTGTGAGAGTGGCGGTTTTATTCTTTTCAAGTGTAAGTTTGGTTTTATTCAGTGTAACTCCTGTTTCAGAAACATATGCATACGGTGTTCCGGGCTCAGCTGTTCCATCATAAATATAGCCTTTTAATGGAACTGTGTTTGTGTTTTTGTCTACTTTTAATGCCTTGACCTCATCAGTGGTAAGTGTCACCATATCAAGATATTTCTCGTCTATTAATCCTTTTTCCGTCATCATAACAATATCATTATATTCGCAGTATCCGTTACCAAGTTCATCGTATTCCGCTGTCCAGATATTGTTGTCTGTATCATATCGAAACAGGACATTTTCCTGTTTTTCTGTAATTTCGATATTGCTGTAATCCTTTTCATACTGCCCCACAGAGTCATTATATCTGTATACAGCGTCACACGTGATCAGGGGTACCTTCATCTGTTTCATCATAATATTGCTTGTCGGGTGATCTTCGAATTTTGCTCCTCTGACAAACTTCTCCCATGAGTCGATATATCTTCCGTCCACCCATGTATCCGAAACATATCCAAGATCGCCGTCCCAATATATTTCCGTGCCGTCGTCCCCAACAGCCTCTGCCCAATAATAAGTACCATCACCTTTTTGATAAAGATAAGTGTAGGCATTATCCATTAAACGCAGCCAAGCCCCTTCACTGCCGACTGTATCATATATATCCTTCCAGGTCAATGCGTCTGCACGAGGAACATCATCGTTCATTTCCACGGCAGCATAATTTTCAAGCAGTTGACGAGTGTTGTTCAGAGTGATCTTTGTGCCGTTTGTACCAAAGGTAAAGTATTGTTGGACTTTATCTTCCGAAATACCCTGCCCATCGCCGCTGCCCTGACCTCCATATGTACGTGTTTCACCATCATATGTTACGTCAATAATATAATGATAGGAGCTGTTCCACCGAGACGAAGAAGAACTGTCAAGCCGCTTTGACACTGCACCCATCATACTTGGAAAACCAAGTGAGTCATAACGAAATGGGTAAATAGCTGAAGCAAACAGACTTTTGTTATCCTTTCTGGAATAGGGGGATTGGAGATAGAATGTCTGATCTCTATGCGGAGAAGTTGATAAGCTCCAGTATGAACCCGATTTATATAACTCTCCACGAATGAACGAGCCACTATAAAGACAGATTGACGAAAATCCTGATTGTACTGCGTCCATATTATCAAAGAATCTTGTTTTTGTAGCATAAGTATCAATAAGATAATCTACATCATCTTTTAATATTGGAAGCTTCAATTTGACACTGGTATCGCTCCAAGTCACATCCCAACTGTAATAAGCGTCATTTTTTGATTGAAGTACTATTTCTCCGCCGTCTGTGTTGAAACTTTTGAAAATATATCCTCCGTTCACACGACCGGTTTCCTCATTCTCGTACTTGATATCCGCATAAAGTTTGACTTCCTCATTCCAGTCATCATAATCGAATGTAATTGTCGATTCATCACTATATTTGGATGATTGATCTGCAAAACGAAAAGAGGTCGGATCAGGATTATCTGTCTTAACAAAGAAATACTCATTAAACGGTGATAGGATCGGTGTTATGACATAGGTATAATCAGCAGCACTTTTTGCAGCAGACACCATCACACTGTTGTCTGCCGCTGTTGCAGGCATAGCCGCCACACTGCCGCCCACTATCATTGCCGCTATAAGTGATACGGCACACAATTTTTTCAAAGATTTTTTATACATTGACATTAAAATACCTCCTTTAATTTTCTTAAAAATCATTATAAAAATATTATATATAGATATATATTGATTGTCAATAGTTTTTGTTGGTTTTGACGAAAAATATTGCAAATGTAATCCATCTCCCGTTACCATCACCGCTGCGAGCGATACTGTCACAATTTTCCTCAAAAAATCCCCCAACGATACAGTTCATACAATGCATCATTAGGGAAATTTTATATTTTGGTATTCTTTTGACTGCTATCTCACAGCGGTGAATAATCTCCGCTGTATGTAAAGGCATTTTCTATGATTTCCACAGAAACAACCGCTCGGGTCGTTTTATCAAAAATCACTTCAGCAATATCAAACCTCAGCTGAAATTTTTCATATAGTTCCTCATTTTCAGATAAGAAAACGGCGGCGGTCTTCATAATTTTTTTCTGCTTTCTTCGATCTACCCAAGCGGACGGTCTGTCGATGGCACAATGATTCCGTGTTTTCACCTCGACAAAAACAAGATATTCCTTGTTTTTAACAATCAGATCAATTTCACCGTATCCCGACTGATAATTTTTGGCAACCAGCTCATAGCCCTTGTTTTTCAGATAGTCCAGAGCGACTCTCTCTCCGAAAGCTCCGATTTTTTGTGCAGACGCAGGTTCTTTTCTGCTGCTCATTCTTCTTTTGCTCCCAGGATTTTTTTCAGAAAGGAAGGTCTGTGAATCTCACACGGACCGTATTCCAACAATGCTTCACGGTGAATTTTTGTGCCGTATCCCTTATGTTTTTCAAAATGATAAAGCGGATATTGTTCGGCAAGTTCCAACATCAGCCGATCCCTGCTGACCTTTGCAAGAATCGACGCCGCAGCAATCGACTGCGAAAGAGCATCTCCCTTGACGATCGAAATACAGGGAATTTTTAAATCGGGCGTTTTATTTCCGTCAACCATTACAAAGTCTGCCGGAATTTCCAATCCTTCCACCGCTCTTTTCATTGCCAACATAGCGGCATTCAGGATATTGATCGTTTCTATTTCTTCCACACTTGCCCACGCAATACAATACGAAACCGCTTTTGCTTTGATTTCATCAAATAATTTTTCACGCTTTTTTTCTGACAGTTTTTTTGAATCATTGACCCCTTCTATCACCAGTCCCTGCGGAAGAATCACCGCAGCGGCACATACAGGTCCGGCAAGAGGTCCTCTGCCTGCTTCATCCACACCGCAGATACTGGTATATCCCTGTGATGTATATAATTCTTCATATTCTAACATTGGGATAATCCACCGCCTTGTCAAGTGTTATCTTGCCGAGTACCGCACTGCGAAATTCATCAAGGACAGTGGCAGCAGCTCTTTCTGTATTGATTTCTCCTCCCGACATCAGCATACCTCTTTTTTTGCCGATAAGCGAAAGCAGTTCATACCCCTGCAAACCTGTCATTTCTTCCCGCTCCAGCTTATACCTTGTACATACAGAATGAATATGATGATCTCTTAAATAAACCAAAAGCCTTGCCGCAAGAGTTTCGGTATCCACTACATCATCTTTTACCGAACCAATATATGCCAGTTTTTCTCCGACTGCCTGATCGTCAAATTTAGGCCACAGAACACCGGGAGTATCCAGCAAGTCAAAGCCCTTGCCGATGGTGAACCACTGATTGCCTCTGGTAACACCGGGGCGGTCTTCTACTTTTGCCCGATTTTGTTTTGACATTCTGTTGATAAAAGAAGATTTGCCCACATTCGGTATACCGACCACCATCACTTTAATGGTTCTTCCGGTCATACCCTTGGCATTCCACGCAGCGATCTTATCCGAAAGAACATTTTTGACAGTAGGAATAAAGGTATTCAGCCCCTTGCCTGTTTTGCAGTCAAGAGCAATTGCGGCAATACCTTTTTCTTTCAGTAGGGCGATCCATTTTTTTGTTTCGGACGGGTCTGCCATATCACATTTATTGAGCACCGCTATTCTCGGTTTATTGTTGATAATGCTTCGCAAGTCCGGGTTACAGCTGGAATACGGCACTCTTGCATCAAGCAGTATTGCCACAGCATCGATCAATTTGAGCTGAGATTCTATTTTTCTCTTTGTTTTGGTCATATGACCCGGAAACCATTGTATCGTTTTCATTTCTTCCATTCTTACTCCCCCATTGCCAAAATCGGCTTACCGCAGAAAGCAGTGAGCCGACAGAATTTTTAAATATTATTGTATACACCGCCGAATGAATTAAAAGGATAGATCCTGAATACTGCCTTGCCTACAATATTGCTGTACGGGATCAGACCTATATCATTGCTTCGGCTGTCAAGTGAATTTTCACGATTATCTCCCATCACAAAAACATATCCTTCGGGAATTTTATCGGGAATATCTGTGGAATTGGAGAGTTTGACCGTATCACCTTTAATATATTTTTCGTCCAGTATCACGCCGTCAACCTGTACTTCTCCTGTATTGTAATCAATCAAAAGCGACTGACCGGGAGTAGCAATGACACGCTTGATAATAGCATCTTCATAATCATTGCCGTGACTTACCACGATGATGTCACCGTACTGGGGCGTATACATAAAGTTAGTAACGACCAGTCTGTCACCATTATTCAGCGTGTTGTTCATAGAACTGCCGTTGACTGTCACCTGCCGAAAAACAAACGTCAGCAAAAGTAAAACAAATACCAGGGCAAAAGACAAGGCACTCGCCCAATCAAAAACAATTTCAATTGGTGCAGGATTCTCACTTTCTTCTTGGGAAAGTTCCGATTCTTCGCTATTACTTTCCGATTTTGTTTTCGGTTTGTCGGATGATTTTTTTGCATATCTCGGCATAATCATTCTCCTTTCCGTTATTGTATACTTCCGAATGAATCAAAAGGATATACTCTGAAAACCGCTTTGCCGATGATATTTTGTACAGGAATCAGTCCGATAATATTCGATCTGCTGTCTACTGAATCTTCTCGGTTGTCGCCCATCACAAAAACATATCCTTCGGGAATTTTATCCGGTATTTCAAGCGGATCGGGGATTCTGACAGTTGCTCCTTTTACATACGGTTCATTAATGGTCTTGCCGTCAACGATCACTTTATTATTATCATAATCAATTTCTATTTTTTGCCCTTCCGTTGCTATCACACGTTTGATGATGGCATCGTCATAATTTTCACCGTGAGCCGCAACAATAATATCCCCGTTCTGCGGCTGGTAGAGAAAATTGGTGATAATCAGTTTATCCTGATGCTGAAGTGTATCATTCATTGACGGACCGTTGACGGACACCTGCCTGCCGACAAAAGTAAGGACAAGAAAAATGATAACAACAGCAAAAATGATAGCAGAAAACCACTCATATACTGCTTCCATTGGTGTAAGAGGGATTTCTTCCTGTTCTGTTTTTTCAATGTTATTGTCTTGATTTTTTGACATATTTCAATCCTCCGTTTTATCGTATCTCTGTGTTTGCATCAAAAATCACCCTGTACGGATAAAAGTATCGTTCATGCCCGCACTCAGCTGACCGCCCCGAAATTTTCAAAGGGATATGTTCTGAACACCGCTTTTCCTACCACATTCCGAACCGGCACCAGACCGATTCTAACGGAACGGCTGTCTGATGAGCCTTCCCGGTTATCTCCCATCACAAATATATACCCTTCGGGAACAACAACCGGTAACCCAATGGCATTCATCGGCTTATTGGTAATTCCTTTGATATAATCCTCATCCAGAATAACATTATCCACGATCACATCGCCTATATCATAGTCAATGGTAATTTCCTGTCCTTCAGTGGCAATCACACGCTTGATGATAGGGTGATCATACATTGCACCATGAGTAATGACAACTATATCTCCATTCTGCGGTGTATAATTAAAAGTAGAGATAATCAGTTTATCTCCCGACTGCAATGTATCGGTCATTGATTTGCCGCTGACCGTTACCGTTCTGAAAAAAAATGTCATCACAATAATACTGCACGTCAGTATAATGACAATACTGCTGAATAATTCAAACAGCAAAGGTGTCATACGGCTGATCATTTGGTGCAGCAAACATAATTTTTTAAAAACGGCAGTGAACAATTGTTTTAAAATATGTTTGACAGATTGAACCGTTTTGTTCTGAGCTGCCTTTTTGACGGTATTTTTCAGATGATGAAAACGAACATTTTCATTAATGCTGCCGCATAATCGTTTGATTGCAGAAAAAATATTCTTTATCTTTTCTTCTGCCGTTTCTATGATTTTATTCATTCGGACGAAATCACCCCCCGATCACATCATCGACTGTCTTTCCGAAATCAATAAAAGGGTGAACCACAAATTCCGTCTTACCGGCAATTTGATCTTCTTTTATAAAATCGGCGGTATTGCTTTCGGAATCAATTGCAACAGACAGTACATAACCTTTGGGAACTTTTTTTTCATCCCGAAGTATTTCCGAAACATTTTCTTTTTGATACAGTTGATTTTTATAACGAAATGTTTCAAACGATTGTATTTTATCCGAACCAATTTCAAGAATTTCTCCACTGACCGCAATCACATATCGGCATTGACCGTCCGCATATACAATGTCACCGACATCATAACCCGAAGTGGAAACAACCGTATAGATCGTTTTTCCGTCCGCTTCAAAACTGTACAGCCGGAATACGGTATTCAGCAAAATAACCGCCGCTGCCAACACCGCAGCAACAAAAATAAACCATTCCACTGTACTTCTGAGCAAAGCTCTTTTGTCCTCTTTATCATTCAACAGGTTTATTTTTTTATTAACAGATCTATTTTTCATAAAACATATATTTCCTCAAAATTTCCGATCAAGACACTGTTCGGACGTTCCGGCATATACAAATAAAGATAACAAAAAAGGGACAATAGCGTCCCTTTTTCTTTACGGTAATTATCTGATTTGTTCTTTAACCTTAGCAGCCTTACCAACTCTGTCACGGAGATAATAGAGCTTGCTTCTGCGTACACGACCTTTTCTGACGGTCTGAACAGCAACAACGTTAGGTGAATGTACCGGAAAAACTCTTTCAACACCTACACCGTAAGATACACGGCGAACAGTAAATGTTTCAGCAATAC
Source organism: uncultured Ruminococcus sp. (assembly GCA_902773135.1). Classification (GTDB taxonomy): domain Bacteria; phylum Bacillota; class Clostridia; order Oscillospirales; family Acutalibacteraceae; genus UBA1213. Next base: position 7,170 of record CACYDP010000127.1, read on the forward strand.
CGCTGCCTCTGCGAGCGATAACGGTACCTTCAAACATCTGAATTCTTTCTCTGTCGCCTTCACGGATATTCACGCTGACTCTTACTGTGTCACCGATCTCAACCACGGGTTTGTTTTCGTCAGCCTTCAAAGAAGCTGCTGCAATTGTCTTTAATGCGTCCATTTTTAAAATCCTCCTGTTATTTCAGACATTCTTGCTTGTATCAGGACAAGCAGAGGACTGCCCGTTTCAAAGTACGGCATTTTGCCGGGCTTCAAACCCCATCACAAGTGACGGTTTCAAAGACTAAAATATTATAACACGTTTTGGGCGATATTGCAAGTATTATTTTTTACAAAAAACGTTAAGGAAGTCGGAGAAATATTTAATCACAATTTCGCCCATTTCCGATAACTTGACAAAACAAGGGTGGTGTATGTTATACTGAATACGGCAGAAGGAGGCGGTTGATGATTCAAGAAATAAAAACACAAAGAAAGAAGGAAAGAATATGGTAAAAAACAGAATTCTGAAATTAATAGGTTCCTTTATCGGAATGGCTCTCGGTGCGGTGATTGCAGCATTTGCCATAGAAGAATTTCTCGTACCGTGTACAATACTGGACGGCGGTGTGGTCGGTATCGGAATTATGATCAATAATCTTACCGGTATTCCGCTGAGTATTCTTACGATTATCCTGAACATTCCGTTCTTAATTATAGGAACCAAAAAAATGGGCAAAATGTTCATTGTCAAGTCTGTATACTCCATGGCTATATTTTCTTTATCGCTTGAAATTTTTGCAAATTTCGTGAATGCAACAAGCGATTATCTTCTTGCCGTGTGTTTCGGAGGCGTGATACTGGGTATCGGCGTAGGGCTTGTCATACGGTTTGGAGGATGTCTTGACGGTACGGAAACAGTTGCCATACTGATGAATAAAAGATTCAAGTTTCCGGTAGGACAAACTGTACTGATCTTCAATATCATCATATTTTCGGTTGCGGGATTTATTTTCGGAGCAGACCGGGCTATGTACAGTTTGCTGACATATTTTATCACTTCAAAAATCCTTGATGTAGTGGAATCAGGTCTTGAAAAAACAAAAGCCGCTATGATCATTACCGACGACTCCAAGGATATTTCGGAGGAAATTTACAAACGTCTGGGCAGAACCGTTACGATTATGCAGGGCGAAGGATTGGTAAGCGGAAACAAAACCGTTTTGTACTGTGTTCTTACACGTTTTGAAATACACGAATTAAAAGAAATCATTAAAGATGTGGATTCATCGGCATTTATCGCCATCAGTGACGTATCCGAAATCATTGGAAATCATGTAAAAAAATCCGGAGTTCTTAAAAATAAAAAAGAAGAAACAAAAGAAAATATAAAAAATGAAAATAAAGATCAAAATATTAAAAATGATATAAAAACAAAACCATCAGAAACAGCTGATTAAATTACAATCCCGACAGCTTTTTACAGGCTGCCGGGATTGTTGTCTGTTGTGAAAACGTTACAGGTACAGCAATATTTTGGTAGAGAATTCATTTTTACTGTGACTGATCGACATTTCACCGTCATATTTTTGAACGGTGGAATTAACGCTTTTAATTCCTATACCGTGATGAAGAGAATCTTTTTTAGTTGTCACATATTCATTGGAAATCATTTTGAGCTTTCCGTCAAAACTGTTTTTGATAGAAATAAAGACAGTGCCTTTAATATATTTGATATGAAGTTTGATATATTTGGTTTCAGCGGCTAAAGAAGCAGCATCTACGGCATTATCAAGCAGATTGCCGAGTATGGCGACAAAGTCATTGTGATTCATTGTAAGGCTGTTTGGTATGGCTATTTCAGAATGAATCGAGATACCGAGCTTTTCGGCATTGGTCAGTTTATAGTTAATAATACTGTCTATCTGAAGAATACCCGTACTGCTGTAACTTTTCACCGCTTCCATATTATTGACGAAATTGGATATATATTCCTCAATCTGAGCTTTATTCCCGGATTTGATCAGTTCGTTGATGACAATCAGATGATTTTTCATATCGTGACGCATACGCCGTGTTTCTTCGGCATTCTTCTGAATCAGTTCGGCTTGCTTGTGATAATATTGTATTTCGCTTTTAATCATTTCGGACTGGATTTTTTCATTGAAAACTTTCGTGATGGAATCATAAAGATAAAAAACAATAAAATTCAGCAAAAGAATACATATCAGCGAAAGCACAAACAAAACATTATTGACATCTTCCATTGTAAAAAGCTGCATTTCCAAGAAAAATGAAATGGCGGTGACAAGAATCACGGTAATCAAAAACGACCATGGCATTGCAATATTGCTGCCGAGATTTTTGAATCTTCTGATAATCTTAATAATAATGAATTTCAGGATTTCACACATAATCAGGCTCATCAGATTTCCATAATAAGTACTCTGGAGAGGGTCGATATTACTTACGCCGATGGCAAATGCAACAGCGGTTTCCGCAAATAAAAGCGTAATAAAGCATAAAATTGATATGGTAATTTTTTTAATGACAGAAGACCGATAACTGAGTGTAATAATAAAAAAAGATAAGATGGAACTGATAATATTGATCATCAGAATATGGACAAAAATATAAACCATACTGGTGATTAAATAGTAGATAAAATAACACAGAAAAGAAAGTTTTTTGTATTTTTTATCTTGCTTAAAAAACGTTTCCATAAACAAATAGATCACATAGGTCCCAAAAATATTAATGAACAGGTAAATAATATTATAAGTAAAAGTAGACATTACAGATTGTTACTCCCTATCATAAAAAATTTTGAGCGGACAGCTTTCCTGCGGGACTGACTGATCGGAATCATTGTATGATCAACCATCGTGACCTGTTCATATTCAAATTTTTCTATATATTTGTAATTAATAATATAGGATTTATGCACATATAAAAAATCCTTGTCTTTAATACTGCTGTATATTTTTTCCAGAGAACCATAAAAGTCATAGCTTTTGTTGGTAGTGGTAACAGTCACTTTTCTTCCGCTGCCCGTAAAATACATAATTTCAGACAAAGAAATCTGATGGTATTCGTGACCGCTCTTAAATTTAAAAAGACCTGTGTCGATGTCATTGAGATACAGGAGTTTCTCAATAATATTTTTTACCTGGTAATACTGGATCGGTTTGACAAGAAAATGAATGGGGCGTGTTTCAAACAGTTCCATCGCATAATCCTGATTAGAAGAAATATACGCAATCTGAATCAGTTCATTATGAAGATTATTGCGTATATACTTACCTACATTCACACCGTTCATTGCGGGCAGTTCTATATCAAGAAAAATCAAATCATATTCTGTATATTTCATTTCCTTGCACAAGTTTTCACCTGACAGAAAACAGTCTGTTTCAAATCTGACCGACAGTCTTTCGGCTGCATTACCGATTAGTTCGGTCAACTGTGAGCATATTATTTTTTCATCGTCGCATACAGCGATTTTAAAATTCATCGAATCACCTGACTTAAAACCTGTTAAGTGATTTTTCGGCAGAACAGTAGATAGACATAAAAACAGCATCGTTTGGCATTATAGAAAAACAGGTTTAATTGTATTAGATAGGAACATTTTAACATATACCAACCAAAAAATAAAGTACAATACAAGCAGCAAAACAACTTTTTATTTCCATAAAATACCAAAAACTTGCAGTTATGACAGTTTTATCTATTATTTTTTACAACTACGGTTTTGGAACCGCAATTTATGATATAGTTTGATTACCGAAAGGAAAAAACTATCAAGGAGGTAACTGCTGCAATGAAAAATTCTAAGAAAAAAATAGGAAATGCTGTGGCAAAGTTAGCTTATGCTTCTGCAAAACAGTCTGCCAACTCAACCTGCATTGCTTTTTTCGGTCAGCCTAAAATGCCGAAGCAGGTTAAAAAACTGAGGAAGTTTTAATGATCTCGATTTTAACGGACAAAATTGTGAACCGCCTGATATGTCAGAACATTATTGCAAATGACGACAGAGAAATATATCAATACGGTCTAGAAAGAATATTCACAATCTTACTTAATTTAGTGAGCATTTTGATTTTAAGTTTGATTTTCGGAGAGATATTCAAAAGTATTGTATTTACAGTATCGTTTTTTGTTTTAAGAGAATATTCAGGCGGTTTTCACGCCCGTACACCTGTAAAGTGTTATCTTCTTACTTTAGCATCGGTTGCGTTATTTCTTTTGATTGTCAAATTGAATTATATCAATGTATATATATGTTTCATATTATTATTGGTTTCTTCCGTAACGATATTTTTATATTCGCCCATAGGCTCAGAAAACAAACCCCTTGACGAAATTGAAAAAATCATTTATAAACGAAAAACCATTATGATATGGGCAGTGGAAATTTGTATATCTGTTCTATCTTATTTTTTGAATATATCCGATATTTATATCTCCGTGATATGTTCCCATACTTTGACGGCTGTGGCTTTGATCTCGTCTGTTATTGTAACAAAAAAATTATGTTAAGCAATGCACTGCGGCTGTCTTACATACGGCTGTTACGGGTATGATCACTTCATATCCCTTAATGGTATTTCATTGTTTTTCGATGAACATTCTCTTTATCATTCATCAATGTTACCCCAAAATCAATAAGAATTTCTTATTCACATTGACGAATGATTGCAGTTTACGATTTCATCGAAAAACAATGTTTTTTATTGTCCCCTTTTTTATGACATCAATTTTTTTGCATAAAAAAACCGCATTAACGCTGAAAATCCAGCATTAATGCGGTTTGGCTTCGAGCGGAGGACAAGGGATTTGAACCCTCGCGCCGGTTTCCCGACCTACTCCCTTAGCAGGGGAGCCTCTTCACCACTTGAGTAATCC
>CACYDP010000128.1 GCA_902773135.1 uncultured Ruminococcus sp.
AGGATACCCTGTGAAGCCTTCATACCTGTAATATCTTCAGGTGATGTTTCAAGACGAACCAGAACAACCTTTTTGCCTTCAGCATTCCATGCTTCAGCATCTTCAGCTGTAAATACGATCTGACCGCAAGCAGCACCCGGAGATGCACCAAGACCCTTACCGATCGGTGTAGCCTTTTTCAGTTCCGCAGCGTCAAACTGGGGATGGAGAAGTGTATCGAGGTTACGGGGATCGATCATAGCAACAGCTTCTTTTTCTGTTCTCATACCCTCATCAACGAGATCACAAGCGATCTTGAGAGCAGCTTTAGCAGTTCTCTTACCGTTTCTTGTCTGGAGCATATAGAGCTTACCGTGTTCAACAGTAAATTCCATATCCTGCATATCTCTGTAATGATTTTCAAGAGTAGCACAAACATCATTGAACTGTTTGAATGCTTCGGGGAACTTATCAGCCATTTCCTGAATCTTCATAGGAGTACGAACGCCTGCAACAACGTCTTCGCCCTGTGCATTAGTAAGGAATTCACCGAAAAGACCCTTTTCGCCTGTTGCGGGGTCACGTGTAAATGCAACACCTGTACCGCAGTCATCACCCATATTACCGAATGCCATTGACTGTACATTAACAGCTGTACCCCATGAATAAGGAATATCGTTATCACGGCGATAAACGTTAGCTCTCGGGTTATCCCATGAGCGGAATACTGCCTTGATAGCTTCCATGAGCTGTTCTTTAGGATCGCTCGGGAAATCTGCACCGATTTTTTCTTTATATTCAGCCTTGAACTGATTAGCAAGTGTTTTCAGATCATCAGCATCAAGTTCTACGTCCTGAGTAACGCCCTTTTCAGCCTTCATCTTATCGATGAGTTCTTCAAAGTACTTTTTGCCAACTTCCATAACAACGTCTGAGAACATCTGGATAAATCTTCTGTAACAGTCCCAAGCCCAACGGGGATTGCCTGACTGCTTAGCAATAACCTCAACAACGTCTTCATTCAGACCGAGGTTCAGGATTGTATCCATCATACCGGGCATAGAAGCTCTTGCACCGGAACGAACAGAAACGAGGAGCGGATTTTCCTTATCACCGAACTTTTTACCTGTGATTTCTTCCATCTTAGCGATGTACTCCATAATCTGTGCCTGAATCTCATCGTTAATCTTTTTGCCGTCCTCATAATACTGAGTACAAGCCTCTGTTGAAATGGTAAAGCCCTGCGGAACAGGGAGACCGATGTTTGTCATTTCAGCAAGGTTCGCACCCTTACCACCGAGAAGCTCACGCATGTCTGCGTTACCTTCGCTGAAAAGATATACCCATTTTTTAGCCATTGGAATTACCTCCTGAGAAAATATTAATCGACTAAGGTCGCTTTGGTATATTATAACATAGCCTGTAAAAAATTTCTATTGTTTTTTGCAATTTTTTTTGGATTTTATAAAAAATTTACATTCAATTTATACAAGGCTATGATACAATCAACACAAACGGAAAATCCAATCCGTCCATACCGAATCAGCACTGCTGTTTTTCGGTATTCACTTATTACTTTTATATTTTTTCAATGCCTCTTTTGCCCATACATCATTGATATTCAGGAAACCGGGCTTTTGATTTTCTCTTGAAAAATATTTTTTAACAATTTCCGATGATCTGTGAAACACTTCTTTGCTGATCGTTTGTATATACGAACGTCTGTCCGAGCCCACAAAATACTGAAACGTCAGTTTATCTTCGTCCATACTCATAAAATAGCCCGAATGAACGGTACGCGAAGTACTTTTAGCAACGACTTCCGATACAGCCGATTTGGTAAGTTCCAGTGTCAGATCATCTATATTTTTTTCAAACAACACAATTTTTTCTTTCATAGAATTGACACTTGCAACGACTCGTTTTTTGACATATGACAAATCCGAAAATTCAAGTTCCAGTCTTTCATCAGAAATTTGTTTTCTTTCGATTTTAGGAATATAGTATACCATAAATTTATTTTTTATGTCGCTATACAAAACCGGATGGAAAAGTTTGGTCTGAAAACCGCATTTTTTACATTTCCAGCGAAAAATTTTTTCGTCAAAAATCAAACTTCTTGCGTCCTTGTCATTTTCTGTATTAAGGCTGCAAACGATTTCGGTCATCACCTGTTGTTCGCATTTCGGACAAGTAACATATTTTTCTACTTTTTCCGACATCAAAACACCCCTCATACACAAAATTACACCTTGTACCGAACGGCACAAATCTATTATAACATATATTTCTTCATTTGTCATATTTTTTTGCCGATAAAATAAAATATTTTTCGGGTATTCCACAAACAAAAATCCAAAGTACCATTAAGCAGCACTTTGGATTGTTGTTTGATATTAAACTGTCAGCCCTGTTTTGTTCTGAAATTCATCAACGGTCATATCGGCTCTTTTGGCTGCATCGGATAAAGTAAGGATTCCATCTTTGACAAGTTCGGCAAGTGCTCTCAAAAAACCTCTCGCTTCTCCCCTTGCTTCTCCTATTGCTTGTCCCCTTGCTTCTCCTATTGCTTCTCCCCTTGCTTCTCCTTCCCGCAGGATCTTATCATAAATTTCACACATCGAAATTCCTCCTTCTTTGGTTTCGGCAGGCATAGAATTATATTCCTCTCTGAAACGTTCATCACCTGTAAATACACTGATCATATCAAGGACTTCTTCCGGATAGTCAAGTTTTTGATCTGTCGGATAATAATCGGTTCCGTTGTTGAAAGCGTAAAAAAACTCTGCTATCATTCTGAAATCCGATTGAAAGTTTTCTATCTGATCCTTTGTCATATCCTTGATGGAATATAGATTCATTTTATAATCACTGACAAACGGCAACAGCGGCGGCGGTATTTCCAGACAGGAAAGAAGATTTTTGCCGTATTTCCAATCTTCCTTACCAAAATAGATCACCAGCGTAATCACCGGACAGCATTTTTTATTTTTACTTTTCTTTTTTTGTCTGTACTGATTTCTGTAAACTGCACCATCATAACTTAAAATTCTGACCGGCATCAGTTCATCAGGCACTACCTGATTTTCAATTCCGATAAAGGCAATTTTAATATTGGCATTATGCCAGAATTTTGAAACATCCCGTTCCTGACTTCTGATTTTACCGTCGGTCTTATAATGCGAATCTTTATCCGCCGGTGTCAAATCATCGGCATTTAATACTGCCTCGCCGCCGAACAGCAAACCATTCACTATATCGGCAAATACTTGATTATGCGATTCCAAAGTTTTGGTGGTTATATCTTTTTCTGCCAACGGTATCACCCCATCTCTGCATTCTGTCATTATTATATATCTGTTGAATGAAATTTGCAATATATTTCTGTATTCAAAAAACCGATCTCCAACAAGCAGATTTCTGGTCTGACTTCTGAAGATCGGTCTTTACGTTATTGTGTTATTGTGTTATTTTTGATTATTGAATCACTCTTACACGGATCACACCGTCAACAGCCCTGATTGCTTCAACAGCTGCCTCACTTACCTCATTGGCGGTGTCAAAAATGGAATAAGCATAGTCTTTTCTTGATTTGCTGATCATACCTTCAATGTTGTTGCCGCTTTCTGAAAGTTTTGCGGAAACAGAACTGATGATATTGGGAATATTTTGATGAATGACACAAACTCTTGCTACACCCGATTTTGCCAGTGAAACAGCAGGCATTGTCACCGAGTTGGTAATATTTCCGTTTTCAAGGTAATCCTTGATTTCATCAGCAGCCATACTTGCACAGTTGTCTTCCGATTCGGGAGTAGATGCTCCCAGGTGAGGTGTAACAATCACACCGTCAGCACCGAGAATATCATCTGTTGCAAAGTCTGTTACATAAGCGGATACTTTTTTATCTTCTACTGCTTTCAGAACATCTGCCGATACAACGAGGTCTGCTCTGGAGAAGTTCAGAATACGAACGCCGTCTTTCATTTTGGCAATGTTTTCCGCATTAATAACACCTTGTGTACTGGGAGTCAGCGGAACGTGTACGGTTATGTAGTCACTATCTGCAAATACTTCATCAAGTGTTACAACGTGCTTTACTTTTCTTGAGATTTTAAGAGCGTTATCTACTGAGAGATACGGGTCGTAACCGATAACGTCCATACCCAGAGCCACAGCTGCATTGGCAACAAGTATGCCGATCGCACCAAGACCGATTACACCAAGTGTCTTGCCCTTGATTTCAGGACCTGCAAATTGGCTCTTTCCTTTTTCTACCATCTTTCCCACAGCATCGCCGTTGCCCTTGAGTGTTTTTGCCCACTCGATACCGTCTACCACTTTTCTGGAGCTGAGAAGCAGTCCTGTGATAACCAGTTCTTTTACGGCATTCGCATTTGCACCGGGAGTATTGAAAACAACAATACCCTTTTCGGAGCATTTATCCAGCGGAATATTATTCACTCCCGCACCGGCTCTTGCAATGGCAAGAAGACTTTCGGGAAGTTCCATATCATGCATAGACGCAGAACGTACCAGTATGGCATCAGGATTCTGAACATCATCAGATGCTGCATACTGATCGCCGAGTCTTGAAAGACCAACAGAAGAAATTTTATTGAGTGTCTGAATATTATACATTGTAAGTCACCCTTTGCTTTGAATTATAAATTGATATGATCAGCTGTTAGCTGCTTCAAATTCACCCATAAATTGAACGAGCTTTTCAACACCCTCAACAGGCATTGCATTGTAGATAGAGGCTCTCATACCGCCTACCGAACGATGTCCCTTAATATTAACAAAATCATTTTCAGTTGCTTCCTTGACAAATTTCGCATCAAGATCTGCATTGCCTGTAATAAACGGAACATTCATCAGCGAACGGTCTTCGGGAACAACAGTGCCCTTGAACATATTGGAATTATCCAAGAAGTGATAGAGAATAGATGCTTTCTTCTCATTGATCTTCTTCATATTTTCAAGACCGCCGATGTCGTTTTTAATCCAGTCAAGAACGAGTTTGGCAATATAAATAGTCCAGCAAGGCGGTGTATTGAACATAGAACCGTTATCTGCATGTGTCTGGAAATTGAACATAGTAGGACAAATATCGCTTGCGTGACCGATAAGATCTTCACGGATAATGACAACGGTAAGACCTGCGGGAGCCATATTTTTCTGTGCACCTGCATAAAGAATACCAAACTTTGAAACATCTATCGGCTCGGAAAGAATACAGGACGAAATATCTGCTACCAACGGAACATCACCTGTATCGGGAAGTTCGTGATAAACGGTACCATAAATGGTATTGTTCATACAAATATAGAAATAATCCGCATCTTTGGTAAAGGTATCGGGATCGAGCTTCGGGATATAAGAAAATGTTTTATCTTTTGAAGAAGCAACCACATTTGCTTCACAATATCTTGCTGCTTCTTTATAAGCCTTTGTTGCCCACTGACCTGTCAGAACATAATCGGCTTTTTTGCTGTTAACGGCAAGGTTCAGCGGAATTGCCGCAAACTGAGAGGACGCACCGCCCTGAAGGAAAAGCACTTTATAATTATCAGGGATATTCATCACTTCACGAAGAAGGGATTCTGCACTGTCAATGATACCCTGAAATACTTTTGAACGGTGTGACATTTCCATTACCGACTGACCGCTGCCCTCATAATCAAGCATTTCGGCAGCTGCTCTTTTCAGTACGGTTTCCGGCAGAATGGAAGGACCTGCCGAAAAGTTATAAACTCTTTTCATTATTGATTTCCTCCAAAAAAATATATTTGCATTTTGGCATTTGAAATGATGCACTGATACTCTTTCATTATAGTTCAATTCATCTTATAAGTCAATGAAAATTGGTAATTTTTATATGAAGACCTGTTCGATAAGCTCTAAGAACCTGTTTCATATCTTTTCACTGCACGGCTTTTGAGCACAAATATGAAACACCGTATGAACTAATTTTGTTTCGTCATTGGCATCTGTAAAAACACTGTACCTGTCAGCAGACAGATACAGTGGATTTATCATTTATGTTCCTGATCTCTTACCCTTACGGCTTCTTCGTCTGTATGGCGAATCATCGCACGTTTGATTTTGCCGCTGAATGTCTTCGGAATCTCATCAACAAATTCAATCACTCTCGGATATTTATACGGAGCTGTCGTTTTCTTTACGTGTTCCTGAAGTTCTTTAACAAGTTCTTTACTTGGCGTATATTCTTTTTTGATCACGACAGTGGCCTTTACTACCTGTCCTCTGACGGGGTCGGGAACACCTGTAATGGCACACTCCACCACCGCATCGTGTTCCAGCATCGCACTTTCCACTTCAAACGGTCCGATACGATAACCCGAACATTTGATTACATCGTCATTTCTTCCGACAAACCAGAAATAGCCTTCACTGTCACGCCATGCCATATCGCCTGTATTGTAACAATCGCCTAGAAGCAGTTCCTCTGTCATTTGAGGATTACGGTAATATCCCGTAAACAAACCTGCCGGAGGATTGTGTTTAACGTCCCAGACGCAAATCGAACCTTCTTCGCCGACTGCCACTTCTTTTCCGTCATTGTCAAGAAGTCTTATATCATAAAGCGGAGAGGGTTTGCCCGTTGAACCCACTTTAATATCGTCCCATTGAAAATCTGCCAGCAGAACAATGCCCTCTGACTGTCCGAATCCCTGATAGATATTATGTCCTGTAAGCTGATACCACTTTGAATTGACTTCGGGATTCAGCGGTTCTCCTGCCGTTGCCCAGTGCTGAATAGAAGAAAGATCATAACTCTGCACATCTTCCAACAGCATAAAACGGTACATCGTAGGCGGAGCACAGAATGTTGTCAAGTGATAATCCTGCATTTTTTGAAGAAGATTTTTCGGAACAAATTTGTCCATATCATAAGCAAATATGACCGCACCGCAAATCCACTGACCGTAAATTTTACCCCAGCCGAATTTTGCCCAGCCCGAGTCCGTAACACTCATATGCAGTTTGTCTTCCTGCACCTGCTGCCAATATTTTGCTGTGATGATATGACCGAGCGGATAAGCAAAATTATGCTGTATCATCTTGGGATTGCCTGTGGTGCCGGAAGTAAAATAAACAAGCATAATATCATTGTAATTCGTGGCATCTGCACCTGTGGGGCGGTCAAAGACATCGGACTGTTTTTCTATTTCATCTTCAAAAAAGTCCCAGCCTTCACGTTTTTCACCTACCACAATATGATGATGAACAGTAGGGCAATCGGGAAGCGATGATTCTACCTGATTGATGACAAAATCATCATTCACACATACAATGGTTTTAACGGCTGCCGAATTGGCACGGTAAATAATGTCTTTTTTCGTCAGCTGAAGTGTAGCGGGAACGATGACAGCCCCCAGTTTGTGCAGTGCTACGGCACAGATCCAGTATTCCCAACGGCGGCGAAGTATCATCATTACCACATCACCTTTTCGGATGCCAATGCTCTTAAAATAATTGGCTGCTTGATTGGAAAGCAGGCTGACATCTTTAAATGTCAATATTTTTTCTTCATCGTGATCATTGCACCACACAAGAGCCTTTTTCGTTTCGTCCTGTTTTGCCCATTCGTCAACAATATCAAAACCGAAATTAAAATTTGCAGGAATATTCAGCTTGTAATTGTTTTTAAAATCCTCATAAGAATCAAATTCAATTCTCGGTAAAAATCTGTTTAAAAGCATTTGGTTTCCTCTTTTCTTGATGATCTCTGACATTTATTTTCGTACATAAGAGCCTGTTTAAAATCTTAGCACCGTACGTCTTTTTAGCGTATTTTTCCGCTAACTGCGTTAAAAAGACTTGCCATACGCCAGTATGCCTGCGTCTTTTTTCCTTGTTATCGAAAAAATAACACTTCAAAAAATCCATACGGCACAGATATTAAACAGGCTCTAAGACAATAGGAATACAAAAATAATACAAAAATGACTTTTTATAATACAATAATGTTCTTACTATCCTATTTGTAATGATAACATACAGCTGTAACACCTGTCAAGGCTGATTTTGTACCATTATAAAATATTATTGTATCATTTCCGACAAAACATCATCCGCAATTGATTTCATAAAACCGTTATAATTTTTTTCACTGACATCAGCCGCAATAATTTTATTTGAATTAACCAAAACATTCAGCTGCACAGGCGATTTTTCATTGACATTATGCACATCAAAAGTATATTTCACACATTGGCAGCCTTTGAATTTTTCAAGATCAAATCCGGATTTTTTTTGCAGCTGATTATATTCCTCATATTTGTCATTGAATTTCATAGGGATACGAATTTTTTCTGTGAATACCGCCCTGCTGCCAATTTCGAGTCCGAAATTTCCGGCAAATTTCTTTATATCGTTTTCATTGCTGATTACCGTATCAGCCGGCTGCAAAGCAGATGAAAAATTTTCGCTGCCAAAAATATACTGCGAAAACGCCAATGTAACCAGAAAAACAAGTGTGGAAAATACGATAAACACTATTTTTTTGACACTTCCTGTCGCCCTGAACGAAAAAATCAACAAAAATTCATCTCCGTTTCCTTTTTGTCAAATGATGTTTTGGATTCTCTCGGAATAATCAGCAGGTATCTGAACATATAATAACTGAGTGAGGTGAATTATAATATGATGAAAAAAAATAATTTGTACAATGCCCAGTCAGTTTCGGAAATAGGTTCGCCCATAGACCTCAGAGGAAATGAAACTGATATTGACAACTCAAGCACAAGGGTTATGCCTTCACAGTTTACTTTTCCGACCGTGCCTATGGGCTGCACCTTCATTCGCAATGTTTACGGAAGCCATCAGATATAGTCAATGGCGGGTGCGACCTGCCGAAACATTTTATCGGAGTTGGAAACAAAGTCCCGACATATCGCAGCCATTTGTTTGTCCTGCGGTATGTCTGTTACATATATATCATTCATCATTTCATTTTATTCTTAGATTCTGTTTAAAATTTTCGCACTGCACGAATGG
>CACYDP010000129.1 GCA_902773135.1 uncultured Ruminococcus sp.
TAGTAGCTGTCCATATCTGGAAACACTTGTTGTTTCCAAAAATATAACAAGTATAGCGGATAAAGCCTTTTCTGCTTGTACTGGATTGAAAGAAGTAACGATTCCCGACACAGTTGCCAATGTTGGGGGCAGTGCTTTCACCGGTTGTTGGAAACTGGAGACCATTCATTTACAGGAAGACAGCGATTATGTAGTAGATGATGGCGTTTTATTTAATAAAACCAAAACCAGATTGATTCGTTATCTTAAAAATGCAAGCCGTAGGTCATATACGATTCCGGATAGTGTAAAAACCATAGACAGCTGTGCGTTTTATAGTTCCTTCCGTTCTGAATATGAATATGGGTTGGGATTGACAGGAAGTATTACAATTCCTGACAGTGTTACCAGTATAGGTGATTATGCTTTTTATTACAATTCAGCATCAGGTTTATCTATACCTGCAAGTGCAGAAAGTATTGGTCAATATGCATTTGCCTATTGTACAAATCTGACCGATGTTACCATTCCGGGCAGCGTAAAAACTGTTAATAAGTATACTTTTACCGATTGTACTCAATTAGGAAATGTTACTATTTGCAACGGAGTGGAAAGCATTGATGAAAAAGCATTTCACAATTGCAGCAGTATCACAAGTATTGTTATCCCTGACAGTGTTACCAAGATTGGTACCAATATATTTAGTGAATGTACCGGCTTGAAAGAAGTAACGTTCCCGGATATGCTGTTAGACATTGCAGGCAGTGCACTTACCGGATGTGTTAATCTGACCGATATATACGTATACGGAAACAGTGACAACTACACTTCAATAAATGGTATTTTGTTCAGCAAAGACAAAACAAAATTGATTCTCTATCCTCCGGGAAGAAAAGATGAAAGTTATGTGGTTCCAAAAAACGTTATCAGTATCGGAAAGAATGCGTTTAACGGCAGTGCTGCCTTGAAGACACTGACCATTTCCGAAAATGCAGTGGATATACCGTACTCCCTTGGCAGTGCAGGGGTAGAAACATTGATTGTTGATTCTGATTTGACAATTTCTAACGATATATATAAAACGGTTAATGGTGAGCGGTATAAGACTGAACTGTTTTGTAAAGACATGTCTAATTTGAAGACCTTGATCATTAACGGAAATGCTTGTATACAGGATCGTGCATTTGAAAATCAGATAGACAATTTGACACACCTTGAAAATCTTATTATCAAAGGGCAAACCAGTATAGGCAATTATGCTTTCGCATCATTCTCTTGGATTGGTTCTGATTATAATTATGAGACCGGGGACTACGAGGAGGTAGAATATGGACTGAAACGCTTAGATCTTACAGGTGTAACCGGTATAGGTGATTATGCTTTTGAAAAATGTCAATGTGTGGAGAATGTATTGTTCGGCGAAAGCCTTGTAACCATTGGTAAGTATGCGTTTTCTTCTTCATATTATAATGATCCTGCATGTATCAGAATAACCGAATTAGACCTGCCGGATTCTCTCAGAAGTATCGGTCCGTATGCCTTTGCAAATTGTACAGGTATTACAAAGCTCCATATGAGCAAGAATCTTGAAACACTTGGCAGCTATGCATTTTCGGGCTGCCCCATTCGGAACAGTGTATTGATGCCTGATAGTCTGAAGTATGTTGCGGAAGAACTCAGGAGTAGCAAATCACAAATACCAAGCGGTAATATTATGCCCGATATTAGTAGTTTTGTATTGTGGATACCCGGAAGATTCTCTTACCAGTTGTGGAAGAATGACAGTACCGATGTTCTTACTTATTGATCAATCGGCTGCATTTATAAGGAGGTGATTGCCGCTGAAGCGAGCAGAAAATATTATATCGAATATACTCATTGTGGTTCTTGCGGCGGCATTAGCGGTGGTGCTGATATTGAAAATAGGTTTTCACACCGAATTCAAAGCAGTAATGACGGGTTCTATGGAGCCGGAACTTCCGGTAGGAAGTCTGTTGGTCATTATACCTGCGGAATATGATGATATTGCCATAGGCGATGATATTACCTATGTGCGTGACGAGCAGCTTACGCTTGTTACGCACAGGGTTATATCCAAAGACGAGGAAAACAGGAGAATCACCACACAGGGCATCGCTAACAATACGCCCGACGCATCTACCAGTTATGACAATGTATTGGGAAAAGTCAGAATGAGTATTCCGTTGATAGGATATGCAGTGATATGGCTGTCAACGGCAAGCGGTATCATCACGGTAGTAACCGTTGCGGTCGCTCTTGCGGTACTTTTTGTACTGATCAAGTATGTGTTCAAAAAGCCGCAGCCGGAGGAATTATCCGAATCGGACAACGAACAGAATGAAGACCGCAGCGAATAAAATTGCGGAGGTGACAAATGCGGTTTATGAAAAAAGATATTCTGAAAAAAAGAAAAAAAGGCATCATCGCAGCCATTCTTGCCGCAATGCTTGCCGCAGCGGTACTGACCGGTACAACAGGAGCTTATCTTACTGCTGAACCTCCGGGACTTGTCAACCGGATTAATCTTTCAACGGACAGCGTTAACGCAGTATTGCTCGAAACGCAGTGGGACGGTGTGATTGATTATCGGCGTACCAATAACGGCAAAGTGATTCCAATCTATGAATACCGCAGCGACAAAGCCGTCTACGGTTATGAAGATGGAGATTACAGTAAGCCGATTTACACTACTGCCAACCTGTCAAAACTGAAAAGGGCAAGTTTTGACTCAACCGATGCCAACAAAACTTTTACTTACGGCTCGGACGATGCACTGAATATGATTCCGGGCAAGTCCGCAGCGAAAAACCCCGTTATTAAAAATACGTCCGATGACTGTTACGAATGGACAGCAATGAAAATTACCTTTTTGTACGCAAGCGGTGCTGATAAGGGTAAGCCGTTAAGTATGATGGATATGCTTACGGTAGGTGACATTATCGAGATCGATTATAACAGTGATCTGGAAGACAGTTCTCAGGTTCACTGGGAACGAATTGATTCCAAAGCAACAGATATTTCGCAGGTATTTTACTATAAAGACATTCTTCAGCCGCAGGCCGATACAACAACACCTTTATTCACAAAGGTCGGTGTCAAGAAAACAGCGTCCTCAAAAGATATGCAGATGCTTCAAAAAATGGGAGGATTTGTTATCTATGTGGAAGGATTTGCGGTGCAGGAAGATAACTTTACCAGCAATTATGAGGAATATCGTTCATGGGGACAAGAAGGCGGTGTAGTGTTTAGCACAACACCCACAGAAGAAAATCCGTTGGATTTTGATGAAACAGGTATTATTTCGTAAGGATAATATAAAAAACAAAATTTATTGATTGAAATTTCAGGAGGTAACAATCATGAGTAAAATGAACAAAAAACGTGCGACCGTATTGATTTTGGCAGCAAGTCTTGCTTCAACCGTAGCTATCGGCGGAACACTCGCTTATCTGACAGATACAGCTACAAAGACTAATACCATTGACGTGGTAACAGACCTTGGAGTAGATGTAGAAGAGCCTGAATGGACTCCGGACGATAACGACGATCCACTTCTGCCCGGTGATACAAAGTATAAAGATCCTTGCATTACAACCACAAATGATGTGTTCGCAAGATTGAAGATTACATTTACAGATGAAAACAACAATCAAATTACAGATTCTGGCAAACTTACTAAAATCTGGCAAACTATCAAATATGACGCTGGCTATGACCCTGACAATCCAGACGGAAACCAATTGAAAGAAGGAACCTCATATTCAACAGAGGATATTAACGCTTTGAGCTTAAGCAGCACAAATACAGCTAATTTTGTAGAATCTGGCTCAGCTAACGGTACATATTATTATTACTATAAAGCTTCTGACAATAATTTTGTTTTGGCAAAAGATACTACATCACCGTACCTTTTCACTAACATTGTAATTCCGTCCGATTGGAGCAATGCTCACGTTGATCCTGCACTGGGTGGAACAGGCAAGTTCAATATCGTGATTGAAGTACAGGCTGTACAGGCTGAAAACCAGACGGCTACAACCTTGACTGCTGTGGAAAATATTTTTGCTGCTCAGACTTGGAGCTAATTATTAACTCATTGCGGCAGTCAGAGCGGCTGCCGCAAACGAATCAACGAAAGGAGGCAATTTACCGATGAATCAAAAAAAGAAAAGACATATTAAACGACATACGATTTATGCTGTGTTATGTGTATTTGTTTCATTGATATTTTTTGCCTCGACAGGAATGACATATGCGTCTTGGAGAATCGGCAGTTCTACGGTTAATTCCGTATCGGTCGGCACGGTTCGGGGCAAAATTGTCGGTTACGATGACCCCGAACAAATTCTTTCTTTGGACCGCAGCGTTGAAAAGGAAGCATGTATACAGAATACGGGAACGCTTGATGCCTGTGTCAGGACAAAGGTGGAAAAAAGCTGGGGACCCAGCCGTGATGCAGACGGAAAACTGATAGTTGATAAATCACTCAGTGCGGATAATATCATCATTGATTATAATGCAGATGACTGGTATTATAACGAACGTGACGGATATTATTACTATAAAGGTGTTATCACTCCCGACGAAGTCACTTCCACGTTGTTCAGAAGTTTCAGAGTTGAGGGCAGCAGTTCCGAATACAGAAGATACAGCGATATGAAAGCTGATGTCACTGTGAAAATGGAAATGATACAGGCTGCCGAAGACGGATTGTCGTTTTGGGGCATTAGTTCTTCCGAACTTGGAATAGAATATCTTCCGCCCGAAATCGAATCACTGAAAACAAGTGTCGAATTTGTCAGCCCCGAGAGAGGATTTGTGTACAAGGAAAATAAAGGCGATTTATTTGCCGATTTCAAAAACATTGCCCCGGGCAGCAGCCGCAGCCAACAGCTCGGTCTGTCAAACAACTGGGATAATGATGTCAAAATCTCTCTGTATGCGGAAGCAGCAGAAGAGATTGATGACGCAGAAACACTGGAATCTATCAGTAAACTGCTGAAAGAATATCTGAGTATTACGGTGACAAATTCCAAAAGCGAAATACTTTATACGGGTTCACCGCAAATTGATGAATCCTATGGAGAGATTCTTCTGGGTGATTATTCTCCGGGAGAAGAAGAAACGTTTAATATCAATTTGTATTTTGATGAAAATGCAGGCAATAGAATGGCAGGCTTAATGGCAAATGTAAGATGGATTTTTGTTGCGGAGGGAGATTCTGTCATTCCTCCCGAATCATCGGAAGAATCTGAGCCGTCAGAAGTATCTGAACCATCAGAACCATCTGAGCCGTCAGAAGTATCTGAACCATCAGAA
>CACYDP010000130.1 GCA_902773135.1 uncultured Ruminococcus sp.
AAAGTCCGGGCTCCACAGGGCAAGGATAACGGCTAACGGCCGCCGGGGGTGACCCCAGGGAAAGTGCAACAGAGAGATACCGCCTGCACTGCAGGCAAGGGTGGAAAGGCGAGGTAAGAGCTCACCGGCATACAGGAGACTGTATGGCCATGTAAACCCTATCCGGAGCAACACCGATATGAAGTGTGATCATCGGCCCGATGGCTTCAGACGGGTGGCATTGAGCAGTATCGGCAACGGTCTGCCAAGATAGATGGCTGTTCACGACAGAACCCGGCTTACAGTTTCACTCATATGACTATCAAAAGTGCCGCCTTGTGCGGTACTTTTTGCTTGTTAAAAAATGTACAATATCTATACGCAAAACACGGCAAAAAATAATTAAATCGTAAAATATGTATTGATTGAATTTTACGGTGCCAAATACGGTTGAAAGTTTTAGGGGATTGTGCTAAAATTGATATGTCTGAAAAGTATATGAATGTTTACAAACAGAATCAATAAAAGGAGCGGAAATTATGTGCGGAATATGCGGTTTTACAGGTCATGTGCTTGAAAGGGAAAAGGTTCTTCAAAATATGACCGATGTGATCACTCACAGAGGTCCTGACAGTTTTGGTTATTTTACAGACGACACAATTGCAATGGGATTTCGCCGTCTTAGTATTATTGACCTTGACGGAGGTTCTCAGCCGATATATAGTCAGGATAAAAACCTTGTTATCACCTTTAACGGCGAAATATATAACTATCGTGAGCTGAGAAAAGAACTCCTTGAACTGGGATACGAATTTTACACCAAAACCGATACCGAAGTCATACTTCACGCTTTTGAAGAGTGGGGAGAAAAAATGCTGAACCGCCTCAGAGGCATGTTCGGTATTGCCATCTATAACAAAAAGGATCGGTCCCTTTTTATTGCAAGAGATTTCTTCGGCATCAAACCCGTGCATTATGCTGTCATTGACGGTGAACTTGTTTATGCATCAGAAATTAAAAGTATTCTCGAATATCCGAAATATCAAAAGAAATTCAATTATAAAGCACTTGATAATTATCTTTCGTTCCAGTACGTCGTACCGCCCGAAACTTTTTTCGAGGGCGTATACTGTCTGCTTCCGGGACATTATATGTGGTATCGTGACGGTAAGGTCAAGACAACACGCTATTTTGAAGCAACATTTGAACCGGATACCTCTCTGACAATAGACGAAGCTGTTGATAAGATAGAAACTGCGTTTGAAGATTCTGTCAATGCCCATAAAATCAGTGATGTTGAAGTCGGCTGTTTTCTTTCCAGTGGTGTAGACTCCAGTTATGTTTCCACTTATTTTGCCGATCAAAAAACCTTTACGGTCGGTTTTGACTTCGGTGAAAAATACAATGAGATCAGCTGGGCAGAAAATTTGTCAAAAGAAATCGGCGTCGAACATCATACACACTTGATCGGCTCGGAGGAATTCTGGTCGGCGGTTCCCCGTGTACAGTACCAGATGGATCAGCCACTTGCCGATCCGTCCTGTATCGCCCTGTATTTTGTGTCTAAACTGGCAAGCGAATACGTGAAAGTTGTACTTTCGGGAGAGGGTGCGGACGAACTGTTCGGCGGATATACCGTATACAACGAACCTCACGTATTTAAAACTTATCAGAAAATCATTCCTCAGAAAATGCGTTATGCCCTTGCCAGAAGTGCAAAAAAGTGGCCTCACATCAAGGGCAGAGGCTATATTATGAGAGGTGCGAGAAAAACCGAAGACAAGTTTATCGGTAATGCCTTTATGTATGACGATGAGGAAAAACGTGAAATATTAAAGGACAGTTCTATTGTGACACGTCCGCAGGATCTCTGCCGCAAATATTATGACAGAGTCAAAAATTATGACGAAGAAACCAAAATGCAGTATCTGGACATTAATCTTTGGATGGTGGGCGATATTCTGCTGAAAGCGGATCGTATGAGTATGGCAAATTCTTTGGAACTCCGTGTTCCGTTCCTTGACAGAAAAGTATTTGATGTGGCACGCACGATCCCGACCAAATACCGTATTGCCAAGGGTACCACCAAATATGCGATGCGTCAGGCAGCTCTGCGGCATCTTCCGAAAGCAACAGCAGAAAAGAAAAAACTCGGTTTTCCCGTTCCTACAAGAGTATGGTTAAGAGATGAAAAATACTACAATGTCGTAAAGGAAATGTTCCGTTCTCCGACAGCAGAAAAATTCTTTAACACCGATCTGATCGTATCATACCTTGATGACCACTTTAACAATAAAGAAGATAACAGCCGTAAAGTATGGACCATTTATGTATTCCTTATCTGGTATAATATTTTCTTTGCCGATGAGGATAAAATCAATCGTCCCGATGGTGTGACAAAACCGTCAAATGAAATGGCATAATCCTTTCAGCGACACAGTACAGCATGGATACTGTGTCGCTTTTTTACCCATTATCAGTGTGGGGCATTTTGTTTAAATTGCCTATGACATTTTTTCCGAAAAAAGATTATAATAGAGTTATATCAATAAGATAAGGACGGTGAATAGAAATGTTTGATGTGGGCGATACCGTACTTTACGGAAATCAGGGAGTGTGCAGAATAACAGGCAGGGACGAAAAGAAAATTGCGGGAACAGTAATAACGTATTATGTGTTAAAACCTGTCTGTGATGAAAATTCTACGGTTTATGTACCGTCATCTAATACCGAACTTCTTTCAAAAATGAGGGCAGTGCTGTCGGAAAAGGAAATTTATGAACTGATAGAAGAACTTCCCGACAAGGAAACTATCTGGATAGACGATGAAAACGAACGCAAGCAAAAATATCAGGCAATCATTGATGAAGGTGACAGAAAAAAACTGGTACAATTGATTAAAACACTCCGTATCACCAAGGAAGAAAAACAAAAAAGCAAAAAAAAGTTTCATCAGAGTGATGAGATGATTTTGAAACAAGCAGAAAAATTGCTTTACAGTGAATTTGCACTGGTATTGAACATTGCACCTGATGAAGTGCTGCCGTTTATGATGCAGCAGCTGCACATCAGTCAAAAAGGGGCATAATACAAAAACGGATCGTGACGTATGAAAAATGTCACGGTCCGTTTTTGTATTGTATTGATTTTATTCGTCATTATCGTCATCGTCTTCGTCAAAATCTGTCTGTACACTGTCATTGACGGAATGATGAAAGGTAGGAACAGTATCTGCGATCAGCCGTTCTACACGTTCTTTATCGTTACGCTGAGCCGCACTGTAAAGATGGGCAAGATTGCTGAAAAATGTTTGGTTATTGATGTCAATCGGTCTGCCGATGTGTATTTTTTTGTTGTCTGTCTGGGTGATACCCTCTTCGTTGAGGAGCAGTTCTTCATACAGTTTTTCGCCGGGACGCAGTCCTGTATATTCAATCTTAATATCTTCATAGGGTTTGAATCCGGAAAGTCGAATGAGATTTTCGGCAAGTACACGAATTTTGACGGGTTCACCCATATCTAAAATGAATATTTCTCCGCCTTTGGCAAGACTGCCTGCTGTAAGCACCAATGATACGGCTTCGGGAATGGTCATAAAGTATCGGATAATATCAGGATGGGTGACGGTAACGGGTCCGCCTGTACGGATCTGTTCTTTGAACAGCGGAATAACAGAACCGTTTGAGCCGAGCACATTTCCGAATCGGACAGCTACAAAATTTGTTTTGCTGCGTCTGTCCATCATCTGTATGATCATTTCGCATATGCGTTTGGTAGCCCCCATAATGTTGGTTGGGTTGACAGCTTTGTCGGTAGAGATCTGAACGAAATTTTTGACGTGGTATTTATCAGCTGTTTCTGCCAGTTTCAGCGTGCCGAACACATTGTTTTTGACAGCCTCTTCGGGATTGGTTTCCATCAGGGGGACGTGTTTGTGTGCGGCAGCGTGAAATACAACGTCAATATCGTGTGTTTTGAATACGTGTTCCAATTTTGACCGATCACGAATGGAGGCGATTTGAACCTCAAAAGATAAATCACTGCCGTGCTTGCGTATCAGTTCCTGCTGTATTTCATAGGCGTTGTTTTCATAGATGTCAAGTATGATCAGATGTTTTGGTTTCAGACGTGCGATCTGACGGCAAAGCTCCGAACCGATGGAACCGCCGCCGCCGGTTACGAGTACCGTTTGCCCGATGAGGTAACTGCCGTATTTTTCCGTATCAAAGACAACAGGCTCACGTCCGAGAAGGTCTTCGACTTCTACCTGACGAATAGAAGAGGTGATCGGTACTCCTGAGGTCATCAGATTGTAGATGTTCGGAATAATTTTTACTTCCAGATGTGTTTTGGCACAGGTATCAAGAATACGCTTTTTATCGGCAACGCTGATTTGAGAAATGGTGAAAAGAATGACTTCAATATCGTTTTCACGGCATATTTCGGGTATTTCAAAAGTAGTTCCTGCCACTTTTACACCCGATATGCGTCGATGGAGCTTTTCTTTGTCATCGTCCACGATGCATACGGGAATATATTCGTTTCCAGGGGATTTGGAAAGTTCGCTCAGAACCGATAAAGCCCCCTCGCCTGCACCAATGATCAAAAGTCTTTTTTTGGCTTTTCCGGCAAGATTCCGTCTTTCAAGAATTTTATTCAGTCTGTATACAATACGGAACATCATCACAAAGAAGGTTGACATCAGTGCGAATGTAATATAAATTCTTGAACCGAGATTCAAATGATTTTCGTCATTACCGATGATCATCATACAGGACATAAAGGCAAGGTTAGCGGTCAGGGAACCGATTCCCGCATAAAAGAAATCTTCAATATCGGCATACCGCCATAATTTGTCATACAGCCGGAAAATGAGGAACACCGCTGTAAAACAGATATTTTCCACCAGAAGTCCCCAGAGAAAAACTTCAGGTTCACCGTTGAGCGTGAAATTATTTTTATTGATGGAGAATGACATATAGTATGAAATATTCCATAATACCATATCACATATAAACAGCACCGCTCGTCTGTGTTTTTTTAATAGATTATATATACTGAACATAGTCTTCTATCCGTTCCTTTTGATTCATAAATATTTATTTGGAGGGGATGGTGTGTATCCCGTTTTTTCTGATGATATTTACATACAGAGTTATTATAGTATATTTTTTAGTGAATTACAATAGTGTGACTATATTTTTCACGAAAAATGATTTTTTGGATGAGCAGTTGGTTTTGTTATACATATTTCGATTTTTGTCTATCCAAAAAATTCCATTCGTTCGCAATGGGATTTTTTTATGGGAAGATTGGCAGAAATTAGCTTGATTGCTGTGTATTTCAGCGTTTTTAATTCTTTTAAGGAACAAAAAACAAAATTTGATACGTTATAATAAGCTGATTGGATTGTTATAGATAGATTGACGAAAACAGAACGGATACAGGAATTGGCGGAAAGGAAGTTGATGATAGATGGTAAAGATTGGTCTTGATATTGGTTCAACAACAGTGAAATGTGTTGCACTTGATGAAAATAATCATATTTTATATCAGACATATGAAAGACATTATTCACAAATAACAAGCAAAATTTCCGAACTTCTTCAAAAAGTTCGTAGAGAAGTACCTGATGCCGATAATGCGTTTGTCGCTATGTCCGGTTCTGCAGGAATGGGTGTTGCGGATGCCTGTGGGATTGATTTCATTCAGGAAGTTTATGCCACAAGAGTTGCCGCCAATACGTTTATTCCCAATACAGATGTCATTATAGAACTTGGCGGTGAAGATGCTAAAATACTGTTTCTTTCGGGCGGTATGGAGGTTCGTATGAACGGTTCGTGTGCGGGCGGTACAGGTGCTTTTATCGACCAGATGGCAACCCTGCTGAATGTTCCGATAGAAGAACTCAACGATCTTGCCGAAAAACACGAAAAAATCTATACCATTGCATCACGCTGCGGTGTTTTTGCCAAAACAGATATACAGCCTTTGCTGAATCAGGGGGCTAAGAAAACAGACGTTGCCGCCAGTATTTTTATGGCAGTTGTCAATCAGACAATTGCAGGTCTTGCACAGGGACGTGAGATAACGGGAAATATTGTTTATCTCGGGGGTCCTTTGACCTTTATTCCGCAGTTGAGGGCAGGTTTCGACAAAGCACTGAAAACAACCGGTATATGTCCCGATCACTCATTGTACTATGTGGCACTGGGTTCGGCTTTGTGTGCCGAAAAAAAGACTGACCTCGATCAAACGATCGCTAAAATAGAAGTGTACAAAGGCACGGGAAACTTTGCGTTTAACCAACCTCTGTTTAAAAATCAGGAGGAACTGGACGAATTCAGAAAAAGACACGCCGCTGCGACCGTCAAAAAAGGAGAACTGAAAGGTCTTGATCAAGAAGTATTTGTCGGTCTTGATGCAGGTTCTACCACCGTCAAGGGAGTGGTGATTTCGGCGGACGGGACATTGCTGTACTCGGAATATATGTCCAACAGCGGTAATCCCGTACCGATTGTCAAGAATTTCCTGACGCATATCTATGAAATCAATCCGGATATAAAAATCAGCGGCTCGGCTGTAACAGGATACGGTGAAGAAATTATTAAAAACGCTTTCGGCATTGATAACGGTATCGTAGAAACCATTGCACATCTTACCGCTGCCAAAAAATTTATGCCGGACGTTGAATTCATCATCGATATAGGCGGTCAGGATATTAAGTGCTTTAAAATCAGAAACGGTGTAATTGATAATATTTTTCTGAATGAAGCGTGCTCTTCGGGCTGCGGTTCTTTTTTGCAGACATTTGCCAATGCACTTGGCTATTCTGCGGAGGAATTTTCCAAAACAGGACTTCTGGCAAAGCAGCCGGTTGACCTTGGCTCACGCTGTACCGTGTTTATGAATTCGTCTGTCAAGCAGGCTCAGAAAGACGGTGCCACCATTGAAGATATTTCTTCCGGTCTATGTCTCAGTATTGTCAAAAATGCTCTTTATAAAGTGATTCGTGTGGCAAGTCCTCGTGAACTCGGCAGCAAAATCGTGGTACAGGGCGGAACATTCCTCAACGATGCCGTTCTGCGTGCTTTTGAGCAGGAAATGGGTACGAATGTGGTACGCCCTGAAATTTCCGGACTGATGGGTGCTTACGGTGCCGCATTGTATGCTCAGTCACTTGCCAAGGCAGATAAGCCCTCAACGGTTCTCAATATGGAACAGATTCGTCATTTTAAACACGAAATACGTTCTGTGAACTGCGGAGGCTGCAGCAACAACTGTCGTCTGACCATTAATACATTCAGTGACGGACGGAAATTCATTGCAGGCAATCGCTGTGAGCGTCCTGTAACAAAGAAGTCCCCCGATGAATCAATGAATATTTATCAGTATAAACTCAAACTGCTGAAATCGTATCAGCCGCAGGAAGGACCAAGGGGAAAGATTGGTATTCCGTTGGGACTGAATATGTTTGAACTGCTGCCGTTCTGGCATACGTTCCTGACAAAGCTCGGTTTTGAGGTGGTGACATCACCGCTGTCAACAAGAAAACTGTATCTTCACGGTCAGCAGACCATTCCGTCTGATACGGTATGCTTCCCTGCCAAACTGATGCACGGACATGTTCAATGGCTTCTTGATCAGGGAATCAATGATATTTTCTATCCCTGTATGTCATATAACTTTGACGAAAATCTCGGTGACAATAACTACAATTGCCCCGTGGTTGCCTATTATCCCGAAGTCATTCACGCCAATATGAGGGGCATAGAGAATAAAAAATTCTTCCATGAGTTTGTGGGTATTCACAGACCGAAAGATTTTCCGAAGAAGATGTACTATGCATTGTCGAAATATTATGATAACATCAGTCTTAAAGAAGTAAAAGCAGCTGCAAAAGCAGCCTATGAAGAATATGACAGCTACTTTGCGAAACTCCGAGAATACGGCGAAAATATTATTACCAGAGCAAGAGAAACTGGCAAACAGATCATTGTGCTTGCCGGAAGGCCCTATCATATCGACCCGGAGATCAATCACGGTATTGATAAGCTCATCACCGGTTTTGACGTTGCCATTATTTCCGAGGACATCGTCAGCTGCCACGAAACACGGAAAAAAACCAGTGTACTCAACCAGTGGACGTATCATTCGAGAATGTATGCGGCTGCCGAATATGTCAGCAGCTATGATGATATGAATCTGGTGCAGCTGGTATCGTTTGGCTGTGGTGTGGATGCCATTACTACGGACGAAGTGCGTGCGATTCTCGAACGGAACGGAAAAATCTACACACAAATCAAAATAGATGAAATCACCAATCTCGGAGCAGTTAAAATCAGACTGAGAAGTCTTTTGGCAACATTGAAAACTTCTGAAAATACGAAGTCAGCCGTACAGTAATTTTTGCAGGAATATGAAAGGAAAGCAAGGTGTTTGAAAATGGCAAAGTTGGTTTATGACAAGACAGGCAGACTGCTGTTTACAAAGGAAATGAAAAAGGATTATACCATTCTTATTCCTATGATGGCAAAAATTCATTTTAATATTATTAAGAATGTATTTATTCATTACGGATATAAAGCGGTTTTACTGGAAACAGACGGTCCCGAAATCGCACAGGTAGGATTGAAGTATGTACATAACGATACCTGTTATCCTGCTATACTGGTCATTGGTCAGCTGATTCACGCTTTGCAAAGCGGAAAATATGATGTTAACAAGACGGCACTGATGATTACACAGACAGGCGGCGGCTGTCGTGCGTCAAACTATATCCATCTGCTCCGAAAAGCTCTTGTAAAAGCCGGCTATGAAAATGTACCCGTTGTTTCTCTGAATATGTCCGGTCTGGAAAAGAACAGCGGATTCAAATTGACCGTGCCGATGCTCCGGAGAGTAGCGGCGGGAGGATTGTACGGAGATCTCATTATGAGTCTTGATAATCAGGTAAAGCCGTATGAAATCCATCAGGGCGACAGTGCCGCACTGATTGAAAAATGGACAGAGCAATTGACGGAAGTGCTGGCGAGCGGTCACGGGTTTACACGAAAAGAAATCGCAATGTATCTGGACTTGATTGCAGAAGATTTTTCAAAAATTCCCGTCCGAAAAACACCGAAGGTCAAAGTGGGAATTGTCGGAGAAATTTATGTCAAATATTCTAATCTGGGCAATAACAATCTGGAACAGTTCCTTTATGATCAGGGCTGTGAGATCAACGTGCCGGGCATACTGGGCTTTGCGATGTTTAAAGTGGATAACAGACTGGAAGATTATCAACTTTACGGCGGAAGCCGAGCAAAATATATGATTGTCCGCAAACTGATGAATTATCTGAAAGAGCTTGAAGCAATGCTGATCGAAAGTCAGCTGAAATTCGGATTCCAAGCGGTTTCTAAATATGAACACACCAAGAGTCTTGTTAAAAATATTGTCGGTTACGGCAGCAAAATGGGAGAAGGCTGGCTGCTCACTGCTGAAATGCTGGAGCTTGCCGAAGTAGGTTTTCCGAATATTATTTGTACGCAGCCGTTCGGCTGTCTGCCGAACCATATTAACGGCAAAGGTATGATACGACAGATCAAACGTGTCAGCGAAAAGGCAAATATTGTTGCAATTGATTATGACCCGGGTGCTCCCAGAGTGAATCAGGAAAACCGTATCAAACTGATGCTTGCAGTGGCAAGAGAAAATCTAAAAAATGAGGAAAACAAAACAGCCGGCAATCCGGATCAGAAAAAACCGACCAAAAAAGCAGTGGTCAAAGCAGTAAAAAAATGAGTGTGAAATCGGATTCGGATTGATACTCAGCAAAATCATTTTTGTGGTATGGTGATGGAAAAATGGGGCATAATACCATTATCAGCTGTATTCATTGATAAAGGAGAAGAATATGAAAAAATGGGATAAACTGCCTGAACAATTAAAGAATGACAGTGTAAAGCAATATTATGATATTCTTTCTCACAGGACGGGAAGTCTTGTCATAAAGCGAATTTTTGACGTGATTGTTGCCCTGATACTGACGGTGATACTGCTTCCTTTTATGCTCATCATTGCCATATGGATTAAATGTGATTCCAAAGGAAAGGTGTTTTTTCTTCAGCGTCGGGTGACCCGATATGGAAAGGTCTTTCGTATTGTCAAATTCAGAACAATGGTATCTGATGCCGAAAAAAAGGGGACACAAGTGACCGTGAAAAATGACAGCCGCATTACCCGTGCCGGAAAATTTTTGAGAAAATGCAGGCTTGATGAACTTCCGCAGCTTTTTAACGTCCTGAAAGGCGATATGACATTTGTCGGAACACGTCCCGAAGTGGAAAAGTATGTGCAACGCTATACAGATGAAATGTTTGCTACGCTGCTGATGCCGGCAGGTATTACATCACTGGCAAGCATCAAGTTCAAAGATGAAGAAAAACTGCTGAGCGGTGCGGATAATGCGGATGATGTTTACATTGAAACAGTGCTTCCGCAAAAAATGAAGTATAATCTTGAATATATAGAAAAGTTCAACTTTTTTTATGATATAAAAATCATGTTTATGACATTCTTTGCAGTAATATAACCGCAAAGAATGTCTCTTACTGTCACGAAAAATATATCCGGAGGTGAACCAATATGGCAAGGCAAAAAAGAATGGCGGTCATTAACGATTTTTCTGGATTCGGCAGATGTTCCCTGACGGTTTCGCTGCCTGTGATTTCGGCAATGCGGATTCAGTGCTGCCCCGTACCTACGGCGATTTTGTCCAATCATACGGGATATGACCATTACTTTTTTGACGATTATACGGATAAGATGCGTCCGTACTGTGCCGAATGGGAACAATTAGGTCTGACATTTGACGGTATCTATACAGGGTTTCTCGGTTCTGTCAGACAGGTCGAAATTATCAGCGACTTCATACAGAGATTTTCAAGCGATCAAACGGCTGTGATTGTGGACCCTGTGATGGGAGATAACGGTGCCGCCTATGATACGTTCAGTGATGAACTTTGCAGCAGTATCAGAAAACTGATTCCGCTTTCCGATATTATTACGCCCAATCTGACAGAAGCCTGTATTCTTGCCGATATTCCTTTCAGAGAGGACATTCATTCCGAAAATGACCTTCTGAATATAGCTGATAGTCTGCGGAAACTCGGCAGCAAACAAACAGTCATCACGGGAATTGAAGACGGCAGCTATATCAATTGTTTTATCTATGAAGATGCTTTTCATTATCAGATGGTGCGTACCCGCAGCACAGGAACCCGCAGAGCAGGTACGGGAGATTTTTTTTCTTCACTGATTGCGGGTGATCGGGTAAACGGCAAAGATATTTATGAAAGTGTCGGCAGAGCAGCCGAATTGGTGAGAAAATCAGTAGTGCTTTCCGATGAGATGAAGATTCCATGCCGTGACGGAGTTTGTTTTGAAGAACTGATGAATGAAATTAGTCTGGCACCGGAAAATTGTAGATCTTGATAGTTTTTGTGAAATAAATCTGTTCCGTAAAAAAATTTAAAAATAAATATTGTAATGGGCTATGGATTTATGGTATGATAAGAGTTGTTGAAAACTTATTTTTGTTTTTATTTTTGAAAGGAACGTATCGGTGTATGAAGAATCCAAAATGTGCTTTATATATCATAGCATCAAGTCTGTTGTTGATGCTCAATTCACTGTTTGTCCTTTCTGTCAATGCAGAGTATGATGAGTACGGTAATTATTATGAGCCGGAGCCGTATTATGACGATACGTATACCGTTTATGACAATGACGAAGAATATGTAACCGACAGTTATTATGATTCTTCGGACAGCGGTTATGATGAATCTTCTGAGTATCAGAGCAGTATTCCTTTTGCCTATAACCCTTACAGAGAAACCACACAGTATGAAGAGGATTCTGCGGAAGAGTCTTCAGAAGAACCTGAAAGTGAAATTTCTGTTGACAGTTCAGAACTTACTTCAGAGGACTGGGCAGAACTTCAGGAAAGCCTGAACTCTACTTTCAGTTTGAATTCCGATGTTATTACAGGCAGCGGCAACGGTGATGAAAAAGCGTTTAAAACCATTAAAGAAACGTCGGGAGATTCAAAAGAAGAAACCAACGATGCGTGGACCTATCTTTTGACGGGCATTATCCTGATCGTTCTGGGAGCAGTGACCGTGCTGATTGTTATTATTACATCGCTGCGGACGAAAAAGAAAATGAAGGCACAAGCTGAAAAATATAACAAAAGAAACAACAGAGAAGATATTTTGTCGGATGCCAATATCCGCAAAAAAGATGATGAGTAAAAATAAAACACAGCGTTTTATTTTTCTTATAAAGAAAAAACATACCCGGTTAATATGATATAATTCGTTTGTACATATTAGTTTGCCGTATGCGGCTCAAAAAAGCTTGAATCGGAGGATAACGAAAAATGAACAGTCAAGAACTTCTGGAATTGAAAAAGACAGCCTGTAAAGTCAGAATACAGACAATAGAGGGTGTTTATAACGCTAAGTCGGGTCATCCGGGAGGTTCACTCTCGGCAGCAGATATTATGACCTATCTTTATTTTAAAGAAATGAATATTGACCCCAAAAATCCCAAAGATCCCGGCAGAGATCGTTTTGTGCTTTCAAAAGGACACTGTGCTCCCGCACTTTACGGAACGTTGGCTCTCAGAGGATATTTCTCAACCAATGAAATTAAAACACTCAGACATATCGGCTCAAAGCTCCAGGGACACCCCGATATGAAAAGTACGCCCGGCATTGATATGAGTTCGGGTTCACTCGGTCAGGGCATTTCGGCAGCCTGCGGTATGGCTCTTGCAGCAAAATATGACGGCTCGGATTACAGGGTTTATGCAATGCTCGGCGACGGTGAGTGTGAAGAAGGTCAGGTATGGGAGGCATTTATGTTTGCATCTCACTATCAGTTGGATAATCTCTGTGTGATTATAGACTTTAATAAATTGCAGATAGACGGCAATGTTAACGATGTTGCAGGTCTGGAACCGCTGGACAGCAAACTGGAAGGATTTGGTTTTGAAGTAATTCAAATCAACGGCAACGATCTGGAAGAAATCGAAGCAGCTTTTCAGAAAGCGAAAACCATTAAGGGCAAACCGACTGCGATTATTGCCGATACCATCAAGGGCAAAGGCGTTTCTTATATGGAAGATCAAGTAGGTTGGCACGGAAAAGCACCTAACACGGAAGAATATCGTAAAGCTATGGACGAGCTCAATGCTCAGCTTAACACATTGGAGGCAGAATAATGGCGGAAGTAAAGAAAATTGCAACAAGAGAAAGTTTTGGGCTTGCACTTTGCGAGCTTGCAAAGGATCATCCCGAAATTGTAGTGCTTGACGCAGATCTTGCGGCTGCTACAAAAACTGAAATTTTCAAAAAAGCATATCCCGAAAGATTTTTTGACTGCGGTATCGCAGAAGCTAATATGATTGGTGTAGCAGCAGGTCTTGCCTCTTGCGGAAAAGTTCCTTTTGCAGCCACTTTTGCAATGTTTGCAACGGGCAGAGCTTATGAACAGATACGAAATTCTGTCGGCTACCCTCATCTGAATGTGAAGATTGCAGGTTCACATGCCGGAATTACCGTAGGAGAAGACGGTGCGACACATCAGTGCTGTGAAGACCTTGCCCTGATGAGAACCATTCCGGGTATGGTTGTTTTGAACCCCGCAGATCATTATGAAATGACTGAGGCTGTTAAAGCTGCTTATGAATATAACGGTCCTGTCTATATCAGACTGGGCAGATTGGCAATTGAAAGTTTTAATGATCCCGACAATTACCGATTTGAAATAGGAAAAGGCATCACCCTCAAAGAAGGCAATGATGTTACCGTAATAGCAACCGGACTGGTTGTCAATGAGGCACTGAAAGCCGTAAAAGCTCTTGAAGACAAGGGTATCAACGCACGACTTATCAATATGCATACCATCAAGCCGATCGATAAAGATATTATTATTCGTGCTGCAAAAGAAACCGGCAGAATTATTACCGTAGAAGAGCACAATATCATAGGTGGTCTTGGTGAGGCTGTATGCTCGGTGACAAGTGAGTATTGTCCGGTCAGAGTAGACAGAATCGGTATAGAAGATGTTTACGGACACAGCGGACCGGCTGTCGGACTGCTTGCGGAATACGGACTCGATGCAGCAGGTCTTGAAAATCGTATCAGAGCACTTGTAAAATAATAAATAGTTGTCAAAAATACGGACGAAGATGAGTCGTCCGTATTTTTTTTTACCTTCGGTAAACTGTACACTTAAAAAATATTAAAATTGGCTATATCAATATGTACAGATTTGAGGTAAGATAGGTATATCAAATTCAGGAGGGAATGTACGATGGAAAGAAAGAAAAAACAGGAACACCTAAAAAACTTGATATTTGCGGCACTGCTCGGTGCAATGGTGTATGTATTTACGGCATTTGTCCATATACCTACTCATCAGGGATATATGCACATAGGTGACGGCATCATCTATATTGCGGCATCACTGCTGCCTTTGCCGTATGCGATGGCTGCTGCTGCGGTGGGAGCAGGTTTATCGGATTATCTTTCAGGCTATGCATTATGGGTTTTGCCGACAATGATCATAAAGGCAGTTACAGTGCTTGCTTTTTCGTACAAAAAGGAAACGATCATTAATGCCAGAAATATTACGGGATTGGCACCGGCAGCGGTGATATGTGTAGGAGGTTATTACCTGGCTTCAGCACTGCTTTACGGTGACTGGGGAGCAGCTCTGGCAGATATACCTACTAATTTCCTGCAAAGTGTTGGAAGTTCGGTTTTGTTTGTATTTTTGGGTCTGGCTCTTGACCGTATTGACTTCAAAAAGAAATTTTTGGCATTTAGTTCCAACGCTTCCGATCACAGAAAAACAGCATAAGCAATCAACGCACACAAATTCGTGTATGTCACGGTGTTTGTGTGCGTTTTGTTGACTTATATTTCGGGAAATAGTATAATACAAAAGAAAGTGATTGCTTATGTTGTACTGTTAAGGTGAGTGAATCTATGTATAAACTCTTAATTATAGAAGATGATCCGGGAATATCCAATGCCATTAAGGTTCAGGCAGAAAGCTGGGATTTGACAGTTCATATTATTGAGGATTTCCGCAGTGTTATAGCGGAGTTTACAGCATTTCAACCGCATATCGTTTTGTTGGATATATCACTGCCGTTTTTCAATGGCTATCATTGGTGCGGGGAGATCAGAAAAATTTCAAAAGTACCCATTATCTTTATTTCATCGGCAGCGGACAATATGAATATTGTGATGGCAATAAATATGGGCGGTGATGATTTCATCGCAAAGCCGTTTGATCAAAGCGTATTGATGGCAAAAATTCAGGCAATGCTGCGTCGTACTTATGATTTTTCGGAGTTCGTTCCGGTTTTGGAGCATCGGGGAGCTGTTCTTGATACAGGCGATAATACAATGACTTATGGAGATCATAAAATTGATTTGACAAAAAATGAGTACAGAATACTACTTTGTCTGATGGAAAACAAAAGCAAGGTCGTCAGCCGGGAAAAACTGATGGAACGTTTGTGGGAAACCGATTGTTTTGTTGACGAGAATACTCTGACAGTCAACATTAATCGCCTGAGAAAAAAATTGGATTCCTATGGGCTGCACCATTTTATCCTTACCAAATTCGGTGTGGGTTATATCATTGAATAGGAGAAATCAAATGAAGCTGTTGAAAGCCTATTTAAAAGATAAATTAGTGACGATCATTACATTTGCTGTGTTCTGCCTGGTTTTTGCAGCAGCCTTTTTGCTGTATCAGCTGCCGCCGGAAGCGGTGATCTATCCGATTGTGCTAAATATGATGGTTGGTATAGCGGTGATGGGTACAGATTTTATCAAAGTGAGGAATCAGTGGAGGGAACTGGAAAGGCTTCGGCATCTGACCGCTGATATGATCACATCACTTCCGCAGATAAGCAATGTGTATGATACGGAATATACTGCCATTATACAGCATTTAAAGACAGAAGTCATCAGGATTGAAAATGAAACATCAGAGAAATATTCGGATATGATGGACTACTATTCCGTATGGGTGCATCAGATCAAAACGCCCATTGCATCTATGAGGCTGACCCTGCAAAATGATGATTCGGCACTTTCAAGAATCATTTTATCGGACTTGGTTCGAATAGAGCAGTATGTGGAAATGGTACTTGCGTATCTGCGATTGGATTCCGAATCCGGTGATTATGTATTCAAAGCATATAACATTGACGAAATAATCAAAAAATCCATTAAAAAATTTTCTTCGGAATTTATCAACAGAAAACTTTCCCTACAATATGAGCTTTGTGAGCGGAGTATTGTCACTGATGAAAAATGGTTTTCATTTGTGATAGAACAGATCTTATCGAACGCCTTGAAATATACCCGAAAAGGCAGCATCAGCATATCCGTGCCGAAAGCGGACTTTCTTTGTATTGAAGATACAGGCATCGGAATTACCGGTGAGGACTTGCCAAGAATATTTGAACGGGGCTACACGGGTTATAACGGACGAACAGACAGCCACGCAAGCGGTTTGGGACTATATCTTTGCAAGCAAATTTGTCATAATCTGAGCATCGGCATTACAGCGGAGTCGGAGCTTGGGAAAGGAACAAAAATTTATCTTGATTTAAGCCAAAATCAATTTCAATATGATTAAATCCTGTTTGATAAGCGGAAACAATCCGTTCAAACGGTGTTGGGGGACTTGTTGAGTAGGTCTGTCAAACCTTACGAAAATGTAAGAAATAACAAGGGAAATGTAAGCCGATTCGATGGCGATGCATTTCCCGTTTTTATATAATAGATTTATCATCATAACTTAGGAGGAAGTACATTGAGTATTCTGGAAGTACAGGGAGTAAAAAAGATTTATGCCACACGATTTGGCGGCAATAAAGTGGAGGCATTGAAAAATATTAATTTTCAGGTAGAACAAGGGGAATATACAGCCATTATGGGTGAATCGGGTTCAGGCAAAACCACTTTGCTGAATATTTTAGCGGCACTGGACAGACCGACAAAAGGAACTGTCTTGATGGACGGATTGGAGCTGTCGAAGATCAAGGATTCGCAGCTGTCCGATTTTCGCAGAGAGAATCTCGGCTTTGTTTTTCAGGAATTCAATCTTCTTGATACTTTTACGTTGGAGGATAACATTTATCTTCCGTTAGTATTGCAGGGAAAACCCTATCAGGAGATGGAAGAAAAAATCAAGCCTGTTGCCACACAGCTCGGAATTTACGATTTGCTGAAAAAATATCCGTATGAAGTTTCGGGCGGTCAGAAACAAAGGGCAGCCGTGGCAAGGGCTATTATTACCGAGCCGAAGCTGATTCTTGCTGATGAACCGACAGGTGCATTGGATTCCAAATCCTCTGATGAGTTGCTGAAAGTATTCAGCAAGATCAATCAAAGCGGTCAGACAATTATTATGGTGACACATTCGGTCAAGGCGGCAAGTTCGGCAAGCAGGGTATTATTCATTAAGGACGGCGAAGTTTATCATCAGATTTATCGAGGCGATAACACCAATGAACAGTTTTATGAGAAAATTTCCAATACATTGACATTGCTTGCGACAGGAGGGGAGCAAAGATGAAAACAGGTTTTTATCCCAAACTTGCCCTGGACGGAATCCGTAAAAACAAGCAGATGTATTTTCCGTATATTCTGACTTGTGTGATGATGGCGATGGTATATTATATTATTTTGTTCCTTTCCGAAATTCGAGGTGAAACAACCAAAATGTTTTTGGATTTCGGTGGTTGGGTTATCGCTGTATTTTCTGTGATTTTTTTATTTTATACAAATTCTTTTCTGATACGCAGACGGAAAAAGGAATTCGGATTGTATCATATTCTCGGAATGGGTAAGCGGCATATCAGTTTGATTTTGCTTTGTGAATGTTTGATCATTTATGTGATTTCTATTGTTGTGGGTTTGATCGCAGGAATTGCCCTCTCAAAGATGGCAGACCTTGTGTTTGTAAACGTCATCGGAGGTCAAGTGAGTTATGAATTTTCTGTTTCTTTCGGTGCAGTCGTACAGACGATCGTATTGTTTTCGGTGATTTTTATTTTGCTGTTTCTGAATGGGTTAAGACAGATTCATTTTTCCCGTACCATTACGCTGCTGCAAAGTGAAGCAGTAGGCGAAAAACCTCCGAAAGCCAATTGGTTTCTGGGCATTTTAGGTTTAGTATGTATTGTAGCAGGATATGTGATTTCGCTTTCTATTGAAAACCCTGTTTCAGCGATTATGGGTTTCTTTATAGCGGTGCTTCTTGTTATTATCGGAACATATTTTACGCTGATTGCAGGTTCCGTATTGTGCTGCAAACTCCTGCAAAAAAGTAAAAAATATTATTACAAGGCGAACCACTTTGTTTCGGTATCATCAATGATTTATCGAATGAAACGCAACGGTGCGGGACTTGCTTCTATTTGTATTCTTGCAACGATGGTGCTGGTGATTATTTCCTCAACCGTCAGCTTATATGTTGAGGGGGAGGATTCTATTCGGAATCATTACCCCCGTGAAATTAATGTTAATTTTCAGTACAATACTTTTTCAGAGGGTACAATGGAAGATATCAAAACATTATCAAAGGATATTCGCTCGGTTTGTGATAAATATGATGTGTCACCGTCCAACGTCATCGAGTATAGCCAGGCACGGGTGACAGGAATGATTCAGAATGATACAGTGGAAACCGATATAACAGAAGTGGATGAATTCAGTCTTTCAGCCTATTCAAATGTAGTGCAGTTTTCTTTTGTTTCGCTGGAAGATTACAACAGAATGCGTGGTACTGATTTTCAATTATCAGATGATGAGGTGCTGTTAATATCAAACAGATATGATTATTCGGAGGACAGTATTTCTTTCAATTCGGGAAAGACATTTAAAATTGCTGCTCGTTCCGAAAAGATGATTATTGACGAAAATTCGGAAACAGTGCTTCCGGTTATTTGCTGTGTGACTGCTGATCTTCCTTCAGCCTTGAAAGGACTGGATAAGCTCACAGATTATACAGGCGGACAAATGTTACAGTATAATGCCCACTATTATTTTGATACAGGGCTTAGCAAAACAAAGCAGGAAAATTTTCTTGATGATTTGACAGAAACGATCAGTTCTGGGGAAAGCTATGACAAACATCGTTTTGAAGCCGTTACAGCTGCAAGTCGGGAATCAAACAGAGATGGTTTTTATCAGCTGTATGGCAGTATGCTTTATCTTGGTGTCATTCTCAGTCTGGTATTTTTAATGGCAGCGGTGCTGATGATTTATTATAAACAGATTTCAGAAGGTTATGAAGATCAGAAACGTTTTGCCATTATGCAGAAAATAGGAATGACAAAGCGTGAAATCCGTAAAAGTATCAATTCACAGCTTTTAACAGTATTTTTCCTTCCTTTAGTGTTGGCAGGACTTCATCTGGCTTTTGCCTTTCCGATTATCAGTCAGCTGCTGATGACCTTCAACCTGGTGAATAATATGCTGCTGCTTGTCAATGTTATCATTTGCTTTATTGTCTTTGCATTGTTCTATGCGGTGATTTACAAAATGACATCCAATGCCTATTATCGAATCGTTGTTGTTCAGCAGGAATCCTGATGCCGTGACAGAAATTTTAAATTCACAAATTAGAACAGAAAAGTATTTAAGAGAAAATAGAAGTATTTAGGAGATTGCTTAATGCTAAATTAAAAAATCATCAAAAAGCCTTGACTTCTGATTGAAACTGTGTTATTATCTATTCTGTTGTTTAAAGTATGTTTGATCATATACTTTTAGATTCAAAGAAATTTCAGGGAGGATTAAGCTATGTCAACTTATATGGCTAAAGCAGGCGAAGTTGAACGCAAATGGTATGTAATAGACGCAACCGATAAACCGCTCGGTCGTCTTGCTGTTCAGGTTGCAGACCTTCTTCGCGGAAAAAATAAAACTACTTTTACACCTCACGTTGATTGCGGTGACTTCGTGATCGTAACAAATGTTGAGAAGGCTGTTCTTACAGGCAAAAAGAAAGAACAGAAGTTCTATTATCATCATACAGGTTATGTTGGTCATATGAAGTCGGTTCGCTATGACAACCTTATGGCTAACAGACCCGAACTGGCTCTTGAACTCGCTGTTAAGGGTATGATTCCCAGCAATACGATCGGCCGCAAGGCTCTTACAAGACTTCGTGTCTACAAGGGCAGCGAACATAAACATGAGGCTCAGAAGCCGATTGTTTTGGAATAATAAGGAAGGAGGCATTTTATTATGTATGATAAGACACCATATTTTTACGGTACAGGCAGAAGAAAAAGCTCCGTTGCAAGAGTAAGACTTTATAAGGGTACAGGTAAAGTTACTATCAATGACAGAGATATTGATGACTATTTTGGTCTTGAAACACTGAAATTGATCGTTCGTCAGCCTCTTGTTCTTACTGAAACAGATGCTCAGTTCGACATCGTATGCAGAGTTTCCGGCGGCGGCGTGACCGGTCAGGCAGGTGCTATTCGTCACGGTATTTCACGTGCTCTTCTTCAGTATGACAGCGAAAATCTTCGTCCTAAGCTTAAGAAAGCCGGCTTCCTTACCAGAGATCCTCGTATGAAGGAAAGAAAGAAGTACGGTCTCAAAGCTGCTCGTCGTGCTCCGCAGTTCTCGAAGAGATAATAAATATACTTCAAAAGTGGCTTATTTACTGGCTTTACGGAAAGAAAAACGGAAAATTGATGTCCGTTTGATGTCCG
>CACYDP010000131.1 GCA_902773135.1 uncultured Ruminococcus sp.
AATAAACGAAAAAAATTCGGATTGCGTATTTCCTTGATTGCAGGGATATACAATTTTCAAAATTGAGGTTATCGAACAGGTCTAATATATGGACTGCCCCACTGATTTGAGTTATAATAGTGAACAGATACTTTTGATAAATCAGGATTTTGGTCATAAAAACTACCCGACTTGTACCATTTTTCTCCAGAAACAGTCAAGCCTTCCTGATT
This sequence comes from uncultured Ruminococcus sp., assembly GCA_902773135.1. Classification (GTDB taxonomy): domain Bacteria; phylum Bacillota; class Clostridia; order Oscillospirales; family Acutalibacteraceae; genus UBA1213. Next base: position 213 of record CACYDP010000131.1, read on the forward strand.
TTGTGCAGGATACTGGTCAGCACCGTGATTGCTGAAAATAACCTATGTTCTTGCAGCATATAAAAGGCATCTCAGCGGCATATTGGGATTAATCGTAGACTGATGTTCTATAAAATAAATCAGAAAATACTGTATCTTTATAATTTGTTGTTTCTTGGCTGCTCATTGCCGACACCTCCCATTTGAGCACGGAACTCTATCCACTCTCTTATACATATTATACTGTATTATATTGTTTTTTTCAATATTTTTGTACGGAATCATTCAAAAAAACACTTCATCAAGATGTTTCCGATATTCTCTGCGGACAAAGGGATATTTGACTGCAAACTTAATGCTTTTCACAATCAACAGCAAAATATATTTCAGCAACGCACTTTTTTTCTGAACGGTCACAAAGCCCTTTTTTCTGTTTTTATCATAATGCAAAACTCTTTTGTGTTTCAAAAAATTGACATAACGACATTTTGCAAGGTCTACTACATAAAAATCATCTTTATCTTTTTGATAAAATGCTTCCGGTATCAGATACCCATTCAGTGTCAGCAGCAGAGCCTTGTTGTTATCGGGTTCGGTCATAGAATGAGTATATTTTTCTTCATCAAAGTAAACACCGTACTGTTCTTTCAGTTCCTCATCGTTCAACAGCGGCCGGCAGGACTGCATCAATTCAAGATTCAATGCTTCGGTATCTGTATGTTTAAAATGCCTCCACCCTTTCAGATAGTCATCATAAGCCCTAAAAACAATATCAGCAAGGAAATATCTTTGCAATACAGTTTGTTTCATCACATTTAAAATCAACTTACGCAGCTGAAACAAGGTATACGGCTTCTGATGATTAACGGTGGTCAGAATCAGTTCATTTCTTTTAATATAATATTCCTGAAAACCGTCATACTTTCCCTCAAAATCCTCGTGCCATACGGCAATTCCGGGAATAACGGCAATGTGTCCGGCACATCTGAGTGAATACTCTATGTCATCTTCTTTGATAAAAAACGGCAGCGGATAACCGTAGCGGATACACCAGTCCGCCGGAAAACAATAAAACCACCACGCATTATAATTACCTTCGGGATAATAAGCAGCTTCCAACACATTTTCCCGGACAGTCATATTTTTGCCGTTGCCAATGGAATTTAAACGCTTACCGTTCCAGAAAGCACCTGCCTCGTGCTGCGTAATACCGTCACTGAGTTTCAGCATTGTTCCCCCGACCGCAAGATCAGAAAATTCCTCTTTGGTCAGTTTCAGCAAGGAATAGATCCTCAGCAGCATTTCACAGTCCAACACAATATCATCATCACTAAAAAGGATATGTGTATAGCCTTTTCCGCTTTCAGCAGCCTCACGATAACCTCTTGTAAACCCTCCGCTGCCGCCGGTATTGGCATTCGGAATCAGGCTGACGTACTCATTTTGAAAATCCTCTTTTTGAAGTGTCCGACCGTTGTCTACAATATATATGTGAAAATTATCCTTATGAAAAACATTGCCCGACTCTAAATACTCCCGTATTTTCCGATAATTTCTCAAAAGGTATTTTTCACGCCGGAAGGTACATATCACCAGTGCAATATTGACTTTATTTTCGTGATCGCACTCACATTCAAAAGCACCGCCGTAAAACTCTCCCCTGCCTTCCAAAGTAAAATATATCTGCGAATAATCTTCCTTGAGATTTTCGTTCAGACTCACAACAACATCTTCGGGACATTGATGATCTGTTTTTTTCTCTGTGATACACTCTTCCGCAAAACCATTTTCTGTTTTTCTGATTCCAAACACACGCAAAACAAATAAGCCGCAGACCCTCACTCTCAAAAAAAGAGCAAGGGGGCGGCTGTATTCTTTGTATTTTTTCACAGAAAAAATATTGAAGTATGTATCAAAGGATACTTTATTTTTGACATAGAGTACCCTTTTATGTTCATCATACGTTCCCTGATCTGCTCTGAAGTAGAGCGAATCTTCGGAACAAATATCATTTTGCGGAAATATGATATTCTGTAATGTTGTCAAATCAGTCACCAAATTCTTCCTTAACGGCTGCAAGTGCAACATCAATCACCTTATCCATATCGTAATACTTATAATGGCCCAGTCGTCCACCGAATATGACATTTGGTGTTTCATCAGCAAGCTTTTTATATTCTTCGTAAAGCTTATTGTTCTTATCGTTATTCACAGGATAGTACGGTTCGATACCGGGCTTCCATTCGGACGAATATTCTTTTGAGATCACTGTTTTCGGCTGAGTTCCGAACTCAAAATGTTTATGTTCTATAATTCTGGTATAAGGTACTTCTCTTTCTGTATAGTTCACTACGGCATTGCCCTGGAAATTATCCGTATCAAGCACTTCTGTTTCAAAACGAACCGAACGATATTCAAGAACGCCGAGCTTGTAATCAAAGAACTGGTCGATCTGACCGGTAAATACTGTTTTGCTGACTTGATCGGCATTGTCCTTAATCCATTCAAAGTAATCCGTACCCGTAAGCACATCAATACCGTCAAGCATTTTTTCGATAATCGGCGTATAACCGCCCATAGGAATACCCTGGTATCTTGCATTGAAATAGTTATTGTCAAAAGTAAATCTGAGCGGAAGTCTTTTGATGATAAACGAAGGAAGTTCGGTACAGGAACGTCCCCACTGCTTTTCGGTATAACCTTTGATCAGTTTTTCGTAAACATCACGTCCTACCAGACTAAGTGCCTGTTCTTCCAGATTTTTCGGTTCATCTATATCCAGGTCTGCGATCTGTTCGGCAATAATTTTTTTTGCTTCAGCGGGGGTCTTGATATTCCAAAGACGGCTGAAGGTGTTCATATTGAACGGCAGGTTATAAAGTTCCTCTTTATAGACAGCAACCGGTGAATTGATATAATTATTGAATTCTGCAAATTGATTGATATATTCCCACACCTTCTTGTCATTAGTATGGAAAATATGAGCACCGTATTTATGAACATTAATATCCTCTACTTTTTCGCAGTAAATATTGCCTGCGATATGATCTCTTTTATCGATCACCAGTACTTTTTTACCTCTTTTATTTGCTTCATACGCAAATATTGCTCCAAAAAGACCTGCACCTACTACTAAATAATCGTACACTAAAATCAGCTGCCTTTCTTTGAATGAATTATATAAATTTTCTCAAAGTTCCTCTCCTGAAAGAACCCGGAGGAAACAAATGATACAAAAATGGATTGAATGACATATTTTTTGGTGTTGCACCGTCTACTTTCGCAAAATGAACCCTGGGAATTTCAGCCCACCTGATGCCGGTGTGTTCCTTGATATACGTCATATAAATACCGAAAAGTCTTTCGGCAATTTTACCTTGTTCACGGGGGTATCTCAGCTGTTCGGGTTTTTGCTTTTCATATTCGCCAAGCACATCAAACAGCCATCTGCTGTAATCGTCAAATAACTTTTTGTCAGACAGAAACATATTGCAGAAATACGAAAAGGTACTGTTCAGATAATGAACTGCCGCATTTTCATATGCGGGATATTTCTCGGAAATCACTTTCAGAACCAGCTCCATATCATCAAAATCTCTGCGGTCGTGCTTATCATAATAGTCACGGACACTCAGAAAAATATTTTCTCTCGAAGCCGCTATCCAATCATACTGCTCCATCAATGCCGACACAACATCGTAATGAAGCTGAAAACGATCCAATGCTGACCGGTCGGGAACCGAACTGATGCGGTAAGGCACCGGGAGTTTGCGAGGTTGATGGCTTTGGTAATCACAGGCGATCCCGTGAGAGAAATCAAAATATCTTCTTCTGTGCATAATACCGCAGACATCGCAGCCGAGATTTTTCCACGCCCAGTACTGAACAGTCAGTTCACAGTACTGCGGATTTTTTTCGGAGATATTTATTCCCGTATTATCCCGTAATTCACACAAAACATCTGTTTTATCATACAATGCTGCACCCGCAGACACAGGGACAATCATTTTTTCCGGAATATCATCATATGCTTTAAAACTGCTGACAAGTAACTTTATATTTTTCATAAGCAAATTTTATTATATTTTTATCCGTTTGTCAATTGCCATATCGTTGGCAGTTGCAACAAAATCAATTTCTTTTTTTCCTTCCCGGCTGAATAAAGGACACAGGAAGTTTTGGTTCCTTCTGATACTGATAATCATCATCCAGTAAAAAGAGATACAGATCACGGTTAATGTCCAGATTACGTTTCATATTTTTTAGATCTCTTGTCAGAATATGCATTCTTAAAACAGAATAAATATTCACCAGATGCATTTTTTTTACAAAGTAATGCATCGCTTTTTTGTAATCTTCATACTGATCATGGGCAACAATATGATTTTTGATAATCAATGCCGAAAGTGCATAATCACTTATCTTCTGTGCATTCATTGTTGCCATAATACTTCCGCCTCGCTTGACATAATAATACAGATACTGATCGGTGACAGCGACTTTGTTGGCATTGAAAATCAATCTTCCGGTGGTAGCAATATCTTCAAAAAACATCACAGGATATTGAATCCCGTTATCAATGAAAAGTGAGCGTTTATATAACTTGTTCCACGCATAATTTTTCATCAGCGTATCACGAATAATGGTCGTCATTGCCTTCCGGTCAGACATCACCTGCCTTTTGGGCGAAATAATCATCGGCACTTTGATGCCTGTTTTGATAAACGTATATTTGAATCTGCAATAAGCCATATCCGCATCATTATCAACACATTCGTGATATAAAATTTCAAGAAAATCATCTCTTATGTAATCATCACTGTCTATAAAGGTAATGTATTCTCCTTTGGCAAGACCGAGTCCGTAGTTTCTGGCATCACTCAGACCTCCATTTTTCTTTCGGTAAAGCGAAAAACGTTTATCTTGATCGGTAAATTCCTTAATGATTTCCACACTGTTATCAGGAGATTCATCATCAATCACCAGCACTTCAAAGTCGGTAAAAGTCTGATTCTGTATTGACAGCAAACATTTTTTGACATACTTTTCAACATTATAGACAGGTACAACGATTGATATAACAGGGCTGCTGCTCAAATAATCACCTCTTACTTTTTCGTCCTTTGACTTTTTCCTTTGATTTTCCCGGCTGAATAAAATACACCGGAATTTCGGGTTCCTCTACATATTGATAATTATCGTCCATCAAAAAAAGAGATAAGTCACGGTTAATATCAAGATTATGCTTCATATTTTTCAGATCTCTTGTCAGAATATGCATTCTTGCAACCGAATAAATATTGACCAGATGCATTCTTCTCACAAAATAATGAATTGCTTTTTTGTAATCCTGATACTGCCCGTTGGACATAACATAATTTTTGATAATCAGCACCGAACGTGCATAATCACTGATTCTTTGTGCACTCATCGTTGTCATCAGACTTCCGTCACGCTGAACATAGTAATACAGGTACTGGTCTGTCACGGCAACTTTGTTGGCATGAAAAATAACCCTTCCGGTAGTCGCAATATCTTCAAAATACATGGTGGGATAGTGAATATCTCTGCCGGTAAAAAGAGAGCGTTTATATAATTTATTCCACGCATAGTTTTTCATCAGCGTATCGTGAATGGTCATTATCATTGCCTTACGCCCGGACATAATCTGTTTTTTCGGTGAAAATATCATGGGCATATTCAGACCCGTTTTGGTATATGCATATTTAAATCTGCAACAGGCTACATCTGCATCGTTATCAACACATTCGTGATACAAAACTTCCAAAAAATCTTCTCTGATATAGTCGTCACTGTCTATAAAGGTAATATATTCCCCTCTGGCAAGACTGATCCCATAGTTTCTTGCCATACTTGTTCCTTCATTTTTCTTTCTGTAAATCGTAAAACGTTCATCGTGATCGGTAAATTCCCTGATAATCTCAGGACTGTGATCGGAAGATTCATCATCTACGACTAAAACTTCAAAATCGGTAAAAGTCTGATTTTGTATGGACAGCAAACATTTTTTGATATACTTTTCAACATTATAGACAGGTACAACAATTGATATAACAGGGCTGCTGCTCAAAGAATCACCTCTTACTTGTTTATCCCTTACCATATCTGCCAAAACCGTCTGAACAAAGCAATTTTCAGCCGGCGGGCAGGTTTATTTTTAATTTTCCTTTTCTCGTTCAATATTTTCGGGAAGAATATTTTTCTTTTTATGCAGCTGTGAGAACGGCATCGAAATCACAATTGTACCATAATACGTTATGGTTCTCCACAGCAAAATAGCAGTTTTCATCGTTTCGGCAGTAAAATAAGTACCGAAAAATACACTGAAACTATATTCAGCAGCACCCGAACCGCCCGGCAGCGGCATAAGGCTTGACACCATATTCACATATGACTGGGCAAAAATCATTTCAAAAATATTGCAGTCGATATTAAATGCCTGAGAGATACAATATGGCACAAGGAAAAAGGAGGTCATCTGCACAACGGTGAGCGTATAAATCAGCACAAGCAATTTTTTATTTTTGTTCAACTCCTGATTGCTTTTGTGAAAGTTTTCAAGAGATTCATTAATACTTTGGATTTTTTCATCTGCATTTTTCAGGATATGCAGCTTGCCGAGCAGTCGGAAAATACTGTCAACAAATCTGATGGTAATGCCCTTTGCAAAAGATGCCAGAAGAAGCACAACGATCATAACGACCTGTGCGGAAAACCCGATGATCGTCAGTACCCACATTGTCGGGTCGAGCTTTCCGGCAATAAATGAAAAGCCAAACGAAATAGAGATAATACAGTATACCGCAAGCGTAAACTGCCACACAAGAAATTTCTGTACCAGTGCCGAAGTGCCGTTAGAGGCTTTGATGCCCATTCTCGACATTGTCAGTATCTGCATCGGCTGTCCGCCTGTGGAACTGGGCGTAACAGCACAAAAAAACTGCCCTACCATACCGGCAACCAATGCCATATGAGGTTTTACTTCGGGGGTGGTCTGCTTGATAAAAAGATAGATAATGGTCGAATCAAGTGCGATGTTCAGCAGATGTGCCACTACGGCCATCACGATCCATACCGTATTCACCTGCATTTTGCCGCTGTTGATTTTATTAATCAGATCAATAAAGCCGCCGTCCGAAAAAACAAAATATGCAACAAGAGCAATCGTGAGTGCAATTACACAAGTATTAAAAACAAGTTTCCACGGTACTTTAAACCTTCTCTTATCACCGTTATTCATAAATTCCTCCATCATACACATCTTCCGATGATACTTTATTCTTTATCATATCACTTGGAACAAACCTTGTCAAGAATTGCCGTGATAAACATTCTCGTATTATTTATTTCTGCAATTGTCGAACAAATATAGTGACATACTCCCCCACCTATAGAGGTAGGGGCTTCTCGCTCAAGTACGGCAACCCGTACAGTATCAACGAGCTATCCCCGTGTGTC
>CACYDP010000132.1 GCA_902773135.1 uncultured Ruminococcus sp.
AGGAAACAGATACATAACATCAAGCCACATGATATTCTGATAAAACAGCATACCATATCCGCACAAAGCATACATCAGGCTGAGCGAAACCGTAATAGCTCCGTTTGTGGTTTTCTTACAGCACCTGAAATAAATCGCCGCCGTAAAGGAACATAATGTCAGCTTCAGGATAACCATAATATTGACAAAATATATCATTTCTTCCTTTGGCACAAAGACCGACAGCAGAGAAAACGGATTTAAAAGGAAAAAGCAGAACACACCCCATAAATTCATACCGCCTGCATTGGAAATGCTGAAAAGCAAATTGTCTTTTCCGCTTAACATATCCTTAAAGTTCATCAGCAGAGGGATACCCTGCTGATTCATATCGCACCAGGCAATACTGCCTTTTCCGAACGGGTACATATTATAGCTTTTGAACGCATACAGCAATACTGCTAAAGTTAGCAAAGGCGGAAGAAACAGTGGATAGTATTTTTTGACGGCTTTCATTCAAGTGCTTCCCCCTGATCGTTGTACTGAATATCCTCCGGAGCAACGTGGTTGCTTTCGGATTCTTCTGCATAGTTTGAGCTTGCTTGATCTATTTCAGATTCATCAGGTGTATATTCCTGACTGACACCTAATGTTGCTTCCTGTTCAGATGATTCTTCTGCTTCGGGATTTGTCGGGCTTGTTTCTGTAATAGGATAAGCGTCCGAATTCACGACATCATCGTTGCTTTGTTTATCATCAGAAACACTACTTTTGCTTTCAGTCTTTTCGTTTTCTGTATGATCGGAAAGGATAAGCTGATATTCATCAGGCTTCGGATCACACATACCTATCATTGTTTTTTCAAGAGAATCAAGCAGAAGTTCTTTCCCTATGCTGTCATAGTATTGTTCGAGATTTTTTGTTATAGTCAGGGTGTAAACCGTATGATCTCCAACTTTATGTGCTGCAACTTCTACTCCACTGTATTCGGAAATCTCTGTTATACCATTGTCAGATATTTTTACAGAGATAAAACGAACTTCATCTCCGATTTGGTTTTCTCTCTTCCAAATATCAAAGAGATTTTTAGGGGAAGCATCTGTAACAATCGTCTTTTGTTCCGTTTTACCATTTGCAATATAATAAATTTCAAACGGCATTTCTTCAAGAACTTGCTCGCCGGAATCCTCAAGCACCGGAGTTTCCGAGCTTGATCCTCCGACTGCTCCGTTTTCGGGAGATTCTTCGTTAACAGGCTTAACCGAGCTTGTACCAACCGCAGAGGAAGCACTTGAATCAACAATCACATTACTGTTTTTGTTCATATTCTGAACGATGAGAAGAGCCGCACAAGCAAAGACGGCACAGGCAGCCACAGAGGTTATTGCTAAAAATGCCTTTTTACTGCTTTTCTTCAGTTCCGTTGCCTTTTCGATAAACTCATCATCAACATTGCCGATACTGTCAAATAAATCGAATTTTGTCACAACAATCCCTCCGTTTCAAGTCTTTCTTTCAGTTTGTTCCTTGTTCTCATCAGCATGACTTTAACTTTACTTTCAGAAAAGCCAAACAGCTTTGCTATTTCCTTTACGGATTTTGCATACCAATAACGGCAAAGAAACACCCTCTGTTCCGTGTCCTTTAACTCTCGGACAAAAGTGTTGATCGTTTTATCAAGCATTTCTTTTTCCATTTCAACTATCGGATCACCGCTCGGAGAAATACATGCCGATAACTCGTCCAACACCTCTGCCATCTCACCGCCACGCTTTTCTGCATTTTTTCGTCTCCATCTGTCAATAGAGAGCCTTCTTGTTATTTTACCGAGAAAAGTTTTCAAAATGCTCGGCTTATGCGGCGGCATACTGTTCCATGCGGATAGATAGGTATCATTCACACTTTCTTTTGAATCTTCCTCATTATGTAGGATACCGTAAGCGACAGAATAGCAGTAAGTGCCATATTTCTCAGAAGTAACGGAAATAGCCTGCTCGTTCCTGTCCCAATACATTTCTACGATCTGCTCATCGGTCATAGCAAAGACCTCCTTCAAAAGTCCTTCTATATAACTACTCGTATTTTATCACGATTGGTTACAAAATTCTCCCAAAACAGCGAATTTGTACTGGACGTAAATACAATGATTATATCCATCGGTACTAGCCCGAACCCCCTTATCAGAAGTACCACACCCGGTCTTGAAACCAACAAGCACGGCTGTATAGTAACAGACGGCGACAACGGGCTCACCAGCCGTGAGGGCGTTTATGCCGGCGGTGATGCTGTAACAGGTGCGGCAACGGTTATTTTGGCAATGGGTGCAGGCAAAGCTGCTGCAAAGGCGATTGACGAATATATTCAAAACAAAGCATAATTCCGTTCAAAACTGCTTTTGA
>CACYDP010000133.1 GCA_902773135.1 uncultured Ruminococcus sp.
ACGCCAGTATGCCTGCATCTTTTTTCCTTGTTATCGAAAAATGACGCTTCAAAAATCTGTACGGTGCAGATATTAAACAGGCTCTAAAAGAATGATTATATACAAAAAGTAAAATAAATTATTAAAACAACAATTTGTAGATAAACTTTCATGTATTATACAGAAGGTATTTAAAATACTTTTTGTATAATATTGACAATTAAAAAAATATATTGTATAATCATTGAAATTTTAAATAATGGATGTTTAGTATCAAATCTGAGCAAATTTTGGCACAATAGACAGAATCGATATTTCGGTCGATTGTTATAAATTAAATTGACATTTTACTGAAGATATAGTACAATACTATTATAAAAATTATATGTTTTTTATTTAATTGATGTGAGGATTTGAACATATGAAAATAGGTAAATTTAAAATTACATTAAATTCTCCTGTTATATTGGGATTTACGGCTCTATGTTTTATCGCTTTTCTGATCAATATGATCACCGCAGGGACGGCAAACAAAGTCCTGTTTAGCTGTTACAGAGCATCACTTTTGAATCCGCTGACTTATGTACGGTTTTTCGGGCATGCCATAGGTCATGCAAGTTGGGCACATCTCAGCGGAAATATTACAATGATACTGGTCATAGGACCTTTGCTGGAAGAAAAGTACGGCAGTAAAAATATTCTGTTTATCATTATTGCCACAGCGTTTTTTTCGGGAATTGCCAATTTTATCTTTTTCCCAAAAGTGGGGATCATTGGGGCCAGCGGTGTTGTGTTTGCGATGATTCTGTTAGCATCTTTTGCAAGTGTCAAAAACGGCGAAATACCTGTTACGCTTATTTTGGTTGCGTTTTTCTATATAGGAGGTCAAATATACGAAGGATTGTTTAGTAATGATAATATATCTCATTTTTCCCATATTATAGGAGGGCTTGTAGGAGCAGCTTCCGGGTTTATGCTTAATGGAATTACAGAACATAGAAATAATTAATACGACTTTGTGAAATTGTGAAAGGGGATTTGTTTTGGAGCATATTGCAATACAGTGTCTTGATGATTTTTTTAAAGAGCTTAAAAACCGCCCCTCACAGGGAATTTATTTTTATAGAATTAACAGTTGCAGCAGCAGGATTTTGGATTTTATCAAAAAATATTATGATGCTGCAAGAAAATCGGGTGTGATTATAGAGGGGAGGATTCCTAATCCCGATAACAATCATTTATCATTTTATAATGAAATGATGGGAAATACCTTTCGTGTGGATAAAAATTTTATTGTGCAAAGTCTTGGCAAATGGCTTCCCAGAATGAACGTTTACCAGAAAAATGCTGTTTCGGGTGCAGTTTATGATGTACTTGACAGTATGAAAAAAGAAGGTAAAAATGAGAATATGCTGAAAAATGCATATATCAAATTTATGTGTTGGCTTTATTATAAATTTGAAAGAATTGTGAGCCGACTCGGAGATGATAATGTACCGAAAATTTTGTATGAGGGATATATCAGCAATTATGAACTGCTTCTGATCAGAGTACTGGCGAAAGCCGGCTGTGATGTTGTGCTTTTGCAGTACAAAGGGGATGCGGAATATAGAAAACTTGATCCGGATTCCTCTTTCTCTGATGAATTGGTGATGCCCGATACAGAAAATTTCCCGGTGGATTTTTCTCTTCAAAAGCTCAGAGAGGATATGAAAATGGAACAACAAATCAGTAGATTGTACGGTGCGGCACCAAAGTATATGGCGTGTACAAATGCATGGATCAAAGGCAGCGGACTTTCTGATTTTAAAGTACCTGTGTATGAACGGGGCAGTGACCCGACACTCTACTATAACTGCTATTGCAGAATCAATGGAGTGGAAGATAAAATTACATATATTAACGAGCTGTATCAGTTTCAGTTGGGACTGGAAAGTTCCAAAAGAAATTTTGTTATTGCCGAAAACAGAATACCGCCGCCGACAGTAGATGAAATTAACACTGTCAGAAAACAAAATTATAACTCTGTGGAAAATCTGATAGCCGGTATGATACCGAATTTTTCATTCATCAGAGATTTGGGACTGCAAAGCATCGTGAAAAAGACTTTTACGGATATTATGCTAAAGCTTGCTTCACAGCCAAATGAAAATATCAGCAGACTTTCCGGTAAAGCGGTCTATCTGATATGTTGGCTGAAAAGATATTATGAGAAACTTTTCGGGAATTTTAAAATGCCCGAAATTGCCTGCTTTATTTATCTTGGAGGCTGTAAAAACGAAAACGAAGCATTGCTGATGAGATTTTTGGCGAGGCTTCCCATTGATGTTCTGATACTTGTTCCCGACAGAAATATGCACTGCTGTCTGAATGATGAACTTCTGTATGAACTGACATATGAAACTTCTATGAGCATTGAAAAATATCCTACTGAAAATACGGCTTTGAGTATGGGTACGGTAGCCTATCATGCCGAAAGAGAGCTTGATACCATTATGTATCAGGATACAGGTATATACAGGGATCAGCAGTACGGTCAGGCAAATACTGTGATGCTGAAAACAATGTATGAAGAAGTGGAACAGCTGTGGAATACCGAGTTGAAATATCGTCCGAATTTCAGCACAGAAGGCGGACGTGTTACCATACCTGTTGTATGTGCAAAAATATGCGGTGTAAAGGATAATGATCTTGCTGCTTATTGGGCAGGTGTTAAAAAACTGCTCGGCAATCAGACCATATTGATCAACAGATTCCCTTGTATCGCTCCCGGTACTCCCAATCCTGTCAAAGCATATACCAATCAGTTTATCAGCAACGGAAAACTCAGAAAAGATGTTGTCAAAAATCATCAGTGCTATCAGTTCGGTTATCTCAGAAATGAGGTGCAGGAACATATGTTGGATAAACTCCAGATGCTTATTAACGGTAAGTTTATCAGGGGTACGTTTGAAACAGGGGTTGAACATACTATCATAGCAACCATTCTGAATCTTGACAAAAACCTTGTCAGAATGATACAGCAGTTTGATTTTACCAAAATCAATCCTAAGATTGTGTGTCTTTCACTTACAGAGCAGAGTATGTCGTTGGAAGATACCATTATATTTACATTTTTAGGGCTTTGCGGGTTTGACCTTGCGGTGTTTGTACCTACGGGCTATCAGACAATCGAAAGGTTTTATAATCCCGATAAATCTATCTTTCAGGAACATCAGACAGGCGGTTATATGTATGATCTGAATGTTCCCGATTTCCGAAAGATAAGCGATAAACCAAAAAAAAGCAATCACCCGTCATGGCGTGAAAAATTATTCAGAAGGGGAAATTAATTATGGCGTTGGATTTTAGCAAAGTAAATACACAGGCTAATCAGCAGCCCACAGCAACAATGGAAAAAGTAGGAACTCCCGAAAATCCGATCGTAGAACCCGTCCAGCAGTATGACATCGTGGCAGACAGACAGCAGATGAACAAGGAACTGGTTAATTCTGCCGAAGTAGATGCACTTGTCAGCAAAATCGAAGTAAACAATATGGAAAGTATTGTTACTTTTGGCGGCGAAGTGGCCGATGAAATTTCAAAGGCATCGGACGTGGTACTCAACAGTATGAACCTCGCACAGCTCGAACAGACAAGCACAATGCTGAAACAACTTTCGAGTATTATGTCAAAGTTTGATATTGATGAAATCAAAGACGAACCAAAAGGTCTGAGCAAGTGGTTCAGCAATGCAAAAAAACAGCTTGACAAAATATTGGCAAAATATCACACAATGGGTGATGAGGTAGATAAGATTTACGTTGAACTCAGAAAATATGAAGAGGAAATTAAGGTTTCCAACAGAAATCTGGAAACAATGTTTGAAGCAAACGTTAATTATTATCACGAATTGGTAAAATACATCCTTGCAGGTGAACAAGGCTGTAAGGAGATCGAAGAATACATTGCCAAAAGACAGGCAGATATGGACGCAACAGGCGATAACTCTATTCAGTTTGAAATACAGTCTTGCCAGCAGGCACTTGCAATGCTTGAACAGAGAACACAGGACCTCAGAACAGCCGAAAACGTGGCAATGCAGTCTGTTCCTATGATTAAAACCATAGAATACAGCAATATGAACCTTGTAAGAAAAATTAACTCTGCGTTCATTATTACGCTCCCTGTATTCAAACAGGCTCTTGCTCAGGCAATTATGCTGAAAAGACAGCGTGTACAGGCAGAGGCTATGCAGGCACTTGATGAAAAGACCAATGAAATGCTCATCAAGAATGCCCGCAATACAGCTGAACAGGCTAAAATGACAGCAAGACTTGCTTCGGGAAGCTCCATCAAGATAGAAACACTGGAAACCACCTGGAGAACCATTATGGACGGTATTAATGAAACTCAGCGGATTCAGCAGGATGCTCATAATCAGAGAGTGCAGGATCAGGTGAAGCTTCAGAATATCAAAGATGAGTTCAACAAGGTTTACAATATGCCCACCAATCCCAAAAAATATTAATGTCAGGAGGACAAAACAATGCCAATTAATCTTTCAAAAGGACAAAAAGTAGATCTTACCAAAGGTAATCCCGGGCTGAAAAGTATTATGGTAGGTCTGGGCTGGGACGTTAACCAGTTCGATACCGGCAACGACTTTGACCTTGATGCATCGGCGTTTATGCTCGGCGAAAACGGCAAATGCCCCACGGAAAAAGAATTCATTTTTTACGGAAATCTTCAGCACGCTTCGGAATCTGTTCAGCATATGGGCGATAACCTTACAGGTGAAGGCGAAGGCGATGATGAACAGATTATGGTTGATCTTACCAAGATACCGGCTAATATTCAGAGAGTGGCTTTTACTGTAACCATTTATGATGCCGATGTAAGACGCCAGAATTTCGGACAGGTCAGCAATGCCTATATCCGTATTGTGGATAATGTGACAGGTACAGAGATTATCCACTATGACCTCGGCGAAGATTTCTCCATAGAAACAGCCGTTGTAGTAGGCGAAATTTACAGACATAACGGAGAATGGAAATTCAATGCAATCGGCAGCGGCTATCAGGGCGGTCTTGCGGCTCTCTGCGGCAGCTATGGAATTGTTGTGGCTTGACAGGAGGTAATTAGATATGCCAATTAATCTTTCAAAAGGACAAAAAGTAAGTCTTACAAAGGATAATCCGGGTCTGAGAAATATCACGGTCGGTCTTGGCTGGGATATTAATATTTATGATACGGGCGGAGCGTTTGATCTCGATACCGCAGCTTTTATGCTTGACGGTTCGGGAAAATGCCCCAGTGAAAAGGAATTTGTGTTTTATGGTAATTTGATGCATCCCTCGGCATCCGTTCAGCATATGGGTGACAACCGCACCGGCGAGGGTGAGGGCGATGATGAACAGATACACATTGATCTGGGAGCTGTTCCTCAGGATATAGAAAAAATTGCCTTTACGGTAACTATCTATGATGCGGAAGCAAGAAAACAAAACTTCGGACAGGTCAGCAATGCTTATATCCGTATCATTGATGAAAGTACTTCTGCCGAACTGATTCGTTATGACCTGTGCGAAGACTTCTCCATAGAAACAGCCGTTGTGGTAGGCGAACTGTACAAATCAGGTTCTGAATGGAAATTTAATGCGATCGGCAGCGGTTTTCAGGGAGGATTGGCGGCACTTTGCGGTAATTACGGAATCAGTGCCCAATAAGATTTAAAATTATGAAAGGAAAAGCTACCCATAAACAGACCTGTCTTTGAGGGTAAAGGTTGATACGATCATATGCAGATAGGTGCGGTTTGTATTGTGTAGCAGAATGAAAAATGTCGGTTAGTCTTCAAAAAGGACAAAAAGTAAGTCTGACAAAAGAAAACGCCGGTATCTCGAAGGTTATCGTTGCTCTTGGTTGGGATGAAGCGAAAAAAGGTCTTTTGAAAGGTCTTTTCTCCCAGAAAACAGAAGATATAGACTGCGATGCATCGGCTTTTCTTCTTCGTGACGGTCATCTTGTTGAAAAAAAGGATATTGTTTATTTTGGTAATCTTACTCATGAGTCCGGCACGGTATGCCATATGGGAGATAATCTCACGGGTGCAGGTTCAGGTGATGATGAACAAATCGTGATTGATCTTCAAAAAGTACCGTCCATCTATGATAGAATTGTGATAGTGGTTAATATCTACCAAGCACAAAGAAGAGGTCAGCATTTTGGTATGGTGCAGAATGCCTTTATCAGAATTGTTGACGGACGAAATAACAACGAAATGTTCCGGTATAATCTTACTGATAACTATTCAGGAATGACAGCACTGATCTTCGGAGAGGTATACAGAAATGGCGATGAATGGAAGTTTAATCCTATTGGTCAAGGTACTACCGACCGCAGTATTACGGAATTGTCAAAAAGATATACTTGATAGGAGAAATTATTAATGTCAAGAACCATGTTTCAGCTTGGCTGTGCGAATTCGCAGGCTGCCAATAGTATGATTTGCTCCATATTGACCTCAAACGGTTATCGATATATTCTCAAGAATAATGAATATATATGGAAAAGAGGCGGATTCTGGACAGCAGGGAAGTATATCAAAATAGAATTTGCCAATCCGAATACGATTGTCGTATCAGCGTGGATCAAGCCTTTTGGTTTTGGTGAGATGCAGATTGACAACAGTTTTGTAGGTGTGGTGCCGAAACAGCAGCTGAAATCTGTACTCGATCAACTTGTTTATAATGTAAGATAATAAGAATTTGCGGAGGTATTCACTATGGATTTGTTTGAAAAAGCGAGCAAAGCTGTTCAGAATGTCGGCGAAAATGTCGTAAACTCGGCTAAAAGCGTGGGTAATACTATTTTCAGTACATTACCTGAGCAAAAAGATCTTGCAGGACTTAAAATTCAGCTCAATACAGTTACGAACAGTCTGGAAGCTTATTATGCTCAGATCGGCAGAAGATATATGGAATATATCAAAGAATACAGAACCGAAGCGTTTGATGTAAACGATATTCTGAATGAGATGAGCGAAAAGCTGAAAACAAAGGCAGAACTCGAATCAGAAATCGAAGAAAAAGAACTCGAAATCAAAAATGCCGTGCTTAACCGTGAAAAACAGAAAGCTCAGGAAGAGTTTGACAGATGTAAGGCAAAACTCGAAAATGCTCTCACAATGGATATTATCACTGTTGATGAGTATCAAGAGAAGTTGGCAAAGGCACAGAAAAAACTCGACAATTTTGATATTCTTCGTAAAATTGAACTCCAGTATAAAATGCAGATTATCACCAAACAGGAGTATGAAGAAAAAATCAAAAATGTTTTGGGCGAATAAATCGATAAAAACAACAGACAGCGTGCAGCTCTTTGTACGGTGTCTGTTGTTTTGTATTATAGATCGGCGGATTTTTTGATGATGCCGCAGGCTCTGTAATGATTTAAAGGGTAGTATTCAACGGGAACGTTTTTTTCTTGTGCCAACCTTAAAATCGGCATCAGCTGAGGAGCATTTTCGTCCGATTTTTGAATGAGAATTTTATGCGGTACCCGCCTCAAAAGAACCCTTGTGGTTTCCCCTATTCCTGGTTTGACAAGATGAATGTTGTCAATGCCGAAGTGTCGGGCAATGGCAGCAGTTTCGTCCCTTCCGCTGCCGATAGGGGCAAGATGACTTTCGGGAGGATGGAGGGTAAAATGTTCTTCAATAGCATTAATAAATTGATAGGACAGGTCACGGTCTTTCAATTCCCCGTAGTATACCGCACCGTGAAAATCATTTTCTCCTATGATGTCACTGCGTAAAAATGTCCGGCTGATCAGTCCCGATACCGTCGCATTCAGGCAGGAACTGGGGATCAATATGTCCTCGTGTGTTCCGCAAAGATCGGTAATGTTGGCAGGATCGGAGGCAACAGCGATGTCGGGCGAAACACCCTTGAAATCTTTGACCGCTTCTTTGAGGACATTGTAGATGGCTCCTTTGCCTACCCAGCCGTCAACAAACACGATGCTTTCGGGACGGTGACGTTTTAAAATGTAGTTCATTGCGTTTTTATCAATGCCACGTCCTCTGATGATGGAAATCGAGTAATGTGTGACATCAAGATGATATTTGAATCTGATATAGCGTTTTAAGAGGATTCCGATGGGAATACCCGCTCTTGCGAGAGAAACCAGCACGATCTCTGTCCCTTTGTTTTCAATGATTTTTTGGGCAAGATTGCCGACAGCATCGGCTGTGGGTTTTGCAAAATAGGTGAGAGCTTCGTTGTAGATGTTCATATACGTTTCGGTAGGAACATATTCGATGGGAAGCATTTCACAGTAATGTGTGCCGGATTGTATCAGGCGTTCTCGTTCCTCTGTCGGCTGAGGCTCCACTAATCCGGTGATGTCTTTCAGCAGCAGAATGACATCGTTTTGATGATAAGAACTTTTCATTTCAGCACCACCTCACAACATCTATGTCGGTATTTCCGACATGTCTTAATGTATCTGTCAAAGTAAATATTTCTTCACGGCTTTCGGGAGCATCTGTGATGACAATGACTTTATCGTATTTTTTGACATCATAGATAAAGGTTTTTCTTTTTTCTTCATACGGACTTTTCAGTTCAAAACGTTGGTGAAGCGGGTAATTTTTGTCAAGGCTTACCATAATGGGACTTCTGGTCGTTGACTGGCATTTTACCCGACAGCCTTGTTTTTCTATTTCATAGGCGGTATAGATGGCAGGGTACATAAATTCTTCCGTACCGATGACGAGTACAGATTTTTTCTTTTTGATTTTTGAATTGACACTTTTTTGGCTGATGATGGTGTCGGCAAGCTGTTGGCAGGCTTTCTGATATTTTGTCGGGTTGACAGTTCTGCGGCTGTCCATATATCCGGAAACATTATAATAATATACAACGCTGGAATGATCAGCGGACATATCTTCAAATAAATTGCGGCGGTCATAAAAATCATCGTCAAATGACTCCATCGTTTCGCTGTACTGAAGATATTTGCCGTTACAACTGAAAGTTTCGGCTGTTTTGCTGTTTTCATCATTCTGTGTTTTGACGAGGTAATACAGGTCAATGTTTTTTGCTTGATAGGTTTCCGCATATTCGGATGCCATACCGTTAATAAGGGAGGCTACCGAAAAATGAATATTTTTTTCCGGATAAGATTTTTTCAATACTTCTGTTAATTTCAGAATGGTATTTCCGGTAGAAACCTCGTCCTCGACAAACAAAATATCCGTAATACCGTCTATGATGTTGTCAATATCATTTTTGACAAGCCGCTGTTCGGTTGCGTGACTGTGAGATTCGGTAAAGAAAAGATAGGATACATTTTCTATATCTTCACGAGTAGTGGTCATATAGGTGCCGCCCAGTTTGACGGCAACACGAGTGCCGATAGCAGTAGCTGTTTCAGCAAAACCGATGATAAGAAGATGATGAGGATTGAATTTGCCGCACAAAGTATCTGCGAGTTCATCAAACATCTGAAAAGCCGATGAGGGAGAGCAGGCGATGTGCTTTGCTTGAAATCGGTTGACAATCAGGAAATTCCTTTTTTTGTTATTATCTCTTTTGGCTATTTTAATCATTTTATCTTCCGTATACAATCGTGGTTCCTCCGTTGCGGTGTTAATATTTGGCATAATATTGATACATTATTTTTTTAGCCCAAAAATAATGGGTGTTGTATTCGTTCATACGTTCTTTGGCATCGTTCCCCGAAACGAGTTGGTTGTTATCGTCTGACCAGTTAAGGATTGCCTTCGCATCGTCAAGGTCTTTGTCGGAAATGGTGTATGCTTCGTTGATGACAGGTATCTGCCGGGGGTGTACGGCTGTTTTGCCGAAAAATCCCATTAGTTTGTCTGCTTTGATTTCGGCTTTCAGACCGGTATCCCAGCCGTCACCGTTATAGTATTCCCACACAGGAGCGGAAACAACATAGTTCTGTCCAAATATGCATATAATATCCGAAAATATATTGGCAACGGGACGAATGTCATAGATAGTTTCGTCGATATGCCGTCTGATTCCTAAAGTACCCGAAAGATCATTGCCGCCGACTCTGATATTAAGAATATGATTTTCGACGGGAGTGATTTTTTCCTTGATGCGAAAAAGCATTTCGGCACGTTTCAGAGGATTAATCATTTCGTGATTTTCCAGTATCGGCATCATATAGATTGGTTGACGGGAATGGCAGGACATTGTGCTGTCAATAAAATCGTCAGCATTTTCGGGAGAAAATTTTGGGAAAATAAATCCCGTAATTAATTCCGCAGAATTGCCAAGACGCCGGTACAAATCTTTAATTTGTTCTTTTCGTCTTACTCTGATAAAAATTTTGGGAATAAAAAATTTTCGGGTCTGTGCAGCTTCGTAAATTTTTCCGATGGAGTCCACTAGTATTGCTTCTGCTTGTTCTACATAAGCACTGCGAATGGTATCTTCCAGGCAAAGGGCAAGGGAAAACGCAGTGCCAAATGCCTCACTGATGATTCTGTCGGGAATTTTGCTGTTATCCGCGGGTGAATAAAGAAGAGCCTTAACACTGTAATAAATTTGTGAATCTATCATTTCTGCTGTTACCTCTGTCTAATAAAATTTTTAATTTGCGTAAAACAGATATATTATATCATATTTCCTGAAAAAGCAATAGACTTTTTTAGCATAATGTGGTATTGTTAATACTATAAAACAAATTTTTTTATCAAAAATATTTTTTTTTAGAACTATCAAATAGATTTATCGGGCGGTGAAAGAATGTATGATCCAGTAAAGAGAGCGATTCATTCCGTAGCAGAATTTTCTGAAATAACAGGAGAATTTTTTTGCCGGGTGATCGGCAGCAGCAGTGCCTGCCAGACGGAGATCTTAATGCTTGAAAAGAAAATGAAATGCCGAAACGATGTGGATTATCGGCGAATAGAGGCATTGCCGAAAATTACAGCAATGGATACGGCAGATTTTTATATCCATTGTTACAGACAATATCTGTCCTGCGGCAAAACCGTCATACATACCAAACATTACAGCGGGAATGCACGAATCGCCAATGCTGTGAGTGCACTTGAAAAGATATGCCGCAGCGATTTTCCGATGATGTCGGAGTCAATGATCACCAATCTGGTAGTGCGTTCACTGTATGTCATAGATGAAGTATTCGGAGATGAGCGAAAAATCCGATTGACCAAAAAGTTGATGATTCCGAATATTACGTCCAGAAACGATTACCTTACGGTCTATTTTCTGGCATTGGCAGGCTGCTCTGTACTGCTGCTGCAATATCGGGTCGATATAGATGCAAAGCTGAATGCGTTGGCTCTGTCAACGGAACTGAAAGTTGGCAGTTTCGGCAATATGGACTTGCCGCCGTACCAGGCAGCAACCGCTGATGCCGGACAAGCGATGACAGCGGCAGCGGTCTGTAAGGAAACAGCAAAGCCGGTCATTCAGATTCCGCCGCATCCCCGCCGCAGCAATACACATACGGCTGTACCAAATACTTCCTCTTGTGATAAGTCCGGCAGGGAGGCACTAACACAATCGGTATATGCACAGCGTCCGGATTTAAAAATCCATTCCCGTACTGAAAAAACATACGAAGAACTGGCACAGCTGGCATCTTCTGTTGTGCTGATCGGTATCTATGACAGCCGTGGAAAAAATGTCGGGAGCGGCTCGGGAATTATGATAGGGCGTTCGGGATATATACTGACCAATTATCATGTTGTACACGCAGGGGTGTATTATGCTGTCAAAATCGAAAATGATGACGCAGTGTACAAAACCAACGAGGTTATTAAATATCACAACGGAATTGATATGGCAATTATACGGATTGACAGACAGCTAAGTCCCTTGCCCGTATATGACGGTTCCAAAAAACTGGTCAGGGGACAGAAAGTGGTGGCAATCGGCAGCCCGCTGGGACTTTTTAATTCTGTATCCGATGGTATTATAGCAGGGTTCAGAGAAATAGACAATATTACAATGATACAGTTTACAGCTCCGATTTCTCACGGCAGTTCGGGAGGAGCATTGCTGAATATGTACGGTGAGATTATCGGGCTGAGTACAGCAGGTATAGATGACGGGCAGAATATCAATCTTGCTGTCGGATATGAATATATCAAACCCTTTGTGACGGGTTTTTAAATTTCTGAAAAAGAAAATCATCTGTAAATTTTGATTTTTTACAGAAAAAAATTGAATTTTTTCGATTGACTGTTTTATATTGTATGATATAATATAAACATCATATTAAATTTGAAAGGACGAATGAAATTGAAGTTTAACGGACTGGATAACAAACAGGTCGAGGAATCCCGACAAAAATATGGCTCCAATGCCATTCCCGATTCCGAACCGACCACTTTCTGGGCAGAGTTCCTTGAAACGTTCAAAGATCCGATGATCAGGATACTTCTTGTCATTGCGGCAATTATGATCGTAATGTTTATTCTTGGTTATGCTGAGATCTATGAACCGCTCGGAACGATTGTGGCAATTATTGTTGTTGCCATTGTATCGGCGAAAACCGGTGTTGCCTCTGACACAAAGTACAGAGAACTCAAAGACAGCACCAAAAAAGATCAGTGCAAAGTTTACCGTAACGGTGAACTGATTGTTATTGATGTTGACGATGTTGTAGTAGGCGACAAGATACTCCTGCAATCCGGCGATAAAATTCCTGCCGACGGTATTCTTGTTTCGGGTACGATGAGAGTTGATAACTCGGCTCTTAACGGTGAAGCCGAAGAATGTAAGAAAACGGAAACCACAGAGGATTTTCAGCTTACCGATAATATTACGGGTGATACCTTTGTCGATGAGCACTCTCTTTTCAGAGGGGCAGTGGTATTTGACGGCGAGGGTGTACTCGATGTCAGAAAAGTCGGTCTTGCTACAATGATGGGTAAAATGGCAGAAGAAATGCAGGGCGAAGAACCCGATTCTCCGCTGAAAGTTAAGCTGGCAAAGTTGGCTAAGCAAATATCCACTTTCGGCTATATCGGTGCAACCGTAATCACCCTTCTTTACATTGCGTACTTTATCTTCCTTGCACCTGTCAAGGTGGGTGACAATATCATCGGTACAGGACCTTCGGTATTCTTCTCACAGGAATTTGCCTATATTATTCAAAAGTTCATCGAAGCTGTATCCCTTGCGGTTGTGATTATCGTATGTGCCGTTCCTGAAGGATTGCCGTTGATGATTTCTCTGGTTCTGATGCAGAATACCAGCAAAATGCTTGACCATAACGTTCTTGTCAGAAAAGCAGAAGGTATTGAAACAGCCGGTTCACTCAATATCCTGTTCAGTGATAAAACCGGTACGATCACCAAGGGTGTCCTTGAAGTAGTAGAGTTCTTTACCGCAGACGGCAAAACGATGGCGTTTGACGATATTAAGAATCATAAAACCGTCAAAGAAAATCTCGATCTGGCAATCGGTAAAAATACACAGTCACAGTTTGATTCTGCTCACGAAATTATCGGCGGTAATATCACAGACCGTGCTTTGATGAAATTCCTGGGCGAAGAAACTTTCCGTCAACTGGCATCAAGCAAGGAATATGTCATCACCGCAAGCCAAGGTTTTAACTCCACCAACAAATTTAGCCAGGCAAGTATTTCTTCCACAGGAAAGACTTTCTATAAAGGTGCTCCCGAAAGACTGCTTGCAAAGGCTAAAAAATATCTTGATGCAGACGGAAAGGTCTGTAATCTGGATATGGACGTTCTGAATGAAAAAATTGACGAACTTTCCAACAAGGCAATGCGTGTGCTTTCATTCGGTTATTCCGAAAAGCCGCTGAAGGAAAATGAAATCAATGATGATCTTGTTATCATTGGTTTGGTAGGAATACGTGACGATGTTCGTCCCGAAGCAAAACAGGCGATTGCTGAGGTGCAGAGAGCAGGCATACAGGTTGTTATGATTACGGGTGACCGTCTTGAAACAGCCGTTGCCATTGCCAAGGACGCAGGTCTGATTCAGAAGGACAGCGACAGAGTATTGACTTCCGCTATGCTGAATGAATTCTCTGATGATGAACTCAAAAAGATTATTCCGAACATTCGTGTCATCGCAAGAGCACTGCCTACGGATAAATCCCGTATGGTAAGACTTTGTCAGGAAATGAACCTCGTAGTAGGTATGACGGGTGACGGCGTGAATGACTCCCCGGCACTGAAAAAAGCTGATGTCGGCTTTGCAATGGGCAGCGGTACAGAAGCCGCAAAAGAAGCCGGTAAGATTGTTATTCTTGACGATAACTTCCGTTCTATCAAAGATGCGATTCTCTACGGACGTACGATTTATCACAATATTCTTAAATTCTGTACTTTCCAGCTTGTGATTAATGTCGCAGCGGTGGTAATCAGTGCCATTGCACCTTTCTTTGGTGTAGAAGAACCGCTGAAAGTAACACATCTTCTTTTTGTCAACCTTGTAATGGATAGTCTGGGTGCCATTATGCTTGGAAATGAACCCGCCAAAGACGAATATATGCTTGAAAAACCACGCCGCCGTGATGAAAGTATCATCAGTAAAAAAATGGCTGCTCAGATCGGTGTGATGGCAACTTGGGTAGTGGTGCTGAGTGCGGTATATTATATGGTTCCTGCTATTGCAGCATTGTTTGGTTCCCATGCAGCAACCGGCTTTGGTTCGGCTGCCGACCAGTCCCCGCAGCATATGACGGGTTACTTTGTATTGTTTATTCTTGCAGCTCTGTTCAACGGCTTCAATGTTCGTGATGAAGGCTTTGGAATTTTCAAAGGTCTGGGACAGAATAAAGGCTTTTTGAGAGTATTCCTTATCATTGTTCTTGTACAGGCATTCATTGTCAATGCAGGTCTGATTCCTTACCTTGGCTGGCTGAGTGAAATGTTCAGCTGTCAGCCCTTCAGTGCAATCGGCTGGTGTCTGGTAATCCTGATGGCAGTTACAATGATTCCTGTGGATCTTATCAGAAAAGCATTTGTAAAAATATTCAGCAAAAAGGAAACAGTTTCCGAAACAGAAGATTGATTATCGAAAGGAGCAGGGGTATACAGTGATGTACTGTATACCCCTTTTTAAATTGTTATGGAGATATTTTATACAGATCTTGACAATACAATGATATATTCCTATCAACACTTTATTGGTGCTGATAAACGCTGTGTAGAGGTGTACAGGGGCAGGGAAATTTCCTTTATTACGGAAAAGACATTTGAGCTGTTCAATGCAATATATCAAAAAATCAACATTGTACCCGTTACCACAAGAACCGTTGAGCAGTATCAAAGAATTGATTTTGGAACAGGCGGCTTCCGGTACGCCCTGACCTGTAACGGAGGGATTCTCCTGAAAGACGGATGTCCCGATCAAAACTGGTATGAAGAATCCCTCAAAATGACGGAAGATGCCAGAGAAGAAATGCAGAAAGCCACAGAACTTTTACAGCGTGACAGCAATGTAATGTTTGAAGTCAGATTTATCGAAAAACTTTTTGTGTTTACAAAAAGCAATGCTCCCGACAAAACAGCTGCTATGCTGCAAAAACATCTTGACAGCACAGTGGCAGATGTTTTTACCAACGGTGTAAAGGTTTATGTTGTGCCAAAAAATCTCGATAAAGGAACTGCTGTCAAAAGGTTCAGCCGTCAGTTTCATATCGGACAAAGTATTGCGGCGGGCGACAGCCTGTTTGATCTATCAATGCTTCAGGCGGCAGATGAGGCAATTTGTCCGGAAGAGTTAGCAAAATACATAGTTGGCAAAAATCCGATAGTGTGCAAAGAAAATGAACTGCTGTCAGAAAAGGCACTCGAAAGGGTACTAAGCAGGATCGCTAAAACCGGAGGAAGGCATTTTGGATAAAAAAGAAGAAATTAAACTTTCAGATCACTTCAATTACAAAAAACTTTTTAAATTTACATTGCCGTCTGTTATAATGATGATATTCACTTCTATCTATGGGGTGATTGACGGCTTTTTTGTATCGAATTATGTTGGAAAGACAGAATTTGCGGCTGTTAATTTTATTATGCCGTTCTTGATGATTTTCGGAGCGGTGGGGTTTATGATAGGAACGGGCGGAAGTGCGTTAGTGGCAGCCACTTTAGGCAAAAAAGAAAATCAAAAGGCAAATGAGATTTTTTCGCTGCTGATATATGTTCTTACCGGGATAGGCATTATTTTTACAATTCTGGGGGTACTGTTTATCAGACCCGTTACCGTAATGCTGGGTGCATCGGAAGCAATGACGGATTATTGTATCCGGTATGGAGAAATCATACTTTTTGCTATTGTGCCGTTTATGCTGCAAAATGTATTTCAGAGTTTTCTTGTTACCGCCGAGCGTCCTAAACTGGGGCTTTATATCACAGTAGCGGCAGGACTGTGCAATATTGTACTGGACTGGCTGTTGATGGCTGTTTTTTCTTTTGGAGTGGAAGGAGCGGCTTTTGCAACAGCGATCAGTCAGTTTGTAGGCGGTATGATTCCGCTTGTATATTTTATGTTCTCCAAAAACTGTATACTAAAACTTGGCAAAACCAAATTTTACGGCAGAGAACTGATAAAAGCCTGTGCCAACGGTTCATCGGAATTTATGACCAATGTGTCGATGTCCATTGTCAATATGCTATATAATTCGCAGCTGATGAAATTAGCCGGAGAGAACGGCGTTGCCGCATACGGAGTCATTATGTATGTGAATTTTATATTTGTTTCGGTATATATAGGCTATTCCATTGGTGCTGCACCGATTACGGCTTATCATTATGGAGCCGGCAATAGCGAAGAGCTCCAAAATGTACGGAAAAAAAGTGTCAGGATTATTTTTATACTTGCCTTTATACTTACGGCTCTG
Organism: uncultured Ruminococcus sp.; assembly: GCA_902773135.1. Classification (GTDB taxonomy): domain Bacteria; phylum Bacillota; class Clostridia; order Oscillospirales; family Acutalibacteraceae; genus UBA1213. The sequence goes on from CACYDP010000133.1 coordinate 16,852, forward strand.
GCAGAACTGATGTCTTATCCGCTTTCCAGTCTTTTCGTCGGCTATGATGAGAATTTGTTTGGTATGACGTTAAGAGGCTTTATGTTCTATTCTCTGTCTTATCTGCTGTGCGGATTTAATATTTACGGTTCGTCGCTGTTTACTTCTCTCAATAACGGCGGCATATCAGCATTAATATCATTCGGCAGAATGTTTATTTTTCAAACGATGTCGGTCACGCTGCTGCCGATATTTCTCGGACTGGATGGAATATGGCTGTCAATTGTGCTTGCGGAATTTTTATCACTGGCACTGACATCGGTTTGTTTTGTGATGAATCAGAAGAAATATCATTATTGAGGGTATGAACAGAAATTTTTTATTCTTATTTCTGCTTTTTTACTTGAATATTTTAGCGTATATTGATATAATTTGTGTAATTGGTATAATCGTGCTGATTCGGAAATACAATGCTTCTCGGGGTGAGAAAATTTGAATACACTGATAAAACAATATAAGGAGAAGTTTTTTTCCGAACATAAAAAATCGGATTTTATAAAAGATATTTTCGGTGGAGTGATTGTTGCATTGGTATCGATCCCGATTTCGATGGGTTATGCACAAATAGCAGGTCTGCCGATGCAGTACGGTCTGTATGGCTCAGTTTTTCCCATATTATTTTTCGGGCTTCTGACGAGCACACACGATTTTGTCTTTGGGGTTGATGCGGCTCCGGCCGCACTGACGGGTGCTGTTATTGCCTCAATGGGAGTTGCCGCCGAAAGTGAAGAAGCTGTGAAGATAGTGCCGGTTATCTCTTTTTTTGTAGCTTGCTGGCTGCTTTTATTTTATCTTATTAAAGCAGGAAAAGCCGTTCAATATATTTCTGAACCTGTTATGGGAGGTTTTGTATCGGGAATATGCTGTTCGATTATATTGATACAGATACCGAAACTTTTCGGGGGGACGGCAGGCTCGGGTGAAGGTCCCGAACTGGTAAAGCATATCATCGGTCAGTTTTCTGAATTTAACCCGGCAGCGTTTCTGTTGGGAATGGTAACAATCGTTATTATTCTTATGAGCAGAAAATTGATTCCAAAAGTTCCGATGTCGGTGATTATGATGGTAGCAGGAGCTTTACTGACAGTGGTGCTGCGAGTGGATTCATTCGGAGTCAAGCTGCTGCCGGAGGTGCAAAGTGGTTTTCCGGGATTTCGTATGCTTACAGCCATTCCGGATATAAGCGAATTTGCTGATATGGCGTTTTATTCGCTGAGTATTGCCGTTGTCATTATGGCAGAATCGCTGCTTGCTTCCAAAGCAAATGCACTGAAAGACGGATACAAGCTGAACAGCAATCGTGAGATTCTTTCCTATTCTGTCAGCAATTTCGCATCGGCACTGACAGGCTGCTGTCCTGTCAACGGAAGTGTTTCCCGAACGGGCATTGTCCGTCAGTTCGGTTCAAAGTCGCAGTGGCTGTCTATTTTTGCCTGCTTATCAATGCTGCTGGTTCTTTATTTCGGAACGTTTATCATTGCCTATCTGCCGGTTCCGGTTTTGACGGCAATTGTGATTACAGCTTTGATGGGAGCTTGTGAGTTTGATATAGCAGCAAGGCTCTGGAAGACAAGCAGAAATGAGTTTTATATTTTTTTGGCGGCATTTTTGGGAGTGTTGATTTTTGGTACGGTATACGGAGTGGTTATTGGTGTGGTGCTTTCGTTTGTGGCAGTCATCATTCGTGCCGTTGTTCCGCCAAGAAGCTTTATGGGAATCATAGAGGGCAAAAATGGGTTTTATAATCTCGGCAGGCACAGTCAGGCAAAGCCGATCAAAAATGTCATTATTTACCGTTTTGGAGGAAATTTGTTTTTCGGTAATATTGATACTTTCCAGAATGATATTGAAAATGCTGTCAAAGACGATACCAAATATATTATTGTCCATGCCGGAGCCATTGGAAGTATTGATATTACTGCTTCGGACAGACTGATGATAATGTACAGGAATTTCCGTAAAAGAGGGATACGTTTTTATATTACCGAGCATGTAGGGGAACTGAACGATCAGCTCAGAAAATACGGAGAAACCGAACTGATTAAAAACGGTGCGGTACGTATGACAACCGTTTTGGCATTGAGAGATTCGGGTATCAGACGGCCATATATTCCCGAAGAAAATGATGTGAAGTCCCCTTCAGTCAAAAAAACGGATTCCAAAAAATTTTTGCTGAGAAGAAAGTCTGAGAAAAAAGAACGTACCTATTATGAAACAAGTGTGCTGAAAGGTGCTAAAAGTATACAGGCAGAGTTGGAGTGGGCTTTCGGATCCGATGCCGAATCAATCAAGAAAAAAATACTTGATGATATTTTTAATACCATCAAAGATTTTGATTCAATGAGTGAAAACGAATTTAAAAGTGCGGAACTGACAAACCGTTGGGGACGTATGAATATGTTTGATGAAGATGAATTCCTTGACAGACTTGAAATTCGTCTGACGGAATATCCCGAAAGGTATGAAAACATCGAAGGGGTGATTGAAAAAAGACGAGCCTTCATCGAGCAGAATATGTATGAGCTTGACCCGGATTTTCTGATAAGACTGAAAACACAGCGTGATCTGACAGACAGAGAACTGAAAAAAACGGATACACGAGCCTATGAGTATATTCAAAAAAGAAGAAAACAGCATATTGAATATCTTAAAAAGTCAAATCCGGAGCTTGCCGAAAAATATGAAGATTTATATCGTCAAAAGGTCTGATAAAATTTTCAGGAAGGAAACTTGCAAGATGATGTAATTGACAAAATGATGTTACAGTAGTATTATTTTATTAAGGAAATTTTTGATAACGTTTACTTATTGTGAATATAAGTACGGCTGTAAATAATGGATCTGTAAGAATCAAAACATTCATTGTATATCGAATGACAAAAGTATCAATCATTATTTCTTATCATCCCGGAGGTGCGAAACCTTGAATACTGAAGAAAAAAATATTTACGGTGAACAGCATAAATTGATGAGGGAATCACTGATCCCCTTTGCGGTTTTTGAATACAGCGGCAGCGGCGTTGATACAGTTGTTGTAAGTGACGGCTTGTGCGAAATGTACGGAAAAACACGTGATAAACTGATCGAGCATTTTAATAAGGATATTTTTCAGAATGTGAATTATGAAGATGCTGAAAAAACGGCAAAGCTGACAGAACTGTTTTCCGGAAAAACTGATGTGTGCAGCGTTTGCTATCGTGAAAGAATCAACGGTGAAATTCGTCTGATGAATATTCATGCAAAAGCATCCGTTGTTGACGGCAAACGGCTCTGTACCGTTAATTTTAATGATATAACCGATAATGTATCTGCTTTTGTGGGAACTGCGTTTACCGAATTTCAGGGCGGAAACAATATACTTGACAATTTTATAAAAGGTATGGACAACGATTCTCCTTTTGATGATTTTGAATCGCAGTATTACAGTGTATGGAATCTGTCAACGGGAAAATGTATCTATGTGTCCGATTCGGATTATGCTGTATGTAAACTCGGAAAAGATATTGATTATGATCTGTATTTCCAGATGTATTATAATCATCTTGATTATGATGAAGACAGAGAATGCTTTGAAGCACTTACTCCCGAAAATCTCAAGAGATCTTTTCTCGAGCAAAGAACTCTGTCGGAGTTCAGTATTAAGGTAGGTGCTTATGCCGGCAGATTTTATCTGAAAGTGATACCCTCACTGATGTTTTCGTCCCACGATAACAGTCTTTATCTGAAATTACAGTTCAGAAATATTACGCAGGACGTACTGTTTGACAATATGATCAATGCAACGGCATCGGAAATTATTGATTTTGCGGCGTATGTCAATCAAAAGGGCAATGTCTATTATCTTGATACTGATCAGGAGCAGGAAACAGACAGAAAATACTGCAACGGCAAGCTGTCTGATTTGGTAGAATTGTTTTCTTCCAAGCTCGGTTATAATTTTGAAAATGCACTGGCGATAAAAGAATTTATCAAAACCAAGTGCGGCGAAAAAGAAGTTTCATTTACCAACAAGTTATCGGACAGACGTGTGATACGCATTAATATTAAAAAAATCAATGACAACAAACATTATTATTTTGTTTCTTGTAAGGATATTACGGAAATGCTCGGAATGGAGTCGGCATCTTATTATGATGACCTGACAGGACTTCCGAATATGATGCATTTCAGAAACAGTGCTATTACTGTTTGCGGTGAAATGAAAAGCAAGGGCATTGTACCGGCTTTTGTCTATTTTGATTTACGTGATATGAAGGCGGTCAATGAAAATTACGGCTTTGCGAAAGGCAACGGTATACTGACAGGCACATCCTATGTATTGTGTTCTGTGTTCAAGGGTGATACCGTTTCCAGATTTGCGGATGACCATTTCGTTGTGCTTACGGACAGGAACCACCTTGAAGAAAAACTGGAAAAAGTTTACGATGAAGTATTGAATAACCCGTCGGGGATTCCGATACAGATCTGTGCCGGAATCTATGTTTATGAAGGCAGACAGAAACTGGATATTATTGCCGCCTGCGACCGTGCAAGGCTTGCCTGCAAAAGTCTGAAAGGCGACTATAATCATAAATATAAATTTTTTGACCGTGCAATGTTTGACGGTTATCATCAGCGTCAGCACATTTTGACGCATTTTAACGAGGCATTGGAAAAAGGCTGGATTAAATTATATTACCAACCGATTATCCGCACAATCACGGGAAATGTCTGCGATATGGAGGCACTTTCAAGATGGATTGATCCCGAAAGAGGAATGCTTGCTCCGTCACAGTTTATACCCGTACTCGAAGAGCACCAGCTTATCAGTAAACTGGATTTTTATATGGTACGCAAAATATGCGAAAACCTGAAAGAACAGCAAAAAAGAAATTTACCTGTGGTTCCCGTATCGGTCAATCTTTCAAGGGTGGATTTTGAGCAGTGTGATGTTGTTGACAGCATACTTGAGATTGTCGATGAATACGGTGTTTCTCATTCTATGATTACCATAGAAATTACGGAAAGTGCAGTCGTCAACAACCAACAGTTTTTGAATAAACAAATAGACCGTTTCCGTGAGGCGGGATTTGAGGTATGGATGGACGATTTCGGCAGCGAATATTCATCATTGAATACCTTGCAGGAATTTGATTTTGACCTGATCAAACTGGATATGAAGTTTATGAAGAATTTCAGCCTTACGGGAAAAAATCACGCCATACTTTCTGATGTTGTTGGTATGGTTTCAAGACTTGGCATTCATACGCTTGCAGAAGGTGTTCAGACCGAAGAACAGCTAAAATTCCTGAGTGATATAGGATGTGAAAAAGCACAGGGTTATCTGTTCAGCAGACCTATGCCGTGCGAATATTTTATTGAACGTTCGGCACGTCCGGATGAAAAACTGAAGTATGACGATTTAGACCATTCTTCTTATTATAATAAAATCGGTTCTGTGAATTTTAAAGATTCGATTCTCATGGAAATGGACGATAATATCAGCAATATCATCAGCGGTATACCGGCAGCCGTCATAGAATATCGTGATGATCAATATAAAATACTGAAAGCAAACGACGCTTACAAAAAATATCTTGTGATGACAGGTGTGCTGACGGAACCGTTGGAAGACAAAAACTATCTCCAGCTGGATATAGAACCTACCGATAAATTCAAACAAACGGTTCTACGCTGTTTTCATTCAAAACGATGGGAAAGCATTGCAGATGATGAAGAAGGCAATGTTTCAGTGTCTTCCAGACTTCTTTGTATTACCTACGATAAAAAGACCAATGTTGGTGCGGTAATGGTTATTATCAACCGTACCTACTGGACAGATGAAGAAAAACTTTATGCGGAAAATGAATATCATTTTAATACTAATCTTCTCTGGATGGCGGGCAAAGGTCTGGCAGGGTTGCTCGGATACCGATCTATATACGACTTTTTATCTGTTTCGTGTTATCTGCATGTCAATCTGACAAAAAATATGATAGAAGAAGTTCATCTGAGTAAAGATGATGTAAAACGTATGGGTGCGGATTATTTCAAAACGTATGATGATTTTGTTGTTGCTGAAATGAGCAGCCAGCCGGAATCCGTCATTACACAAGAACAGATTGATTATTATGACAGAAAAACATTGATACGCAGATTTCTTGAAGAAGAAAGTTCTGCCGATATCGAATTCAGACGTGTCTATGACAGAGAATATCGTTGGAAACATATGATATGCCGAATGAACAATGTGAATGACGAAATTCACGCATGGTTCTTTATGTATGATATAAATGACTTTATCGTGCATAATCAGGCAATGCAAAGACGTGCAGAAAATGATGGACTCACAGGACTACTGAACCAGACCACCGCCATTGACAGCATCACCGAATATCTGAAAAATGCCAACGATGAAAGCTGTGCTTTGATTATGGTTGACATCAATAATTTTAAATCCTATAATGATAAGTATGGTCACGGATACGGAGATAATATTATCCGTCAATTTGCGAAAATTCTGAATGAAGAATTTTCCGATGACTGTATACTCGGCAGAGTAGGCGGAGATGAGTTTATCATATTGGTGAAACATTGTGATGAACAGCGGGTTAAAGAAATTACAGAAGAGCTGAAAAATAAAGAGTATTTATCGGTATGTGACGGCATCAAAGAGAATTTTACTGTTTCACTGGGTTATGCGATGTATCCTACTCAGGAAAAGCAGTTTCACGAGTTATACAGACGTGCGGACATCGCAATGTATTCCTCTAAACCGAAGAACAACTGATGCCAAAAATTGCTGTTATTATGACGTTACATCTCCATCGGGAGAATGAGGCTGATTATTTTAAAATGATGTAATCAACAGGCAGACATTCAAATTCAGAATGCCTGCCTGTTTTTACGCAAATATTTTTGAGTATTATTAGTATGACCTGAATCTATACTGATACCGAGTTTTCAGTGATTTCCAAGGTCGTACTGTCATATTTTCTTTCGGGATAGATCCTCCTGTTAAACTCATCGATCATCATTTCACACTGAAATTCATCTAACCGGACATTGATGGCTTTTGTTTTTCCGTCAGGGGCTGTATATATCACACGGACATAATATCTGTATTCCTGCCCGGAATACAGATTATCTTCATATTGCTTGACCCGAACCATTTTTCTTGTCATATCCTGTATGGAATTGTTATCAATAGCATATATACACTTATGGGTATATATTACAGTATAACGGCTTCCTATATTAATGCCGTTGTCACCAAATGACAGCATTTTTCCTTTTGTATAGGATTTTTCAATTTCAGTCAGATCTGTCTGCTGTTTCAAGAATTTTTGCACAGGACCTGATATGATACCGTGCAGCCCTACCGAAAAAATTACTCCGCCCAAAAGTATCCCCCAAATTGCTGTTGCTTTATCCTTGATCTCTGTCATTGGAATGAAAAGGATCAATATTGATCCGACAGTCAGAAGAATCCCTAATCTGATACATACCCAGTTATGTTTGCGGTATCTTTTCTTCAGATCGTGTACCAATCCTTTTTCGCTGATCGTTTCAAACGGGTGATTTTCCTTATACTCATAGTAGGCTGTTTTCCATTCCGGTTGACGATATTTCGCACCGGAGAGAAAATCCTGCTTATCCTTTTCAGAACGTTTGTCCTGCCGTTTTTCTTTAAAGAATGCGTAGACAGCATAAAAAACCAGGGAACCCATAGAGATAACTGCAATCACTAAATATTTAATATCACCGGTGAAAAAATAAATTCCCCCAAGCACGGCAAATGCACAAACTGCTATAATGATGACCAGTATAAGGTTTTTCTTTGGGTCAATCACCGTATTATTTGCCTTATATATTTCTTCCATTTTTTCCTTAAGCTTTTCAATCATACTGTTTTCCTTCTTATTAGTTATCTTACCGTTATTTTTTCAAGCGTCCTGATATCGAAATCCCTATCTGATGGCAGCACTAACCATTACTGTTAACTAAATGGATAATACAAGTAAAAATCCGAAAGGCATCATAACAGTTGATATAGCAATAGGCGAGGAATCTTCATTCCTCGCCTATTGCTATATCTATCGCGCGCCGGGAGGGACTCGAACCCCCGACCTACTGGTTCGTAGCCAGTCACTCTATCCAGCTGAGCTACCGGCGCATACCGTCTTTTTCAGACTGCCTAAATATAATAACATATAAAAATAAAAATTGCAAGAGGTATTTTGAAATTTATTGAAAAAATTTTTTTGCACCTTGCCGTTCCATCAAAGTCACCTGTGCAAAACCATTAAAAAAGAGGGAGGAACTTTTCTTCTTAGAAAAGTTCCTCCCAAAAGCAGATTGCTCTGCGGCTGGCGGAGCAATTGTTGATTCAGCATCAATCGAGAATATCGCCGAGTATTCTTGAAATATTGGCACTGTATTCGATAGAATCGGTAGCTTCAAAATTTAAAGCCGGTGCATAGCGGAGTTTTAGTCTTAATCCCAGTTCCCTACGAATATATCCTTGTGCATTGGTAAGGGCTTTTGCCGCTTCTTTGGCGGTATCAAGACCTTTCATAGAACTGATGTAGACCTTGCAGTAAGACAGATCTCGTGCCATATCGCATCTTACTACGCTGACAATGCCGTTATGAAGTCTTGGGTCTTTCATTTCCATGATCAACGCAGCGATTTCTCTTTGAATATCTTCCGACATTCTGTCGGCTCTGTGGTTTGCCATAAATATAAATCCTCCGTAATTGAATGTTCATTCGGACGGGTGAAAAAATTATTTGACGGGCTTGATAGAATTATAATAACCCTCCACATTCAGCGGAGAGCCGCTGACCAGTCTTTTTGTAATAAATTCTTCAACATACGCCGTCCTGCCGTTAATTTTGAGTGCGATGCCGTCCTGTGTATCTTCCCACTCTCCGCCGATATTGGCGATGATCAGGAATCCCAGATAAGCGGCCGCTTTTTTTGCAATATCTGTTCCGCTTTGGGAAAAAAGATTTTCCTTGACAATTCCTCTGCAAAGAGCGTCAAGAACTTCGTCAAATACAGCGACGGAGCTTTCATTTCCGTTGAGCTTGATACCAAAAGTTTTGTCCGCAAATGCAATAAAATCAAGAGCATTACCGAGCATAACCAGTTCCAGTGTAACGAGGTCGGTATTACCTGCTTTGATCAGTTTGTATTTGTTTTCATAATATGATTCAAGAACGGAAATATCATCAGTATAATGGAAAGTTCCGCCGCTTATGTTATCAATCCGTTTCATTGTGATCACGACCTCTCATAGCTATTATAATTTATATAATAGCATATTTTTATACAGTCGGCAAGCGTTTCATCAAAAAGGCTGCGAAAATCATTTTTCACAAGGCGGGATTTGTATTTTTACAGTCAACATATCCCATAATATCAATGGTTGCGTTTTTTTGTAGACTTGAATTTTTGTGAATATTATTGATGATGGGATTGATTTAAAAATAGTGATTATTTTTTCTCCGAATTTTGCATTTACAAGAATAATAATTATGATATAATAATAGGGGGAATTTTTGATTTTCCTTATTGCAATTGAGAAGATTGGAGATGTAGTAATGTCTGAATTTAAGCGTAAAGAAATTTGTGAAGGCGTTGGTTTTACAAGTATTATAGACGACAGATTTAAACGTGGTCGTATAGGAGCGGCTCTTATTGTACCGCTTGAAAGAAAAACAGCAGCAGCTAATGCCCTGCTTTCGTGTGTGCTGACTCGTTCATGCAAGAAATATCCTGATTTTACCGCACTAAGCCGAAAATTAAGTTCGCTGTACAGTGCTGCCATTTATCCGTCCGTTCGCAGAATCGGTGATTATCAGGTGATTGCCATATCGGCATCCGCCATTGAGGACCGATATTCACTTGATGGTGAAACAATATCCGCAGAGCTTGCTGAACTGCTTTGTTCCATTATTTTTGAACCCAATATGATTAACGGCAGCTTTTCCGAAGAAGATGTGGAGCAGGAACGCAGACAATTGATTGAAAATATTGATGCTGAATTTAATGATAAAAGAACCTATGCTGTTAATCGCTGTGTTGAAATTATGTGCAGAGAAGAGCCTTTTTCGATAGGACGTTTCGGAAGCCGCAGCGATGTTGAAAATCTCACACAGGAAGATATTTACAATGCTTGGCAGCATCTTCTGAAAAATGCACGTGTTGAAATTACAATGCTTGGCAGCAGTGACCCTGACAGTGCTTTTGAAAAATTCAGGGAATATTTTAAAGATAAACCGAGAAAAACATCAAACAAAAGTATTACAGTCAGCGAAACGGGAGATGTCAAACGTATTGCCGAAACAGAAGATGTTTCACAGTCCAAACTGGTGATGGGTTTCAGGTGCAAATATCCCGAAACAAAGCGTGAGTGTATCGCAAGTTCCCTGATGTCTGCGGTTCTGGGCGGTACGCCGACTTCCAAACTGTTTGTCAATGTCCGTGAAAAACAAAGCCTGTGCTATTATTGTGCAAGTCGTGTCGATAATGAAAAGGCGATGATGCTGATAGACAGCGGCGTGGAAACAGAAAATATTGAAAAAACCGAAACAGCTGTAATGGAACAGCTGAAAGAACTGGTAAAAGGAAACATAAGCGAAGATGAAATCAATTCGGCAAAATTGGCATTGAAGAATGCGTATATCTCCTGTCTTGACAGTCTGCCCGCACTGCAGTCGTACCATATAGGACGAGTTAACAGGGGTGACGGACTGACTCCCGAAGAATCGGCAGAAATTGTGGAAACGATTACAAAGGACGAAATTGTACAGCTTGCACAGTATATCCGTCTTGATACGGTATTTTCGCTGATAGGCAACTAAGGAAAAGAGGGGACTTTATGCAATTTACAAAGATAGAAAATCAACGTGCCGCTGAAAGTTATTACAGACTGAAACATTCGTCAGGACTGACGATCGTTGTTTATCCTAAAAAGGATTTTAAATCTACGTATGCCTCCATAGGAACGAAGTTCGGTTCTATTTACTCCCAATTCAGATATAAGGGTGAGAAGATAACCGTACCGAACGGAACAGCCCATTATCTTGAGCACAAGCTGTTTGAAAGCGAGGACGGCGATGCTTTTACCAAATATGCCAAAACTGGAGCATCTGCCAACGCTTATACCTCGTTTGATACCACTTGTTATCTTTTTTCCTGTACGGACCGGTTCCGTGAGTCACTGGAAATTCTTCTTGATCTGGTTCAGTCACCGTACTTTACCCCTGAAACCGTCGCAAAAGAACAGGGCATTATCGGTCAGGAAATTAAAATGTATGAGGACAGTGCCGACTGGAAAGTAATGATGAATCTTTTGCAGGGAATGTATCAGAATCATCCGATCAATATTGATATTGCCGGAAGTGTGGAAAGCATTAAGGAGATCACACCGGAGATTCTTTACAGTTGCTATCGCAGTTACTATAATCTCAACAATATGGTGCTTTGCATTGTGGGAAATGCAGATCCCGATGAAGTGCTTGCTATTGCTGATGAGCAGTTAAAAGATAACGAGGATTTCACGACAGAAAGCATTTTTCCCGAAGAACCGTATGAGGTGAAAACGCATTATACCGAACAGCATCTGCCGGTTGCCGTGCCGATGTTTGAAATCGGTTTCAAGGAAAAATTTCCCGGGAAATATGCAGATAATCAAGAACTGATATGTACCAATATCATATTGGAAGCCTTTGCCGGAGAGAGTTCTGCACTATACAGAGAACTGCTGGACAAAAAGCTGATCAATTCCAGTTTCGGTACGGAATATATGGAAGGATTTGGTTACAGAGGCGTGATATTCTCGGGAGAAGCCAGAAATCCTCAGGAGATTACCGACATTATCCGTGAAAGAATCAGGGAACTGCATCAGACGGGCATCTCCGAAGAAGATTTTGAAAATGCAAGAAGAAGTATTTACGGCAAACTGATCACAGGTTTTGATAATCATTCGTCGATTGCATCGGAAATCATCAACGGTGAATTTACCGGAAGAGAAATCTTTGAATCCATTGATATAGTTGCCGGGCTGACATCTGCTGATGTCAATGAAAGGCTGAAAGCACAGCTGGATCCCGATAATTACTGTTTGTCGGTGGTCAAAAACGCAGATGACTGAGTTGGGGGACGTTATGTATCATATCAGATTTCCCGGCTTGGGACTTCATTTTAATATTGATCCCGTTGCATTTTCCGTAGGCGATTTCAATGTTTATTGGTACGGCATCATTATCGGCTGTGGTTTCTTGCTGGCACTGTTATTTGCTTTACAGAATCTGAAACGCTTTCAGATCGAACGGGACCCTTTTATCGACTGTGCGTTGGTGGGATTGGTGTGCGGTATACTGGGGGCAAGACTGTATTATATTTTCTTTAAATGGGATTATTACTCTCAGCACCTCAATGAAATTCTTGCCGTCCATAATGGAGGGCTTGCCATTTACGGCGGTTTGTTGGGCGGTTTGCTAGGCGGCTGTATATTGGCAAAAATCAAAAAAATCAATATTCCTGCCGTACTGGACATTGTATCAATGGGATTTTTAATAGGACAGGGAATCGGACGATGGGGAAATTTCATCAACCAAGAGGCATTCGGTACGGAAACAGACCTTCCGTGGCGAATGGTCAGTGAAAATACCGGTAATCTGGGAGTGCATCCCTGCTTTTTGTATGAATCTCTATGGTGTATTCTGGGATTTGGATTTTTGTATTTTGTCAGTCGAAAATTCAGAAAATTTAACGGTCAGATCTTTTTGATGTACCTTGTGTGGTACGGACTGGAAAGAATGATTGTTGAGGGGCTCAGAACCGACAGCCTTTACACGCCGTTTCTGGGATTGAGAGTATCTCAGATATTGTCGGGGATATTGGTGATAGTCGGCATTGTTCTTTTGGTAATCTTTGCAAAACGCAGTCAAAAAGAACAGAATCCGTCATCAGACGTTCCCGCGGAAACTGATGAAATATCCGAACCGTCAGAACCGGAACAACAAGAAGCATCGGAAAAATATGAAGGAGGAATTTAAAAATGGCAGTTATCATAAGCGGTAAAGAGGTATCGGCAAAAGTTCGGGCAGAAGTAAAAGCAGAGTGTGAACAGCTCAAGGAAAAGGGTGTTACGCCCGGGTTAGCAGTGATTATTGTAGGAAATGACCCGGCATCGAGAGTTTATGTCAACAATAAGAAAAAGGCTTGTGCGGAAGTAGGATTTGTATCGGAAGAGTATGCACTGCCGGAGGAAACTTCTCAGGAAGAACTTCTGCAATTGATCGATCAGCTGAACCATAAGCCTGAAATTGACGGAATCCTCTGTCAGCTTCCCCTGCCGAAGCATCTGGACGAAAAAGCGGTGATCAATGCGATTGCTCCCGAAAAAGACGTTGATGCCTTCCACCCGTCAAATGTAGGCAAAATTATGATAGGCGATTACCGTTTTCTTCCCTGTACGCCAGCAGGTGTAATGGAGCTGATTCATCATGCCGGTATTGATGTCAGCGGCAAGAATTGCGTGGTAATCGGAAGAAGCAATATTGTCGGCAAACCGATGGCGATGCTTTTGCTTCACGAGAATGGTACGGTCACGATTTGTCACAGCAGAACCAAAAATCTGAAAGAAGTTTGTGCCAATGCGGATATATTGGTCGCAGCCGTAGGCAAGCCGAAATTTGTCAAGGCGGATATGGTCAAGGACGGGGCGGTTGTGCTGGATGTCGGCATCAACAGAGATGAAAACGGTAAATTGTGCGGGGATGTTGATTTTAAAGAGGTAGAACCGAAAGCCTCTTATATCACACCCGTACCGGGCGGTGTTGGTCCGATGACGATTGCAATGTTGATGAAAAACACCCTTACCGCAGCTATTGAGCGGGGTGCGTCTCTTTCAGCAAATTGATTAATGTTAGATACAAGGGGAAATGAATATGAATATTCCGTTTTCACCGCCCGACATAGGAGAAAGCGAAATTAATGAGGTGGTCGATACGCTGAAAAGCGGATGGATCACCACCGGTCCGAAAACCAAAAAATTTGAAAAGCTGATTTCAAGTTACTGTATGAGTGATAGAACCGTATGTTTTGATTCTTGTACATCGGCACTGGAAATGACACTGCGGATTCTCGGTGTCAAAAAAGGCGATGAAGTGATTGTGCCTGCCTATACTTATACTGCAACAGCAAGTGCTGTGTGCCATGTCGGTGCAAAGCCGGTAATGATCGATTGTATGCCCAATTCCATACAAATTGATTATGACTACCTGCCCGAACTGATCAATGAACATACCAAGGCGGTTATTCCTGTTGATGTGGCAGGTGTGCCTTGCGATTATGACAAGATTTTTGAAGCCGTTTACAGTAAACGTTCCTTGTTTGAACCGTCATCACCGATGCAGGATATTTATAACCGAGTTATCGTTATTGCGGACGGAGCACATTCTTTTGGTGCAAGACGCAATTTTCAGATGTCCGGGACACTGGCAGATTTCACTGCTTTTTCGTTCCACGCAGTGAAAAATCTGACAACAGGCGAGGGCGGTGCCATTACGTGGAGAAAACACTCTGATCTGGACAGTGACGAACTGTATAAGCAGTATATGCTTCTGTCACTTCACGGGCAGTCAAAAGATGCTCTTGCCAAAACACAGCTAGGTGCCTGGGAATATGACATCATCGGACCGTACTTTAAGTGTAATATGACTGATATTACGGCATCGATAGGGATTGCACAGATCAAACGCTATCCCGCTCTGCTCAAACGCCGCAGACAGCTGATTGAATTTTATGACAGAGAATTGTCAAATCAGAGAGTTTCGGTTTTGCAGCATTATTCCGAAAGAGATAATTTCAGTTCCAGCGGTCATTTGTATCTCGTTAAACTTTTATGGGAAAGCGAAGCGTACCGAAATAATGTCATTAAAAAAATGGCAAGTTACGGGGTTTCTACCAATGTACATTATAAGCCGTTACCGATGATGACAGCATATCGGCGTATGGGATATAAAATAGAAGATTTTCCGAATGCGTTTAATATGTATAAAAATGAAATCACCTTGCCGCTTTATTCCAAACTGACCGATGAACAGGCACAGTACGTGATGGAATGTTTTAAACGTTCGATCAAAGAGTAATAATGTGGGTGAAGGGTGTTTCAAAATTTAAAAAAAATTTTGGTAATTACTTGATTATTATTGACGAATAGTTTAAAATAGATTTTTGTAAAAGCAGAATAATCTATTTTGGAGGAAGAATCTTGTCAAACAATACGAATGATCTGATAGAAAAAAGAAGAACCTTTGCGATTATTTCACACCCCGATGCCGGCAAAACAACCCTTACGGAAAAATTGCTGCTCTATACGGGAACAATTCAGCTTGCGGGTTCTGTCAAAGGTAAAAAAACCGATAAACACGCTGTATCGGACTGGATGGAGATTGAAAAGCAGAGAGGTATTTCCGTAACCTCATCGGTAATGCAGTTCAATTATGACGGTTATTGTGTCAATATTATTGATACCCCCGGACACCAGGACTTTTCGGAAGATACCTATCGTACATTGATGGCTGCCGATTCGGCGGTGATGGTGATCGATGCTTCAAAAGGTGTAGAAGCACAAACGAGAAAATTGTTTAAAGTATGTCTGCTGCGTGATATACCGATTTTCACATTTATTAATAAAATGGACAGAGAAGCAAAAAGCCCCTATGAACTTCTTGAAGATATTGAAGAGGTTCTCGGAATTCATACCTGTCCTATGAACTGGCCGATCGGCTGCGGCAGAGATTTCAAGGGTGTATATGATTTTGCCAGTCAGGAAATTCTTGCCTTTACTGCTAACAACGGTCAGCGTGAAGTGGATATGGACGAACTAAAAGTGACTGACCCAAATCTTGATGAGCGTCTGGGAGATACACTGGCTCAGACTTTGCGTGATGATATAGAGCTGTTGGAGGGAGCAGGAGATGAACTTGACCTCGATGCTGTTCGTCACGGTAAACTGACGCCTGTATTTTTCGGTTCGGCACTCACTAATTTTGGTGTAGAACCGTTTTTGAAAGATTTTCTGAAAATGACAACACCACCGCTCCCCAGAAATACAGTTGACGGTGAGGTTGACCCGTTTGATGATCAATTTTCTGCTTTTGTGTTTAAAATTCAGGCAAATATGAATAAGGCACATCGTGACAGAATTGCTTTTATGCGTATCTGTTCGGGTAAGTATGAAAAGCAGATGGAAGTGTATCACGTGCAGGGTGATAAAAAAATGCGTCTTTCACAGCCGCAGCAGCTGATGGCACAGGATAGGGAAGTTATTGATGAAGCCTATGCAGGAGATATTATCGGTGTATTTGATCCCGGCATCTTTTCTATCGGTGATACGGTTTGTTCTCCATCTAAAAAAGTGAGGTTTGAAGGAATTCCCACATTTGCACCCGAACATTTTGCACAGGTTCGTTTGAAAGATACTATGAAACGCAAACAGTTTGTCAAAGGGATTACTCAGATTGCACAAGAGGGTGCCATTCAGATATTCCAAAATCTGAACGGCGGTATGGAAGAGGTCATCGTCGGGGTTGTCGGTGTGCTTCAATTTGAAGTGCTGGAGTACAGATTGAAAAATGAGTATAATGTTGACATTATACTCGAAAATATGCCCTATGAGTTGATTCGGTGGATTGATAATGAGGATATTGATCCTAAAACGCTGAATCTTACTTCTGATACAAAGCGTATACAGGATCTCAAAGGAAAACATCTGCTTTTGTTCAGCAGTGAATGGAATATTACATGGGCGACCGAACATAATGAGGGATTGGTATTAACTGATTTCAGTAAAAATTAATTGTGATAAGGCGGACAGGTGCAGAAATGTATTTGTCCGTTTTTTCAAAATAATTTGGTTTGCTAAATGTAAAATTTATATAAAAACTTCGCTTTGGCTATATATTTTTGTTTTTGTATTTGTTATAATGAAATCGGAAATGGAGGTGTATAGTTTGAATCTTTTCTATTTGCTTAAACCAAAAGCAACGGTTACATATCTGTACAAAACAGACACAATCAGACATGGTCTGGAAAAAATGCGTTCCAACGGATTTACAGAAATACCGGTGATAGACGATAACGGGGAATATATCGGCAGCGTAAAAGAAGGTGACTTTTTGTGGCATATGCTGGATAACAAAAACAACGGCACTGCCGAACAATACTGCGTTATAGATATTGTGGACGAAGAACGTAACAGACCTGTGAAAACGGATGTTACGATGAATGATCTTTTACTGAAAGTGATGGATCAGAATTTTGTTCCTGTCATCGATGACAGAAATGTGTTTATCGGAATCATTACAAGGCGTGATATTATCAAATATTTTTATAACAAAGTGAAAACAGAAGGTTCTGTTACAATAGAGGGTTAATATCAATCGGTGTCGGAAAAAACGGCACCGATTAAAAATATATAAACAGCAAAAAAATAACTGCCCTATTGGACAGTTACTTTAAAATGTTGGCATCTTCCTATCTTCCCGGGCAGTCACCCACCAAGTATTTTCGGCACTATTGAGCTTAACTTCCGTGTTCGGTATGGGAACGGGTGGACCCTCAACGTC
>CACYDP010000134.1 GCA_902773135.1 uncultured Ruminococcus sp.
GGAACCGTGGGACACACGGGGATAGCTCGTTGATACTGTACGGGTTGCCGTACTTGAGCGAGAAGCCCCCACCTCTATATGTGGGGGAGTATGTCACCTATGATAAAGCAAAAGAATTTCTTATCAAAGAAAGTATGGAAACAGGCAAAATGAAAGGCATACAAATAGGCGAAATCAGTATGGTGCAAAAACTTCGCAGTAAAGGATATACACTTGGTCAGATTACGGAAATGTTGGATTTATCCGAAAGTAAAGTCAGTGAATATCTTGAAAGGAAAATAGATTCCATTACGTAACATCATTATTCACGAATGGGGGAAATGGTATGGCTGATAATGTCTTACTGAAAAGTATTAAAAATGACAGAAAAGCAAAAAAATATATCAAAAAGCTGTATCGTATATCTTTTCCTCCGGAAGAAAGAGCACCGTTCTATTTGCTTAGCAGAAAAGCAAGACTGAAAAATGTTGATTGGTTGGGGATTTATGACAAAGAGCAATGTATCGGATTTTTTTATATACTGAATTATCTTGATTTGTCATACGTCTTCTATTTTGCAATAGATTACAATATGCGTGGCAGGGGGTATGGAACAAAGGCTCTGGCAGAACTCAAAAATCAATATCAAAACAGAAGGCTTTTTCTGGCTATCGAACAAACAGAAAAAAACGCTCCGAACTATGATGAGAGAGTTAAAAGAAAAAATTTTTATGCCCGGAGCGGTCTGACAGCAATCGGCGGAAAAGTGAGAGAGGGCAATGTGATATATGAACTGATCGGTACGGGCGGCAGTGTCAAAAAAGAAGAGTATCATCTTCTGATTCATTCGTGGACGGGAAAACTGATGAGCAAAATGGTTGTGATGGAATTGATTGACTGATTGTTTTTTGCGACAAAGTATTGAATATCACAGTAGTATAATGATATTGTGTAGTTGCGATGTTGTTATATAGGGGTGATTTGAATGAAATTCAGTGAAATGACCGAAAGATATTCAATACCGTCTGTCACAAAGCGTACGGAAAATATCATCAAACATCTTGCTTATTTTGGTTGTGGATTTGTGATTTCAAACGGCTGTATTTTCGGAGAATATGCACCGTTCGGAATTTCACTTGCAGCTGCGGTTCCGTTTCCTAATGTGTTTACGGCACTGGTCGGTTCGGCGGTGGGATACCTGACCTTTGCGGGAGGTATGGGGAATTTCAGGTATATTGCCGCAATGTTGGCAGTCCTGGCAATCAGATGGACATTGAACGATATTAAAAGACTGAACAGACATTCTTTTTATTGTGCGGTTGTTTGCTTTGTTCCGACACTGGCAACGGGGCTGGCAATTATGAGTGTCAAGGGGTTCGATTTTGACGAGGCTGTTATCTATTTTGTAGAAGCCCTGTTGGGAGGGGCAGCGGCTTATTTTATTTCCAGAAGTATTGTGATTATCAATGGTACCAAAAGTCCCGGAATGCTGCTTCCTCAGGAAGCCGCCTGTTTGGTGTTGTGCGGCTGTATAGGCATACTTGCTATGGCGGGAATGACGATAGGAACGGTTTCTCTCGGCAGAATCGCAGGCGTTTTGTGCATATTTTTTGCGGCACGGTTCGGCGGTGTGGCAGGAGGTGCGATTGCAGGTATTTCTGTTGGAATCGTCATGGGGCTTTACTCGCCGGAATTTTTTTTTCTCGGCTCAGCCTATGCGTTTGCAGGTCTGATGGCAGGTTTGTTTTCACCTGTGGGAAGAATCGCAGAAGCGTTTGCATTAATGATAAGCTGTATTACTGTATCGCTCCAATCGGGCGATATGAGTATGGTATTTACTGTTTTATATGAAATTGTGGCAGCCTCTGTGATTTTTGTGGTACTGCCGAAAAATACCTGTCATTTTTTGTCAGCTGTTTTTGTGGCAAGACCTGCTGATGAACACTGTGAAGGTCTGAGAAGGTCCATCATTATGCGTCTGGGCTTTGCCTCAAAGGCACTTTCGGATATATCGACCGATGTTGAAACGGTATCAAAACGTCTTTCGGAGATCGTAACGCCTACCATAGACGGCGTGTATGAAAATACTGTTGAAAGTACGTGTCAAAGATGCGGAATGAAAGTATTTTGCTGGAAACACCGTGACGGAGTAACAATGGAATCTTTTGATTATGTGAGTGAAAAACTGCGAAAAGACGGAAAAATCAAAGCTGAAGATTTTCGCAGCGATTTTAAAAGGAAATGCTGCCGTACATCAGAAATGGCAGATGCTGTCAATCAATATTATCAGAGTTTTCTTTCGTCTGAAGTTGCTTCCAAAAGAATTGATGAAATCAGAGCAGTCGTTGCCGGACAGTTTTGCGGTCTGGGTGATATTCTTGGTGAAATGGCAGACGAATATGAAAATTACGAAATATTCGATGAGGAAATTTCAGACAGGATTTTTATGAAATTAAAAGAAATCGGATTGGTTCCCACCGATGTGAGCTGCCATATTGATTATATGGGCAGAATGACGATAGAAGCAGAAATCAATGACTGTGACAAACAAAAAATCAGCCGTGCACTTCTGGTACACGAAACAGGAAAAATATGCGGCAGGCGTTTTGATACACCGAGTATGACGACTGCTTTCGGAAAATGCAGAATTGTGATGTGTGAACGTCCGAGTTTAGATATTGAAATAGCCGCAAGTCAGCATATATGCGGCAGCGGCAGGCTGTGTGGGGACAGTTTCCGATATTTTAACGATGGTATGGGAAGAATGATCGTTGTTCTTAGTGACGGAATGGGAACAGGAGGAAGAGCGGCTGTGGACAGCGGAATGGCTGTCAGTATTATGTCAAAGCTGGTGAAAGCAGGTTTGGGATTTGATTGTTCTCTGAAAGTGGTTAATTCTGCATTATTGGTAAAGTCGGAGGATGAATCGCTTTCAACGCTTGATGTCGTGTCGGTTGATTTGTACAGCGGTGTGACTGATTTTATGAAAGCAGGGGCGGCATTGTCATTTCTCAAAAAAGACGGTGATATGTACCGGGTGGAAACGCCGTCCGTTCCGGTAGGAATATTGCCCGAAGCGGAATTGATTTATACCGAAGATACACTTGCTCCGGATGATATTATTGTGATGGTATCGGACGGTGCTATTGCAACGGGCGAGCAATGGATAGAACGAATTATATCAAAATGGGAAGATAACAGTATGCAGGAACTTGCGAATCTGATTAATGATGAAGCGACTGCAAGAAGAAATGACGGTCACGATGATGATATAACGGTGATTGCAATGAGAATTATCAAACAGTAAGCTGATGTAAAGGAATTTGAAATTATGATAAAATTAAATTCACGCAAAAAAAGAATAATCAACAGAATGATTTATTTTTTCATTACTGCGGTTTTAATGATATGCTTTGCGTTAATGGGACATTGCTCGGCAAGCAGATATAAAGAGAAAATAACGGAAACTTATCATAAAGCCGTAGGAAATGTTACGGAAAAAATTGATGATATTCCCGAAAATTTGGTGCAGTAAAAAAACCGTACGGTGTACATTTCTTTGACACGGTACGGTTTTTTGTTTTTCATAACATTACGTATCATACTGCATATATTGATGTATGATTCCGAAATGACTGTATTTATCATAGTTTTCAGGTTTTGCTTCGGACAGCAATTTTCTGAGCATAGGAATATCGAGGCTTCCTTTATATGCGGAAGATTTGATATACAGACCGAAAGCGGCAAGAAGTGCAGCAATTTTTATATTGTCCGTTTTGTTGTTCAAATCATTGATTCCTATGGAGCAGGTCATCACACTGTCAATATTATCGGGGGTCTTATAATGAATTTCGATAAAAGCAAATTCATCTTTGTTGTCTTTGGATTTGTGTGATACATATCGTGTGGAGTATGTTAGGTCAGCAGTGCCCTTTTTAAACTCAATCAGAGCAATCACATTATGTTCCGAGCCGATTCCGTCAGCCGCTTTTTCCGTATCGTGAAATTCTTTTTGTGTGAGAACTCTTGCGTCATATCCGATCAGACGGTATTCCTTTACGTAATATGGATTCAGCTCCACTGAAATTTTGACATCTTTGGCAATCGTTACGAGATTTGAAATCAGTTTATCCCACAAATTATCGAGCACGTCTTCCGGATTACCAACAAAGGTGTAGTTGCCGTTACCGTTTTCTGCCAGTGCTTCCATTTTGTTATCTTTAAAATTTCCGGCACCGTAACCGACAATAGACAGGTAAATGCCGGTTTGACGTTTTTGGTAAATATAATCGGACAGACCGCTTTCACTTGTGATTCCAAAGTTGAAATCTCCGTCTGTGAAAATAAATAAGCGGTTATTGGCATCTTTTTTGTAATGATCAGAAAGATAGGCATAAGCATTTTCAAGTCCTTCACTGCCATAGGTACAGCCGCCGATACCATCAATTGACAGTACGGCATCTATACATTTATCGATATTGCCGCAGTTCATTTTTTTGGCAATGGTAACAGTTTTATCGGAATAGGCAATGATCGAAATAATATCTTTTTTGCCCAGCTTGCTGATAATGGCTGCCAGGGACATTTGTACCAACAGCCATTGGTCACTCATACTGCCCGAAACGTCCACCAGGAAGCAAAGATTTTGCTGTACCTTTTTATCTGCTTTTTTTCCTTTCAGACCAATCAGCAAAAGCTCTGAATTCTGATTCCAGGGACATTCACTATGTTCTGCACTAATAGAAAAAAGTTGATCTTTTTCGGGCTTTTTAAGATGATAACGGTAAGAATTGATGATTTCTTCAATCCTGACGAAATTTGGATCGATTCTGTTTCCTGTGCTGATTTTATTTCTGATGTATGACCACGATGCTGTATTGACATTTGCCGAAAAAATCATCTGAGGTTTATCAAGCGGAGATGAAATTTCTGTTTCGGGAACATTTTTGGTTTCGGCAGTGTTCCATTCGGGTTCCTGCGGTGCAGCACAGGGGATAGCTGCTCCCATATCGAAGCAAATCTCTTCCGTGGGCATTGGCATTCTTGTCCTTGCCATTTTGGTGGGAGCAAAATAATTGATTGAAAAATCGACAGGCGGGCGATCTTCTTTTCGTCGTAAGTCCCAGTTGTGGTTATATGGCACATCATTGCGGATTCTGATGTCAGCTCCAAAACAAGAGGAAGTGAATTTATCACATTGTTGATCGGTATAACCGAGTTTTTGATAAAAGTGATACATATCATCGAATTGTTCCTGACACATTTCGATATATTCTTTACGTTTTCTGTTTCGCAGTTTCATCATCATACCTCGCTTTTTTAAAAAATTAATTATCTTACAATGTATAGGAAAACAGCCGCTGCACTGACGAGTTTTAATCGCAGTGTAACGGCTGTTCCGGTTTGATTACCACCAACCTGAAACGTTGCGGTAAAGTTCTTCATATCTTTGTGCGGAGCGTCCCCAGGAGAAATCTTGTTTCATACCTCTTACGGCAATTTCGTTCCAACGTTGTCTTTCGGTAAAGTATACAGTTTTTGCATAGTTGATGGATGCAAGCATTTCATCGGCATTATAGTTGGCAAAAGAGAAGCCTGTACCTGTATTGTCATACCAATTGTAAGGCTGTACTGTATCACGCAGACCGCCTGTTTCACGAACGATCGGCACTGTTCCGTACCGGAGTGCAATCAGCTGTGTCAGTCCACACGGCTCAAAACGTGACGGCATCAGCATTGCATCAGCCGCAGCATACAGTTTATGGGCACGGTTATCCGAATAATAGATGTTTGCGGAAACTCTTTCAGGGTATCTCCATTGATAATGCCGGAAAAGATTTTCGTACTTTTCTTCACCCGTACCGAGTACAACAAACTGCGTATGCTCATCGGTGATATTTTCTATCACGTGATTGACAAGGTCAAGACCTTTCTGGTCGGTAAGACGTGATATGATGGCAATCATAAATTTGTTGTCATCAACGGGCAGACCGAATTCCTGCTGCAAGCCTCGTTTGTTCAACACTTTCTTATCAAACGAGTCGGCGGTGAAATGTTCATAAATCTGAATATCGTGTTCAGGATTGTAAACATTATAGTCAATACCGTTGACAATGCCGCAGAGTGTATGGTTCTTATGACGCATAAGACCGTCAAGACCCTCACCGTAATACGGCATCTGAATTTCACCGGCATAGGTATCGCTGACAGTAGTAACATAATCGGAGAAAACAATACCTACTTTGAGCATATTGGCATCTTTATGATATTCCATATTCTGAGGGGTAAAAACATAATCAGGAAAAGCAGTGAAATATTTGAATGTTTTAATATCCCATACACCCTGGAACTTAAGATTATGAATTGTCATAATGGTTTTTGTGCCCCAGAAAAAGCTGTTGTCTTTGTATAAAGTTCTGAGGAAAACAGGAGCAAGCGAAGCCTGCCAGTCGTGACAGTGGATAATATCAGGTTTGAAATTGACAACGGGAAGAATGGCAAGTGCTGCCTTACAGAAGAAGGTAAATCTTTCAATATCCCATTTCAAGTTGCTTGTGTACGGACTGTCGCCGCCGAAATAGCCTTCATTGTCAATAAAATAATACTTAATGCCCTCATACTCATATTCCATAATTCCGACATACACGTGGTTGGGCATATAACCGAGATCCATATAAAAGCTGGTTACATAGTTAAAGTGCTGACGATACTCCCACGGAATACACATATATTTTGGGATAACAACACGGACATCAAATTCATTTTTGTTAAGACTTTTCGGCAAAGCTCCCACAACGTCTGCCAGACCGCCGGTCTTGACAAACGGATAACATTCGGAAGCTATAAAAAGAATATTTTTCATAAAAATCCTCCTTAATTGATTGTATTTGACAAATTGAAGCTTCATCAACACTATAATTTATCAATTATTATAACAAAAAAAAAACAAACATTCAATATATTTTATTTAAAATATTCAATTTTTTTACGGATTGCTTGCAATACGATTTTCCACACTTTATAATTTTGTTTAGAGCCTTTTTAATATCTGTGCCGTACGGATTTTTGAAGCGTCATTTTTCGATAACAAGGAAAAAAAAGTACGGTACTAAGATTTTAAACAGGCTCTTAGGAACTGTCTGCAATACGGTTCCGCTATGATGAATGACGGCAGGTGAACGGTCAATGACAGATAAAAGGTTTTGGAATGGAAGAAGATATTATTCACTTGATGCGTATCTGAAACAACAATTCGGCGAAAAATTGTACAAATTATCATTAAGCGGCGGAATGAGCTGTCCTAACCGTGATGGAACCGTATCATACGGAGGCTGTATTTTTTGCAGCAAGGGAGGGTCCGGCGATTTTGCGGCACCGTATGAAGCAGATATGGAGCATCAGATAGCCTATGCCAAACAGCTTGTCAGCAGCAAAAGTGTGTCCGATCGCTATATCGCATATTTTCAATCTTTTACCAATACTTATGCCGATGTGGATTATCTCAGAAATTTATATATGCCCGTGATCCTGCGTGATGATATAGCGGTACTTTCTATCGGAACAAGACCGGATTGTCTGGAAGATGATAAAATAGCACTGATCAAAGAACTGGCACATATCAAACCCGTTTGGGTCGAACTGGGGCTTCAGACCATTCATCAAAAGACCGCTGACCTGATTAACAGGGGATACCCGCTGAAATGTTATGATCTTGCCGTCAAAAATCTGAAAAATGCCGGAGCGGAAGTGATAACACATATGATCGTAGGTCTGCCGCACGAAACGCACGATGAAATGATCGAAACTGCCCGATATATCGGCAGCAGCGGTTCGGACGGTATCAAAATCCAGCTGCTGCACATCCTGAAAGATACGGCATTGTATGAAATGTACCAAAAAGGCGATATTCAAACGCTGACCGAAGAAGAATATATTCAGATCGTTGCTGATATTCTGTCGGTACTGCCCGAGAATATGGTGATTCACAGATTGACGGGGGACGGCGATAAAAAAATACTTGCAGCACCTCTGTGGAGCTGCAACAAACGCAAAGTATTGAATGGAATTCATCGTGAGCTGAGCCGGCGTGCCAAAAAGAATGATGTGGATTAAAAAAATTAAAAAAATTTTTAAAAAATGCTTGACATTTACGAAAGGCTTTGTTATAATAATCAAGCAGTCGGAAATCCGGGTGTCCGTGATATGCGGGTATGGCGGAATTGGCAGACGCGCTAGCTTCAGGTGCTAGTCTTCGCAAGGAGGTGCAGGTTCAAGTCC
>CACYDP010000135.1 GCA_902773135.1 uncultured Ruminococcus sp.
ACGGCTTAACAACAGAAAAAATTGTCAGCCTTCTCGAACTTTCCAACGAAGAAGCCAAGCTGTATTTTAACGATAGACAGACAGTTTGAACAGAGTGAATGATCAATTCTGAACGGATAGAGGTGTATTACAAATGAATTTTATCAGTACTATGATTAAAACACACAGAGGCGGTCAATTTACTCGGCAACAAATTGAAAAAATACAGTCCCAAAGACTAAACAAATTGGTTAATTATGTAAGACACAACAGTCCGTATTTTCAGAATTTATATGCAGACATCAGAGAAAACTTTCAGCTAAAGGATCTGCCTGCTACCAATAAAATCGAAATGATGAAAAATTTTGATGATTGGATCACCGACAGCAGCATCACAATAGAAAAGATTGAAAAATTCACTCAAAATACGGATAATATAGGCCGTATGATAGATAACAAATATTTAATTTTCAAAACCTCCGGTTCCACAGGCAATCCTGCCACCATATTGTATGACCGTCAAAATATCAACACATCTTCAGCTGTTGCAGCATTCAGAACATTTGCAAGAAAAAAAGATTTTCAGACTTTTATGAAAAACGGTAAAAGAACCGCAGGCGTATTTGCCAACTACGGTTTTTATTTAGCCTGCGGTATGTCGAGATATTTACAATTAAAAAACCCCGGAAAACAAAACAAAATAACGATTGATGTCAATGCCCCGGAAGAACAAATTATTAAAGAACTAAACGAATTCAATCCGTCTATGTTAAGCGGTTATCCGTCAAATCTGGCTTTATTGTCCGGATTTAAGGAACTCACCATCCATCCTGATATTATCATTACAGGTGGAGAACTCCTGACAGATGAAATCAGAAAAAAATTAACTGATAAATTTCATTGCTATGTCCAGACACACTATTCCTGTACGGAAGCCGGAGAAATCGCCTGCGAATGTGCCGAAAAACATCTGCATATCAATGAAGACTGGGTCATTGTAGAACCGGTTGATCAAAACAACCAGCCCGTAGGATATGGTATTCGATCCGATAAAGTATTAATTACTAATTTATCTAATTATATTCAGCCATTTATCAGATACGAACTGACTGACCGCATTATTGTTCATAATGAAAAATGTCCATGCGGAAAAAATACTTGCTGGCTGGAAATAGAAGGGCGTACCGATGATATTCTGATATTTGAAAACGATGTGTCAATCGCACCTATGTCTTTTTATAAAATATTGGAGGAAATAAAGGAAATCGCACGATTTCAGCTCATACAAAAATCTCGTCATCAATTGGAATTAAGGCTGACAGCAGAAAAAAGAGCAGCCGCCTTTGTAAAAGCCAAGAAAGAATTGACCAATTTTTTAGCAAGTAAACATATTACCGGTATTGATATATTATTGTCCGATGAACCTCCTCAGGCAAATAAAGTAAGCGGTAAATATAATCATGTCTATAAAGACTTTTCTTAAAAATCATATCATTAAAATCAAAGCTGTTGGCAATACATGATTGCTGACAGCTTTGATTTGTTAAAGACACCGATGTTCAAATTATCACAAAAAATTTTGATGTTTCTATATTCGTTTACTTAAAAGTTATGCTATAATAAAATAGTTATTAACATTATAAACGGAGGATTTTTATGAAAAAAAAATTATTGTCCACAAAAAAAGATTTTCAATCAAATAAAAACAAATATATCAAACAATTTACTGCATTTGTCACAGCAATGATGTTAATTTTTTCAATATTCCATATCGATGCGGCGGCAGCAGAACAAAAACTGCCGTCAGGATTAAACACCAATCAACTCGAATCGGAAATTATGCGTCTGGCAGAAGGCAAACAATATGCTTCTTTTGCAGCTTCTGTATTTTGCGGAGATAAAATACTGTATACCGGATGCTCCGGATATGCAGACAAAGAAAATGCTGTTTCCGCAGATAAAGATACCGTCTATGAATGGGGCAGTGTTTCAAAAACAATGATATGGGTAAGTGCTATGCAGCTTTATGAACAAGGAAAACTTGATCTCAATGCAGATATAAGAACCTATCTTCCAAACGGATTTTTGAAAAAATTAAAATATGATGATCCGATTACAATGATTGATCTGATGAATCACAAAGGCGGTTGGCAGCAAAATCATCTGATCGTTCAAACCAAAAACGAAGATGAAATAATGTCTCTTGATGAAGCACTTCAATACAGCGAACCGCCTCAGGCATTTCGTCCGGGAGAAGTAGCGGCTTATTCCAACTGGGGTGCTGCACTTGCCGGATATGTGATTGAATGTATCAGCGGTATGAGTTATGGTGATTATCTGCACGAACATATTTTAAAACCTCTGAAAATGGAGCATACCTCCGTTATGCCCGACCATAAGGATAACAACTGGGTTCGGACACAGCGTGAAAAAATGAAATCTTACAGTATTATCAATCTTGATAACGGACCCATACAGGAATCTCTTGGCACCAATATGTCATTTATCAATCTTTATCCCGCCGGAGCTGTCACGGGTACAATTGAAGATATGACAATATATGCTCAGGCATTGGCAAATGACAATTCACCGCTGTTCCAAAAAAGCGAAACTTTTGATTTACTGTTTTCTACATCGGATTATCTTCAGAACAACAAAACACCGGCTATGTATCACGGTTTTTTTGCCAGACAGCGTGCCATCGATACCATTGGTCATTCCGGTGCAACAGATGCCTGTACATCGGTTCTGGAAATTGACAGAAAAACCAAAACAGGCGTTGTTGTAATGACAAACCAGTTCGGTGAAGGTATTTTCTGTTCGGGCATTATTGAGTTGGTGTTTGGCAATGAAAAGGACAATCCGGCGTTTACCACAAAAGAAATTACCAAAAGAGAAAATATCAGCGGCAATTACAACTCTGCTATATCCTATTTCAGAGGACAGCTGAAATTGTTTTCGTGTTTTAATACATACCCCATAGAACAAGTTTCCGAAGACGAATATGTGTTCGGCGGTGTCCCTATGAATCGTATTGATGATGACTTGTATGTCATTAACAATGATGATATTTATTATACACTGATAGGATTTTCTGTCGACAGCAGCGGAAGAAAAGTACTGCATACAGGCAGCGGTGATTATATTGAATGTAATAATGCTAAAACAGAATATCTGATGGTCATTATTTATGCAGTGATGGCAGCGGCGGCTGTCCTTATGCTGCTGATAAAACTGATACTGATAATCATCAAAAAAAGAAAATCCTACACAGGTTCCAAAATTATTACTGCGGCACAGATAACACGAATATTATCTGTGGCAGCCGTTTACGCTATGTTCTTATTGATGGATGCCAATATGGCACTGACACAAGAACAAAACACCTTTTTCGGTATATTTCAGCTTATATGCATGCTGGTATATGCTGCTGCGGCTGTATTTTTGTCAGTGTCAATGATCAGAAAAACTGAAAATAAAGGAAAGCTGATTCAATATATACCGGGAATTTTATCAAATATTTTTGGTGTCATTTTTATCATTGTATTTGACCTTTGGTGCTTCTGGCTTTAAGACATTGATCGTTTATCAACCATTAGTTGATAAACATCATTGCCAATCCATTTTGAAATCACAGCAGCCGCTATCTCATCAATTCAAACTATGAGATGGCGGCTGTTCTCTGCATATCAATCTTTAATTAGCGAATCATTCTCTTGATAAATTTTTTACTGCGTTAAAGATACTGGAACAGATCTGAATTTTACTGTTTGTATGATACCCACGCTCAGCGGCGAAAGAGTTCTTGCCCGTTCAGGTTAAAAAACCTTTAAAATTTTTAATGATAAATTAATGCTTATTTCATCTTTCTTCCAATAAGATTTTAAAAATCAATCATATACTTA
The DNA here is from genome assembly GCA_902773135.1 of uncultured Ruminococcus sp. Lineage (GTDB taxonomy): Bacteria > Bacillota > Clostridia > Oscillospirales > Acutalibacteraceae > UBA1213. The sequence goes on from CACYDP010000135.1 coordinate 3,885, forward strand.
AAGACAAGAAAGCAAATAGGACGATTGTTGATCAGAGGTGAGAAAGATGACCATACCCAGCAAACGAATAGTACTGATACCGGCGTATTGCCCTGATAAAAAACTTATCACTCTGGCGAGTGCCCTGTATGAAATGGATTTTACTATTATAGTCGTTAACGACGGAAGTAAAAAAGAACATCATTCGATCTTCCATACTGTTTCCGAATGTGCAACGGTATTGGTACACGAAAAAAACAAAGGTAAAGGTGCAGCACTTAAAACGGGACTGGAATATATCAAGAATACATTTACTGTACCCTATGTTGTAGTAACAGCAGACGCAGACGGTCAACATCTGCCGGAGGATATTCTTCTTGTATGCGAAAAAGCACAGGAAAAAACCGGTTGTCTGGTACTCGGCAGCAGAACAATAGGACGGGATGCACCCCTGAGAAGCCGTATCGGAAACGGAATCACCAGACTGATATTCCGCCTTTCTACCGGAACAGAAATATATGATACCCAGACAGGACTGAGGGCTTTCAGCAATGGACTCACAGATTATATGCTGTCGGTAGATGGAGAACGCTATGAATATGAAATGAATGTCCTGCTTCACCTTGGACAGCAGAATATTAGTGCAGAGGAAGTACCTATCAAGACAGTATATCTTAATAATAACTCATCATCACATTTTAATCCCGTTAAGGATTCATTCAAAATATACAGAGAAATTCTCAGATTTTCAGCCTCCTCTCTTCTGAGCTTTGTCATTGATTACTGCTTATTCTGTATTTTGATGGCACTGACCGGTATGACGGTATTGTCCAATATACTGGCAAGAACCGTAAGTGCCGCCGTGAATTTCTCTTTAAACAGAAATTTTGTTTTCAGCAGCCGTGTGCATATACTCAAATCAGCCTTTAAATATTTTCTGCTTGCTGTTGTAGTGCTTACGTTCAACACCTGTATTCTCAAGTTGCTGATTGCGGCAGGATTGCCATATATATTTGCTAAGATTATAACAGAAGCCGTTATGTTTTTCTTTAGTTGGACAATTCAAAGACTTTTTGTATTCAAGGAGGCTAAGATATGAAAAAATATATTTATCCGATCTCATTTTCTTTAGTGCTTGCGGCATTTACACTCTTTGTAGTACTGGATACCTTTGTAATCAGCCGTCCGATGGAATATGTGCAGGGACAAACAAACAACTCTATATTCAATCATCAGAAAAGCAGCAGTTCTGATAATCTCACAAACGATGTTATCAGCAAAAGTGCAGATTCTGATACTAATACAACCAATACCCGGAACAATCAGGCAAATAGCTCTGAAACAGAATCCGATGAAGAAAAAACAAATACATCCGGCAGTTCAATTTCAACAAGCGGGGCAAAGCTGATCGGAGAATATCAGAACGATCAGGCAAGTATCAAGCTATATGAATACAATTATGAAAATACCGCTGTGTATGCCGCTGACATTGTTGTAAGCTCCAGCGAATATATCAAGACAGCCTTTGCAAACGGCTATTATGGAAAAAATGTAACGGAAAAGACCTCCTATATAGCACAACAGAACGATGCCATACTCGCTATCAACGGAGATTACTATGGTGCCAGAGAGAACGGCTATGTTATCCGCAACGGTGTTGTATTCCGAGACAGCAATGACGGAAGAGATCTGCTGTGTATCTATGCAGACGGTACAATGAAAATTGTCAATTCCGCAGAGCAGTCCGCTCAGGAACTGGTTGACAACGGCGTATGGCAAGCATTTTCTTTTGGTCCCGCTCTGGTACAAAACGGTCAGATCGATGTAGCTGTCAACGAAGAAGTGGGAAAAGCAATGGCAAGCAATCCGAGAACCGCTGTCGGAATGATTGATCCCTGTCATTATGTGTTTGTTGTATCCGACGGCAGAACAAGCGAAAGCAAAGGACTATCACTTTATCAGTTAGCAACCTTTATGCAGGGAATTGGTGTCAATACAGCATATAATCTCGACGGCGGCGGATCTTCAACGATGTATTTCAACGGCGAGATCGTCAATTACCCGACTACGTCCGGCAAGTCTATGAAAGAAAGAGGAGTGAGTGACATTGTATACATCGCAAAATAATATCAGACTGCAAAAACATCTGATCGGGAGTATTATTGCTGCATTATTCTGTGCATTATTTGCAGCAGTATATGAGGCATTCAGCTTTGGCGTTTATTCCTATTTTATGCTTTTTGCCTTTGTTGCTCCATTGCTCGGCTGCTCTCTGCCATACAGTATCATGATATTCAAGAATAAGAATATTCCCGATACTCTTGCTTTGTATCTGTGGAACAGCGGAATAGCTGCTCTTACAGTTGGTTCAATTATAGAGGGAGTAATTGAAATTTATGGAACAACCAATTATCTTATCATTATTTATTGGGTAGCAGGCGGAGCGTTTTGCCTAAGCGGATTGATTGTGTGGTTAATATCTGCCGCCACACCGATTGCAGCAATCAGGAAAAATCAAGAATGAACCTAAAGACACTTCGATACCTGATGGGCACAGCGATATAGGTGTTACTACACACCGCTCCGTAACAATTATTTTTCAAATCAAATTAAGAACCTATTTACTATCACAGTCCTACATCATGTGGGGCTGTTTTATTTTGTGAAAATATAAAAAAAAGTAGCTGCGAGGGGTGGGGGTGTGGTATAATAGAGCAAATCGTTTTTTGAGGAGATTTTGATATATGAAAAATGCACTTGACTGTACTTTTCTAACAGACTCCGGAAAATTTAATTTCCGAATCGGCGTAATTATCACAAATGGCAGAAAAGTCTTAATGGCACGGAACCCTAATGAATCACGAGAGTTTTATTATTCAGTTGGTGGACGTGTTAAATTCGGCGAAAGTCTTGTCGATGCTGTCGTCAGAGAAGTGAAGGAAGAAACCGGTATTACCTGCGAAGTTGAAAAAATGGCAGCGATACATGAAAATTTCTTCACCGATGATGACGGCGTTCCCTTTCACGAAATATCCGTATTTTTTACTATTAAGCAAAATGACCAGCTTATGTCTATAAAAGACGGTACGCTTACCGATCAAGGACCTCTTGGTGAATACTTAAAATGGATTGATTTAGATAATTGTAAAGGAAAAACTATCTATCCGGAATTTTTTAAAACAATAGATTTATGCAGCATAAACGAGACCAAACATTTTATTACGCAAGAAATATCATAATAGATTCGGGTTCACTTATTTATCACAGAGGGCTTTTTGTGCTATGATAGTGGTCAACGTATCTCCAAGTTGAACAAGTACAGAAGCTATAAGTGCCAACTGTCGATCATCTAATTGACTGGCAATAATATTGGCAAGAGCAGTTACGGATGCAGTAAGCTCACAAGAATTTATTTGACATCATCCTTTATTCTGTTTCATAATATAATATGAAACAAAAATAAATGGGTGTCTGCAAATATTTTTCATGATATTAAAACTCAAAGTTATAAACAATTTTACCAAAGATAATACTTTCCGTTTTTATTGTAAAAATGCGAAAAAAAGTATTTGTAGAAAGTATGTGTGTGATATAATCGGTAAAATCAAAATTGAGAGGCTTATGCCAATGAGTAAAATATATAATCTTGTAATGATTGATGTAGAATGTTCATATAGTGAACATATTGAAGCGTTTAATGTAGGTTTTTTCTCAGATCGTGATCAAGCCGAAAGCACCGCAAAAAAGTATTTACGTGATATAAATGGCTTTAAAGATTACAACGTAACATATCAGATTTTAGAAAAAAATATAATGGGCGATAATCATAGTGATCATATATTGGAAATATTTATTATATACGGTTGGAATGAAAACGAAAATATGGACGAAATTGATATTATTGAAAGCGATTGCTATTTAAATGAACATGACGCTGAAAATTGGTTGAAAAAATTACAATTATGCCACGTCCGAAAAGAATGGTGTATTGATAAATATATTATTAATGAATGCTATTGTAAAGATGGTTTTGTGAGAGTATAACATAAACCTGTTTTGCCTCAATTTTTAGCAGTAACCGCCCTGCTATACCGTATTATATTTGCAAGTTTTTCAGCCCTGCATCATGTGGTGCTGTTTTTGTTTTAAAAATATAAAAAACAGCGTGGCAGGATTGATAACCCCCACCACGCTGTATGTTGTTTATGAGTTATATAAATCTCATCTATAATGAAACACTTATCAAATACTCATTCCGAGCAAAAAACCGGCTGCAAAACCATCCCCACCGGAACTACTGATTGGAATCAACTCGCCACCCTGTTTCTGGCAGGGAATCATTCTTACATTTTTAGCCTCTGCATAGCACTGACACTTACCTTTCAGACCGCCTGCCTCAAACACTGCCATGATACGCTTGCCGTTTTCATCCGCAGATGTACCGAGAATGGCACCAACACCGCCAATAACAACATCTTTTTTATCTGTTTCCGCACCATCTACCAATAGGGTGTAATGCATTTTTTGAGTATTGACTTGGATCTTATGACCACCATATTCTGCGGAAAAAGTTTTAGTTGTTTTGTCATAAGATGTTTCCAAAGGCTTGCCGACAATACAGAAGCAATTCCTGCCATCATAAAGTACTCGGACAAAAAGTCCTGATTCGATCGGGTCCTCACCAGACAGACCAGTACTCAGAGGTTTACTCTCAGCAATCACCTTGCCGTCAAAGAAAAGATTTTGATTCTTCCCAATAGCAAAAACAATATCATGGTCATTCCATTTACCTGCATAATATTCTGCTTGCATTTTACATACCTTCTTTCATGAAAATTTGCAAAGAGAAATCTGATTCAACAATTTTATCATAACACAAAAGCATTTTTCTGTCAATCATTAACACAAACCGTCCACAGAAATCAATTTTGTCGGGCAGTTTCCCGGGGAAAACCCTTTTCCGGCGGAAAAAGGTTTTTTCCCCGGACCCCTTTCCTAAAACCGCTGAATTTTGTCCTATCCTACGGACAGCGAAATTGTCGGGAAGGAAATATAGAAACTTCTCTGATGTCAGATTGTTAAAAATTGATTTCCGTGCAAACCGTCTGTTTAAAGTATCGGTCAAAATCATAAGAAAACTTTTCTAATATATATTTAATGTGCGGAACTATTTTTTTGTAAGAATGCGAAAAAGGGTAGCCGTAGGCGATAAAGATGTGGTATAATATAGAAAATACACTTTAAATTGATATGGAGTAAAACATATGAAATTGAGTAAAGAATTGTCCGAAATACAAATGCTGAAAATAGGACTCATAGGTGCAATTATTACTGTGTTGGGAGGAGAATTGCCAATAGGGTGGTACAAAACACCCGCCGCAGAAAATATGATAATGGAGATGATCGGCGGTTATGGAAGTGTATCAACACTTCAACTTGCGTTGGGAGTTTTTTTCGGCGGTATAGGTATTGCACTTCAAGCATTCGGATACGAAGCTTTATCCTATATAGTTGGAAAAAACGGTAATAATACCAAAACCGCAAAAACAATTCACATCGGTGCTTTAGCTTGCGGCTTTCTCGGACCTATCGTTCATATTCTCTGTATAGCATTAATGTATGTTTGCAGAAATAATAATTATGAGGAATTCTTATCTTTCTCAATTTACATTGTTGCTCCTATCAGTATAGTATTTATGCCAATCTATATGATTATGTTGGTTTCCCTTTTTATTGCTATTATAAAAGGAAGAACGCTTTTCCCTAAACCTTCCGCTTTCCTGAATCCTGCTATTATAATGATGCTTGTTAATACAATATCATTTTTTGGAGGAAACAATGAATTTTTTCACTCACTGCAAATGGCAAATATGGGAATAGGCTCGCTGTGTACTTTTCTCGGACTTCTTTTGATATATAAAAGGAAAAAGGTAAATTCTGATATACCTTAATAATTCCCCCAAAAACCCTTAATAGTAAATCCCCCTTGATTTTTTACTACTAACGGAGAAAGTAATCATTTGAAATGTAAATGTCAGATTTATTAATAGTAGTCTTTTGAAATTCAAAAATATTTCATCTTAATTTTTTGCACTAAAAAAATCAATCGTCCGAAAATAACTTTCGGACGACTTTTTGATATAATGCTCAGAGCAGCTTTTTTGTACTCATCAGACCGATACCGATAGTAGAAGCGTTATGTATCGTAGCCGTGAGCGTGGGCGGTGCAATTCCTGTTACTCCAAGAGCAATCAGACCGCCGTTAATAGCAAGAATCGAGCGATAATTTTGCTGTATGCGTTTCATCATAGCTGTACCGAGCTTTCTGATGGTAATGATCCCGCGAAGATTGTCCTCCGAAATTGTAATATCTGCTATTTCCCGTGCAATAGCTGCACCGTCCGATATTGCAATACCCACATCAGCAGACGAGAGGGCAGGAGAATCGTTAATACCGTCCCCGACCATCACAACCGTATTGCCCTTAGCTTTTTCGCTCAAAATAAAGCCGGCTTTATCCTCAGGTAATGTTTCTGCATAAAAGGAATCCACACCGACTTTAGCGGCTATTGCTTTGGCTGTATGTTTGCTGTCTCCCGTCATTATCACAACATTTGTAAATCCACAATTTCTCAGTTCATTTACTATTTCTCCGGCTTCTTCACGAAGAGGATCCTCGATACAGATCACCGCTGCAAGATAATCGTCTATTGCCATATACAGTCTGGAATATTCCATAGAAATGGACAGCAGCTTTTCTTCTTCCCCAAGAGGAACAGCAGTACCCATATCCTCAAATATGAAGTGATAGCTGCCTATCAGCACGGTCTTGCCGTCAATAGTGGATTTGATGCCATGTGCGACAACATATTTAACCTTCGTGTGCATTTCCTCATGGATAAGATTTTTATCCTTTGCAGCCTTGACAACTGCATTTGCGATAGAATGGGGGAAATGCTCTTCAAGGCAGGCGGCGATTCTCAGCAGCTCATCTTCGCTCATATCACAAAAGGAAACAACCTTTCTGACCGTAGGAACTGCCTTTGTGAGTGTACCGGTTTTATCAAATACTATCGTATTGGCAAGTGCTAACTTTTCGAGAAACTTTCCGCCCTTGACGGTTATACCATAATGATTGGCTTCTCTTATAGCTGACAGAACCGTAACGGGCATTGCGAGCTTTAACGCACAGGAGAAATCCACCATCAGAACAGATAGTGCCTTTGTTATATTTCTGGTGATGAACCAGACAAGCAGAGTACCGAAAAAGGTATATGGTACAAGCCTGTCCGCAAGATGCTCCGCCTTGCTTTCTACCTCAGATTTCAGTTTTTCTGTATCTTCGATCATAGACACAATTTTTTCATATCTGGTAGAACCGACAGCATTTTTTACACACACAGTCAGTTCTCCCTCTTCAATAACTGTTCCGGCGTAAACTGTGCTTTCGGCATTTTTATGGACAGGGGTGCTCTCACCAGTCAGTGAAGCCTGATTTACCATAGCGTCACCTGATGTAACGATACCGTCAAATGGAATCATACTTCCGGTGCGAACTATAATCTCATTGCCTTCTTTAATATCGGCAGCATCAATCAGAACGGACTGATCTCCTGTTTTCAGCCATACCTTACCCACATTCAGCGACATACTGCCTGCCAGATCACTGACAGATTTTTTGTGTGTCCAGTCCTCCAATATTTCTCCGATATCCAACAGAAACATTACAGAGCCGGCTGTATTATAGTCCCGTCTGAGCATAGAAACGGTAATAGCCGTTGCATCTAAAACAGAAACCTCTAATTTACCTTTGGCAAGACACCGAAGAGCCGTCCACACAAAGCGAGCCGTTTTTACTGCTAAAATAATAACACGTATCTGAAGCGGCAACACTATTTTGTTTATAGCATGAGATGCAGCCTTTCGGAGCAGTTTACTTTTATATTCAGCGTTCAATTCTCTCGAAGCCGTCACCGCTGCAAGAGAGCTTTCTGAAACAATAATATCATTTGTACGTAAATCTGTTAAAAGCCTCAGAACAATTTTTCTGTCGCAGGTGTATTCCAGCATCAGATCATTGGTAGGAGCATACACCTTGCAATGTTTGATAAACTGTTTTTCTGACAGGCTGCAATAAAGCTTATCAAGCTCTATCCCACTGAGCTTTTGCAAAATATGCAGCCGTATACGACCCCGTATTTCATGTTTTATCTGATATTTCATTTTGAGTCACCACAGAAACGAATCGTTATTCTTCGCTAATCTGTTCATCATCATTGAAATTATCTTCCAATTCAACCTCGCAGACTGCTGTTTCTCCTTTTTCAAGTTCTGCATTGATCTGCTTTGCCTCTGCCAAAATATCCTCAGCATTTTCCTGAATGGTGGTTGCAGTTTTTACAATACTGTCCTTTGCTCTGAGGGTAGCTGCCGTACAATATGTGTAAACCTTTTTGGCATCCCTGCTCGAAAGCAGTTTGATGCCTGCTGTGCCGAGTAATACTCCTCCTAAGAATGTCAGAAGTGTTTTGCTTAACGTTGTCATAATAATAACCTCCTATTATTTGTGCATATAGCCTGTGATTACTGCCATCAACATACAAGCAAGGGCTGCTATTGCCCAGAATTTATGTTGTTTCATCGGGTATCATCTCTACTTCCACAAAATTTGTCAAATTGAACTAATCACTGTTAAAATTATATAACTTTTTTCAGTAAATGTCAACAGAAAACATCTATACTGCCTACCTCAAAGGAAGGCTTGATTTAGATATTCGACATTTGTGTATAGTGTTTTATTTGTCTTATATATCAAGGTTTTCCCGGACAAATCGTTTTATCCTTATAAATGAGCTTTTACTCTCCGGCATCATATTCTTATACAGCACATACGAATGAAACATATCCGGTTTTCTATCGCATATAACAGGTATATTGGCATTTTCTAACTTTTTTACTACACCCAAAGTATCATCAAGAAGCATCTCACTTTCACCGACTGCGAAAAACATTGGAGGGAAACCCTCGTAAGACGCAAAAAGCGGCGATAGATACGGCAATGTTCTGTCGGCATTTCCGATAAAGCTGTATATATCGCTCTTCATCAGCATTTTTCGTTTTTCCTCTGTCAAGGCTGTTTTTCTTTCCCCGATCTCTACATCTTTCCGATAATTCTGTACGTAGCTTTTTCCCGACATAGTCATATCTGTCCACGGTGACAACAGAAACGCTCCGGAAGGCATCTTTTTTCCTTTATCACGGATTTTCAGCATCAGAGCGAGGGCAAGGTTTCCTCCCGAGGAATCTCCGCCGATCATAATATCTTTCGGCTGATACCCCTGTCTTTCTGTCAACTCATTCCATAGATCTTCGGCTTCATCAAGCTGAACCGGATACTTATATTCGGGAGCAGTTTTATAATCCAGCAAAACAACGGTAATACCTTCCTCTATATCGCAAAAATCTCTGACAAAAGAATGGTAGTTATTGGTAAGACCGGCTATATAGCACCCACCGTGGATATAATACAGAAGCTTTTCTGCATCTCTGCGGTCACTCCTTTGTATAACATGATACGAAGTGCCGTTCGGAGTGGTTTTCTTTTGAAATACATATCCCTTCGGCAGCTTAACATCCATATATTTAGCCGCCATTTTTTTCATTTTCTCCACAGCATCAGGATGTGCTGACGGATTGACATTTTGTGCAGCAGTCATTAAGCTGAATATTTTTCCTCTTATTGAGGTCATAATTATCTGCCTTCTTTCATTTATAATTTTATTGACACATAACAAGTGTTATGTTATAATAACCATAAGAATTATCTGTAAACGGGGTTTGAAGATGTCAGTTCAAGATATAAGTGTAAAGGAAAAGCTTCTGAACTCTGGTAAAGAGGAATTTCTCCTGCATGGATTCAGAAATGCCTCACTACGCAGGATCTGCTCCAAAGCAGGTGTTACCACAGGGGCACTGTATTTCTTCTTTAATAACAAGGAGGACCTTTTTGGCAGTATCATCGAAAAGCCGTTGACCTTGTACCATGAGTTGATACAGTCTTCTATCCGAAAGGAAACTGCTGATTTAAGTACCTCGGTGGAAAACGAAGAAAAAATTATGCGGTTTTTGATAACATATCGTGAAGAATGTATCCTGATCCTTGAGAAATCCACAGGAACAAAGTATGAGGGTTTCTTTGATGAGTACAGAGCCATGGTTGAAAAGGTCAACACAGATTTTTTTGAAAAATATGCACCCGGCAGAGCAGATCCTGATTTAATTAAAATTATCGTAGGTATGCGTCTTCAGGTATATCTGGAGATCATACACGGTAACTATTCCGTTGAGGAGTCGATCAGATTGGCAAAATATATGGCCTGCTATGCAGATGCAGGATTTTCGGAATTGATCAGAAAACTGAATGAAGGTAATTGAGAGGTTGTCATACTGACAGCCTCTTTTACATAACAAAACATAACAAATGTTATGTTATGATAGACAAAGGAGAGATTTTGGATGAAAAAAAGATATTCAATTAAAGCGGACGGCTTCTGTGGAAGATGGTTTGAAGGAACCACACACAAGGACAAGGTTGTCATAGTTATGCCCGGAACAGGTACTGCGGAAGAAAATGCAGTCAGACTATTCGGGTTTATCCACAAGGCAGGATATTCAGTAATGATGATAGCTAATTCCTTATGGGATGATGAAATGCCAAAAGATCCGATACAAGTCCCTGTGGAATATGCCGAAAGAGCTATTTCACTATTAAAAAGGGAAGGTTATGACCGTTTTGCAATGTATGGTTTATCCTTCGGTGCAAGATATGTTTTGCTTTGTGCAAGTGTAATTCCTGACATTGAGGTCGTTATTGCTTCATCACCGTATGACTATGTTACCGAAGGGGTCAAGGGTATCACGAAACCGCAGAATTTTTCTTCGCTGACTTACAAAGGAAAAGACCTGCCGTATCTTCCTGTTGAGATCCTGCACCATAATCTGATATCCGGCGTGATAAAGCTTATCAGATCAGAATATACTTTTAAGCAGATCATGCGTTTTGGTTATGACAGCTGTACCGAAAACGAAAAAGCAAGGATCAGAGTCGAAAACATCACTGCCGACATTCTCCTGCTTTCTCCCGGTTATGATGATTGCTGGCCGTCAGATACAGCTGTCCCAAGAATGGAAAAGCTGATCCGCAAGGGAGGAAAAACGAAAAGATTCAAATCTGTTATCTATGAAAAAGGCAGTCATATTATCGGTATTGATCTGGATGCCGCACCCGACAGAAAAAAGAAAATGCAGTCTATGCTGAAAGCTGAGGTTGAAAATCCTCAGGCATGCGATTCTGCACGTTATGAGAGCATAAAGGAGATCATTCAGTTTCTGGACGAATGGAAATAATGTTTATTTCTGCTGCTTTTTATATCCTGCAAGAATCAGTTCCGCAAAAACTGCACACAGTACCGATCCGGCAAGCATCAATACCATCAGAATTTTGTCCGAATATATAAAAAGTCCGACAACGGAAATCAGAATACCTGCAAGCCCGCCCAGTGTTAATACACCAAATCCTCTGTACAGCCTGATTTTCGGAAGGGTACGATCTAATCCGGCGATACGTTCGCTGACCAGTTCTGCAATAGCAATCAGCATCAGTATGGCAGGAATCGCCGCAACCACAGAAAATATATCCATTCCATTTCTGAAACACAGCACTAAACATACAATATAAAGAGTCCAGCCTATATTTCCCGGAATGTCATAAGCAATCCACCTTGCGTCTGATATTTTTGTTTCATACATATCTTTCATTTTGATTACTCCTGTTGTTCAATGAAATCCATTAGATGTTTGCAAAATTCCTTCGGATAAGGGGTAAAGTATTTTTCATGACCCATACCTTTGTTTTCGACAAACTGCGTATCTGGAAAGATCTGCCGAATGTAGGCAATATTGTTTTTTCTGAGCTTTTTCTTTCTCTCCGTACCAGTATTGCACAGGACTATGATCTCAGAATCCAATCCATAATTTCTTTTTCGGACTGCTCCAGTGCCTTCATACATTCCGAGGGATAGTCTTTTATGCTTCTATACATCAGTCCTATCAACGGAAGGATACGATAAAACCACTTATTGCGTTTCTTATTCGGCATTACACCGATCAGATGACTTGCATTCGGGTATAATAGCAGCTTATATTCTTTCGGATAATTTACTTCATCCAGTTTCTGTTTAATGTATTTTGCAGAATAATCGGACGGCCACGCTTCGTCACCTGTTCCGGCAACAAGAAGAATCCTTGCACCGGTTTTTTCAAGATGCAATGCAGCTTTGCTCTCATTTTTCTTATCAAGATATGCATTTCGGTAAGCGATCCACATCCTTGTTACTTTCCTTCCTGCTTCCTTGTCAAAAACATATTTTCCCATCTTACCCACTGAAAAATCCGGAGAAACAAATGTAAGCTCTCTGCCTCGCCAAACTGCAACAGAATGACCGGTCATTGTTTTTTTATCTTTTTCAGAACCTTCAAACGGCACGTGGGAAGGTGAGCAGAGTATAAGATTATCAATACCTCCGACATATTCAGCAGTCAATGCAGCAAATATTGAACCCATCGACATACCATAGATACTGATACTTTTTATCCTCTTTTCATTCCGAAGAAAATTCACCGCAGATTCAAGAATATCAATCGGTATTGCCGAAAACGCATCAGGAAGACCTTCCGCACCGAATAAAGAAACTGATAACCCTGTGATTCCGAAATCGGCAAAACGTTCGGCTATTTTGATTCCGGGCAGAACACTTTTCTCTCCGCCCATAATAACGATAACTGCTTTATCCGTTCTATATCTTTCAGATTCAGCCATATGCCCAACAAAACCGTTTTCGATCATCGTAAAATCAGTATATTTTATTTTTGAGCTGTTACTCATATATGTGTCCCTCATTTTTCCGAAATACAATCGCAGGCACTGATGATCAATTCGTCAATCAAGTTGTCAAATGACCCTTCCAGTAATAAATATTTGCCGTTCAATGCCCATGCTGTCAGTTTTAAATAATTACAAAATAACAGCATATCACTGTTTTCTTTTGGTTTTTCAAGATACGAAATAAGCCAGTTAACAGTATTCTTGTCATTATCAGGATTTTCAAGATAGCTTTCAGGCCACTGCGATAATACTTTTTTCGTTTCCTGCTCATTCAGATATGCAAATACATTCGGATTTTCATTGCACAACCATTTCAGATAATTCGTCAGTCCTTCAAACGATAATTTGCCGTCTACCGACAAGAATTCCGTTAGTTTTTCCTTTGACTGCTCCCGTTTTAGTTTCATAATGTGATACAGAAACTCTGTCTTGCCCGAAAAAAAGCGATAAAAGCTGCCTTTTGATATATAGCATTTTTTTGTCAGAATATCAATATTCAGCTGTTTCCATCCACCCTGTCTGAGCATTTCATAACCATAGTTGATCAATTTTTCCCTTATTTCTGCTTTTTCGCTTTCTGAAAATGAATTTGACATTTTTCCTCCGTGACTATAAAACTATTGAAAGTCATTTTGATGATTCTATAATATACTATAACATAGTTAGAGT
>CACYDP010000136.1 GCA_902773135.1 uncultured Ruminococcus sp.
GAAGAAAAGGTTTAGGGCAGGCACGGCGGTGCTTGTCATTCTTATGCTTATATTGAGCGTGTTCCCGAGTAATATCTGGACGAATACCAGAGCTGATGCGGCTGATGACGATATTATAGTATATTTTGCTACCGGTGTTGTGAGTTATCCTGATAAAGGTTGGTCGAAAGATATGACAACAGTTTATTATAGCTTAGATAGCACTGAGGATACATCGGATGAAGGTAATACATATGTGAGTTACAGTGATCAAATGACAAAAACAAACTATTCTTCCGAAAAAAATGGTGCTATATTCATGGTTACTCTGCCAGCATCGGATGCAGGAAAATATATAAGTTTTTCTCCATATAAAGGAAATCAGAAGGGTTACTACCGTACAGTTCGCAGAGATGGTGTAAAGGTTGCGGCTAATCAGCTTATATACCTTAATGGCGGTGAATATCACGGCTATGTCGGAACTTGGAAAGATGAAAATTGGACTCCGCCTGTTGACTATGCAGGAAAAACATTTAAAATCAGTAATATGACTGATTCTAATGTTGGTTTTACTATTAAGTACACTGATGAATTGGGAACGCTAATATCCTCTCAAAATGTTACAGTAAATGCACACAGTACAGGCTATTTGGGAGATGAAACTACAATTCCATCTGTTACAACCGGTCAGAAACCATGTTCTAAAGTGGAAATTATACGAAGTGCTGACAATGTTTCATTAAAAACGTATGATTTTTATGATGATGGAACAAAGATACTCGATAATACTTTTTTCTATGGTATAACACAGTTTCAAAGTGAAAATTCGGCTCTGAATTACGGAGATAAAAAGACATTGTGCTATTACGACAAAGACCTTGCGGACTTTTCGGAAATAAGTTCAAAGTGGCTGTATCTTGACAGTACAAGTTTTCCGACTTCAATAGGAGCAGACAACATTAAAGTTAAAGTCGGAGATACAGAGTATGCAGTCAAGCCGGTTACAACGAATGGTAATGCTTCGTATGTGACAACAACGTCTGTATCTGTGCCGGCAAATACAATATTCAGCGTAATATCAAATGGCGATACATATAATCTCTATTGGTCTGACAGCAGCAAAAACCTTGTTGTTATTACAGGTAATGTTGCAAGCGTTTCGGGTGTGCGTTCTCTTCAAAGTACAGATAATGTATTGAATGGTCAGAAATACATGACAGTAAAAGCGGATTTTTTTGATTATCAGTATGACCAATTCAATTATAGCTATACTACAGCTCACGGATATCAACCATCCGGTGATGGCGCTGACGATATAAAATATAATGTGACGGGAAAACCAGATGCAAATTCCAAAAGACCTTATTTAGCGATTAACGAGGCACTTAGCAAATCCGCTTATGGCAGCACCACATATCCTATGTATTTGGGTCAGTTTTGGTTGCCGCTGTATGATGGAAGCGATTTTTACGGTTATCAATATAATAATGATTATGCTAACAATAGCACAAAGGCATATAGTGAAACTCATGCAAATAAACAGCGTGCGGGTCATAACCTGGGCAGCGAACAGTACTATATTAATCCGGGACAAACTAATGGATATTACATGAACTTTGGTTTCGGTGATGTGTTGACAAATTTTAAATGGGCTGCTAACCTTGCGTTTAGAGATGAAAGCCAGCAGCCGGGTTCATCTACTCCGTATAATGCAGTTGCACAGGGGTTGGTTGCGGATGAACTTTCCGATGGAACAGCAAACGGAAATTTGATGGCGCCAAAGGTAAACGGTCAGGCTCAAGTTTCTATACCTTACTTTGATAAAGAGTGGTGGAATACTACAAATGTAACACCATCACAAACCGGTACATCAGTAAATATGAGCCAGTATCTTAAAACATATGAAGATCTTGACTTTCCGTTTTTTGAGATACCGGCTTCTGACGTTAAGTTTACAGATGAATCATCTGATCATTTGCTTACCGATAGTAGTAAACAATATGAAGGCAAATACTATGTCTTTGATTCAAAAAAATACAGTATTAGGGTAACCGGAGAAGAAGGAAATTACTTGCTTGAAAAACATAATGAAGCTTATACCGATGGAAATTACCAATATATGGTGTATGATAATTATGGAACACATGGTGCAAGCAGTGTGGATTCTACCGGTCAACAATATGGATTGTTTCCGTTTAATGATCCTGTAACAGGAAACAGCTACGACAGAGATGACTTACATTACGGTTACGGTATAAGATATAATATTGATTTTTATCTGCCCGAAAACGGAACGATTAATGGTAATGAAGATGGAACGCCTGTAACGTTTACTTTCCAAGGTGATGATGACGTGTGGGTATTTCTTGATGGTAAGTTGATTCTCGACATGGGCGGTGACCATAAAAATGCTGTTGGCGAGATAAACTTCAACACAAAAACGACATGGATAAGTGCAGTAGGTAAGGCGAGCGATTCAGTAGCAATAACCGGTACAAAACCACAGAAAAAAGTTAGCTTTGACACTTCGGAATGGGCAAGCAGAACTACTACAGGCAAACATACTATAACAATGTTCTATATGGAACGAGGAATGTTGAATTCCAACCTTTATTGTATGTTTAACCTGCCGACAAACCTGACAACACTTGACATTCAGGAAGATACAGATTTCAGTAATATCAATCCCGGATTCCTTGATGCAACAAAGTATGTATCTGATTACGATGTTTTTAACTATAAAGTTGAAAATGATGGAACAACAAATGTTGTAGGAAGCGGATATAGGGCACCGACAATTAACGAATATTCTCGTGAAAACAATGAACCAAGTACAAATCGCACAACGAAATTAAGTCAGGTCGAAGTTCCTGATACCCACACCTACAACTTCATTGGCAGTACAAGTGGATATCAATCGCTCGTGTCGGACGGGACAAATAATCGAGGTGTAACCTACAGAATACTTGATATGTTTGCTAAGAGCAGTGGAGCTGCAGTGCCAATCATGTATGATACAAGAAAACTTGATAATGATGATAATGATGCAGGTATTGTATCGCTTCAGTACGGTGAGATGGCAACAATCAGTAAACAGTTTGAGGCATCAAGTTCAATGAGAGTGACTCAGCTTGATAACTTGTCTGCGCCTAGCGAGAGTTCAAGAACAAGTAGTTATAAAGATTCGACAGGAAGAACTGTCAGCAAATATTATACCACATATACAAAATCCACGGATACATCAGATGAAACGATCAGACCGTTGTATTCGGGTATGTATAACGGCGACGATGTTTCTTCCGCAAGCATTGCTCATGTTGAGAATATGTACGGCAAAAAATCAGGAGAGAGCTATACATTCAAAGACGGATTAATCAATTACAGTGCGAACTCTATTATTAATCTTCAGTCCTCAACAACGGCGGAAGGTATAGTAACGGAATACAATCTTGCTGACCCGACAGATGCATCCAACAAGAATGTTGCTCTAAGACAGGTATTTGTCAATGCACCAAATGCGTATGATCTGAAAATTTGTAAGTATCTCTCAACCGGTTCAGATAATAGCAACTCGTTTACATTTACAGTTAAATTCTCAAATGTATTCGGCTCGGAAGATGGTGATCAGTATATAGATGTAAGAGAAATAGAGTATTATTTTAATGGTGAAACTACTGCTGAAAAATTCACAGGTTATGATTTAAGAAACCACACAGTTACATTTACTCTACAGCCACAGCAATATATACAGATAAAAAATATTCCAGTGGGTACAAAATACGAGATTACCGAAACAGAAGACGATAAGTATATGCTTGATTCCGTATCTTCTCAAAATCTTAAAGGAGAAATGACTGAAGATATCACAGCTGAAGCATGGAACACACTCAACACAGGTGCAATTAAACTCAGCAAGAGTGTAGTTGATGAAGATAACGAGGAGGTTTCTGACGATAATACAGAGTTTACGTTTGTAGTTACTTGTACTAATACAAATGTAGCAATAGGTGACTATGCAGTAGGTTCCCATGTTGCAGCAGATGGGGGAAGTTATACCGGTGAATCTGTGCGTGTGCCTTGGACAAGAGATGGAGAGAAATATACTCTTAAAGTAAATGTCAAGCAGGGCGAGGATATTATACTTGACGGTTTGCCGCTAGGAACGACTTATACGGTTGCTGAAAAAACACAAGATGGTTACAAGTGTAAAGACACAACCTATAGCGATGCCATAAAAAAAGAAGTTGACACCAAGTATGTTTTAGGTACTACACCTGATAATGCCATTGATACGGTTACAATTACGAACCAGAAAGTTCCTGTTATTTCACTTACTTTGCAAAAGATATGGAGCGGTGATTACGGAAGTGACGAAAGTGTTACTTTACCGAACAGTATAAAGGTTCAGCTGCAAAGGACAACGACACCGTCCGACGCTTCAACATGGGTTCCTGTTGGTGAAGCTATAGTAATCGACTCGGTAGAAAATGAGACTACTTGGACTAAAACTATTGAGAATCTTGATAAGTATAATGACCGTGATGAACTTTACAGTTACAGAATCGTTGAGCTGAATAGCGAAAGTAAAGCACTTAGTGCAGGTGACAGTTTTAGTGAACATTTTCTCGTTAGCTACAATGAAGCGGATGGTGTAAGCGCTGACGTTGACAACCCAACACTGACGGTTACAAACACATACAGTGTGGCTCCTCCCATCGAGATGCCCTCAGCCGGCGGCGATCCAATCATCTTCCTACTTCCCTTCGGCATTATCGCAATACTGCTTTCAGGAGTTGCGGTTGTGATATACAAAAAGAAACTTAACGGCGAAAAGCTAATGATAAA
>CACYDP010000137.1 GCA_902773135.1 uncultured Ruminococcus sp.
CCGGACCGTGTGGTGGGAACAATAGGGCTCGAACCTATGACCCTCTGCTTGTAAGGCAGATGCTCTCCCAGCTGAGCTATGCTCCCACATCAGCATTGAGATTTTCTGAACCGCTTGGTTATCGGTTTCTGATGTATCTCTCAGCGACGTATATTATAATACACCATATCATTGCAAATGTCAAGAGTTTTTTTTAATTTTTTTTAAAAATTTTTCCGTTTATTTTTCAATTTAAAAAAATCGCTTTACACAGCCGTTTTTCGTTTCCTCTTACTCTAATATATTATGCAGTGAACCAAAATATGTTTCAAAAAATCGGAGAAAAAAGAAAAAACTTTTTTCTCCGATGAGCCATTTTATTGATTTTCAGAATGAGAACCGGCGGACGATTTTTTTGCTTCGATAGCAGCTTTGAGTTTTTCACTGCCGAAAATATAGGCAACGGCAAAACCTGCCGCAAAAGCTGCCAATGCGATATATCCCTGAACATTCAGAGCAAAGCCGGAATGATTATAAATGGAAAAAAGTGAACCTGCCATCAGTCCGATAATGCCGAAAAAGGTCATCTGAGGAAATTTTTTAATACAAATGTCAATCAGTTTTGCTCCGCCGAGTATTCCTACCAACACTCCCAGTCCTACGGGAAGAAGTATCAGACAGCTGTGTACAAAATCGTGGGTTATATCTGCAATGGAGGTCATCACCGTTGAATAAAGACCGATAATCATCAATATCATAGAACCACTCACCCCCGGTATGATCATACACATCGCAGCAAGTGCCGAGCCGAAGAAAAGATAGAACCAGTTAATAAAATTCAGCTCAAGAAGGATTGCCGAACTTTCCCCCTCCGATGTACTGACAAACGCAAGGGCTATCATTGCACCAAAGAAAACGATACAGGGAATAAGCGATACCGGTTTGAATTTTGTTTCCAATGCTTTTCTTGTAATCATCGGCAGACTTCCTATGATTAATCCGCCGAAGAAAAAAAATGTCGGCATAGGAAATTCCGCCAAAAGATATTTCAGCAGTTTTGCAAACAGCAAAATCCCTGCACCGCCGCCCAGCAGTACCGGCAGCAAAAACAATACACTTTCTTTAAAATGTTTTCTGACTCCCGTCACCGAATCGATCAGCTTATCATAGATATTCAGCATTACCGCCATCGTGCCGCCGCTCACACCCGGAATGATATTTGCCACTCCTATAATACAGCCATATATCATATTGATTATAAATTTCATTTTTGATTCTCCTTAATTTTGTTTTCTGACAATTCTGTATTCATCATCACGGCTGTAATACGGGCAGCTTTCAAGTGAACCCGTCAGGAACTTTGCAAATTCGTCTTCATCAAGGTTCACAAGACATTCATAGTATTCCATATATTCATTAAAAACATAATTTACGCAGCTTTCACATCCCGAAAATGCAGCCATCATCTGTTTCCTCCTTTAACGTAATTTTCTTGGTCTGATCCAGTTTCCCGGATTGATCGCTAATAATATCGGAAAAATTTCTAATCTTCCAAAAAGCATCGCAAGAGAAAGAACAATCGTAGAAAAATCCGAATATCCGGAATAACTTCCGGCAGGTCCCACCTTACTAAAACCCGGTCCCACATTATTAATACAACTGACAGTTGCCGTCAAATTTGTTTCAAAATCCCACTGTTCAAATGATATTAGCAAAAATACTGCCACATTCAAAAGCATATATACAATAAAATAGTTGGTTACTCTGCTCAGTGTCATCTGATCTAAAGCTTTTCCGTCAATACTCACAGTACTGACAGAACGGGAATGATATTGCTGCTTAATATTGTTATATACAGCTTTCAGCATAATGATAATTCTGGATATTTTGATACCGCCTGCGGTTGAGCCTGCACATCCCCCCACAAACATCAGTATGAAAAGGATATTCTTCGCTAAAGAGGGCCACATATTAAAATCCGCTGTGGAATAACCGGTTGTAGAAATCACAGAACTGACTTGAAAAAACGAATATCGCAATGAATCTCCGTAATTACCATATATTGGCATAATGCTAAAGCTGATCATCAGTGTTGAAATGGCTATCACGGTGATAAAAAACCATAATTCTGTATTTTTCAAAACAAGTTCAAAACGTTTAAGCAGTAACAAATAAAATAAATTAAAATTAACAGAAAATACTACCATAAAAACAGCAATAACCCACTGCAAATACGGACTGTATGAAGCAATAGAATCCGCTTTAATCCCAAAGCCTCCCGTTCCGGCAGTACCCAGAGTATGTACTAAACTATCAAATACCGGCATACCTCCTATCAGTAAAAAGACAAATTCAATCGCTGTCAGTACCAAATAAATAATATACAAAATTTTTGCTGTATCCCGTATTTTCGGCACTAATTTTCCGACAACAGGTCCCGGCATTTCTGCTCTCATCATATGCATAGAGCGTCCTGATTCCGTAGGAATAATCGCCATCATCAGAACTAATATTCCCATACCGCCGATCCAATGTGTAAAACTTCGCCAAAACAACATTCCTTTGCTCATCACTTCTACATTATCCAGTATCGATGCTCCTGTTGTGGTAAACCCACTCACCGTTTCAAAAAAAGCATTGCAAAAATTCGGTATCTCTCCGCTTAAATAAAATGGCAAAGCTCCTACCAAAGACAGCAATATCCATGCCAAGGTCACAATAGAGAAACCTTCTCTTGCAAACATCACTTTGTCATGTTTTTTTGTCATACCGATCAATGTCATCCCAATCAAAAAAGCAACTGCGGCGGTAAATCCAAAAGCTGCTATTCCGTGAAACTCCCTATAAGTGATTGCCACTGCCATCGGCAGCAATAATAAAGCAGACTCCAAACGCATAATTTGTCCTACCATGTATATTACTATACGTCTATTCATACTTAACTCCTTTGGTTTGCAAAATATCCGATAAATCATTTAAATGCCAACCCGAAGATATGACAATCACCTTATCCCCTGCCATAATCTGATCAAAGCCGGAAGGTATAATCACCTTTTTCCCGTGATAGATACCTCCAATCAAAATATTTTCTTTTAATGTCAAATCTTTCAGCGGAATATTTTTTCCTTCAAAATCGCTGCTGACGTTAAATTCCAAAACTTCGGCTTTTCCATCCATAATTTTATAAAGGGTTTCCACGTTGCTTCCTTTAGAATTTTCCAAAGCTCTTGCGTATCGCAAAACAACATCTGAAACAATTTTTCTTGGTGAAATAATGCAATCCAATCCTAATTTTTGTGCCATACTAATCAATTCGGGCCGATTTACTTTGGCAATCACTTTTGGCACTTTACTGACAGCTGCAAATATCGAAATCAGGATATTTTCCTCGTCCATTCCTGTCAAAGAAACAAAGGCATCCATCATTTCGATGCCTTCCTCCTTCAGAAGTTCTTGTCTTGCTCCGTCACCATGAATAATCACCGTTTTGGGCGGAAGGACTTTTGACAATTCTGTACAAACATTTCTATCCTGATCAATAATTTTAACGCTGAAACTCCACGAAGAAAGCATTTTTGCCAAATAATAGGCTACTCTGCTGCCGCCAAGAATCATTACATTTCTTGCCTGCTTTCCGAGAACTCCCAATGCACGCATCAGTTTATTAATTTCGGACGGAGCAGCAACCAGACCGATCTTATCCCCCTGACACAATATAAAATCGCCGTCTGGGATACATACCGTTTCTCCTCTTTGAACAGCACATACCAAAAAATTCTGTTTAAATTTACTTCGTATCTCTTTCAGATGCACACCGACCAATTTAGAGTCTTCTTTTAAAATCATCTCCACAATTTCAAAGCTCTTTTGTGAAAACATTTCTGTTTTCACGGCGAATGGCAGCTGCAAAATATTATAGATTTTTTTTGCAGCGAGTTGTTCGGGATTAATCGACATAGATAATCCTAAATGCTGCGGCAAAATACCGATATTGTATTCCGGACGGCGAATTCTGGCAATCGTATGTGCAGCACCCATTTTTCCCCCGATATAACAGCTGAGCATATTCAGTTCATCAAGAGCCGTCACTGCCACCATCAAATCCGTATTCTGAACATCCGCTTCCAGAAGCGTATCATAATCGGTCCCGCTTCCACATACGCCCATAACATCATAAATATTAGTAATTTCTTCAATCACCTGCGGATCAGTATCAACAGCCACTACATCGTGTCCTTCTTCTGCAAGACCGGCAACCAACGCTGTGCCGATTTTTCCGCAGCCAACAACAATGACCTTCATAAGACAATCCTTTCAGTTTTTGTATAGGTATCGCAAACGATATTGATCAATGTCGTCTGCTATCATGTTATGAATACCATACTTAATAATATAACAAATATTATTATAATTCAACCAAAAACATTAAAAATAAAATTTGAAAATCAATGACTAAAAGAAAAAAATGGTGTATAATAGTACCAATGATAATAAGTGTCATTTTTATTTTACGGAGGCTTTATTATGACGGACGATCAAAAACCTACTGCTGCACCCGATATTGATCCGGATCAATACTATCCTGATAATGAACCAAATATCCCCCAATATGAACAATTCCGACGGCGAATATTCAAAATGATTTCGGTGGGAGTAGTTGACGACTTAATCAACCAGATGTACGACATTATCAGTACAGTAGCTCTTATCGTTAATTTATTGGTCATTATACTCAATACTTACAACGAGCTGCAGTTTCAATACGGAGAGATATTTGATTATCTGGAGGGAGCTACCGTAACATTCTTCCTGATCGATTATCTTCTTCGATTGTACACAGCCAACTGTCTGTATCCCTATCATAACGAAATCAAATCCATTCTGAAATACGTTTTTTCATTCACCGGAATTGTCGATCTGCTTTCATTTCTTCCCTACTATATGCCCATATTCTTTCCGATGGGTGCGGCGGTGTTCCGAATGTTCCGTGTGGCACGAATCCTCAGGCTGTTCCGTATCAATGCGTATTATGATTCACTGAACGTCATAACAGAAATTCTTCAGCGAAAAAAACAACAGCTGATGTCATCGGTATTTATCATACTGATACTGATGCTTGCGTCCAGTTTATGTATGTACAGTATTGAAAACCCTATGCAGCCCGATGTATTTCAAAATGCCTTTTCGGGAATATGGTGGGCTGCATCAACACTGCTTACGGTAGGTTACGGTGACATATACCCTATCACAACTGCCGGAAAAACAATGGGGATTGTCATTGCATTTTTAGGCGTAGGTATGGTAGCCATTCCGACCGGTATTATTTCGGCAGGCTTTGTTGAGCAGTACTCACGCTTTCAAAAAATCGGCAACTCCACCGAAGAAGACGTCCACTTTATTAAAATCGAAATCAAAGACGGCGACAAATGGATAGGCAGAAAAATTATGGATCTGGGACTTCCGAAAGGTGTCATCATCGCCGTTATTCAGCGAAATAACGAAACTATTATTCCACGCGGCAATGTCAAAATCTGTTCGGGTGACAAAATTGTTTTCGGTGCGGAATCACTCAAAGGTGACAAACCGATCTATCTGAAAGAAGTAATGCTCAAAGAAAACCACCCATGGAGAGGGCTCAGAATCAAAGAACTCGATATATCACGCCAGACCTTTATCATTATGATCAAACGCAATGGAAAGACGCTGATTCCTAACGGTAATCTCATTCTTTTACAAGGTGACACGGTCATCCTTTATTCCAAAACAAAAGCAAAAGTCGTAAAAGACGAGGAAACCGATGAAATTTAATACTCATACGATCCAACCCACCGCCTGCAAACCATCATTTTTTTTGCAGGAGATGGGTTGTTTTTCTCAGCTGATCTGCCAGCAGGCACGGCTGCCGTTTCGATCTTTGGAAACAATCAGTCTGTTGTCAATTTCCTGTTTCAACTCGCTGACGTGAGAGATGATGCCGATCAATTTAGACCCCTCCGCCATATCACGCAGAACACGAACCGCTTTGTTGCGTGAATGTTCATCGAGCGAACCGAAACCTTCATCAATAAACATCATATCCAGATTGACAGCCGAGCTGTTCTCCCCTATCTGATCGGCTGTTCCGAGTGCCAGAGAAAGTGCCGCCATAAAAGATTCGCCGCCCGAAAGACTTCGCACTTCTCGTTCTTTTCCCGTGACATTGGAGTATACCATCAGGTCAAGACCGTGATTTTTTCCCTCCCCTGCCTTGTCAGCCGGATACATACGCAGTTCAAAATTGCCTGCCGACATTTCCAGAAAACGCTGATTGGCAGATTGCAGAATCCTGCCAAGATAATAACGCTGTACAAAGGTTTCCAGATCCATTCTTGAACCGCTGATATTTCCCGACACTAACTGATACAGTGCATTCAGCCTGGTGTATTCCTCGGACACTTTCCGATGTTCTTCGGATTTTTCCGAAAGCATCGTGCAGATACCCCTGTCTGTTCCCGAAAGACTTTTATATGTTTGCAGTGATTGTGCCATCGTTCCGAATTTACTTTTGATTTCCTGTACTTCCTTCTCAATCACTTTCAAATCGGGACGAGGCTTGCCGCTTATGGATTTTTCAGCAGTTTCTTTCTTGGTGTCTGCGGCGGCTTTTTTGTTTTCATACTCTTTGACTTTTTTTCGATATACGGCTATTTTTTCACGGGGGTATTTTTGTGTGAGATGCTGCCATTCTTCCGATGACAAATTCTTTTCGGCAAGAATATCCTGATACGACTGTTGATAGTTCTGCATCTGTTTCAATTGAGCCGGGAGGTCATTTTGCAGTTTCTGAATCCGAGCCTCTGTCTGATCCCGCTTTTTCTTATCATTCACCGCCTCGTTATACAAACGCTGATGTTCCTTCTGCTTTTGATCACGCACTGCGGCTGCTTTCCGGAGTTCCGATTGAGCCATTTCCTCGGTTTCATATTCTGCTGTCAAAGAACGAGTGGAAATTTCTGCCTTGATTGCTTCCAGTGCCGCTGTCGTTTCGGAAAGCTGCTGACGAATCTCCTCATAAGATTCACGGAGCTGTTTTTTATTTGTTTCGGCAGATTTCAAAAAATCCTGTGCCTTTTCATACTTACGGACACGTTCTTTAAAATCTTTCCCCTCTGACTGCAAAGCCGCCTTACTATCCGATACAACGGTACAAAAATCCTGCACACTGATGTTGTCGGAAAGTCCCTCTATATATTCGGATGATTTCCGTACAAGTTCCGTCCATTGCTGACGGAACGCCGCTTCTCTTTCTTGTATCACGGCATTTTTGGATTGCAAAGAGGAAGAAAGTGTTTCCTGAACCGTGCGGAACTGCTCCGTTTCCTGATGCAATACGTTGAGTGTTTCTTCTGAAACCTCTTCTTTTTCATCGTCAAAAACAAACGGTGACGGGTGAGAGAGCGAACCGCAGACAGGACAAGGTTTTCCGTCGGTAAGTGTGAGTGCCAATATTCCTGCCTGATTATCAAAGAACAGTTGCTGCATATGTTCAAATTCCGAGCGTTTGCGATTATATGTTTCCTTGGCAAGAAGATATTCTTCCGAAAGTTTTTCAGATTCTTTTTTCTTCTGTTCTGTTTCCTTTTGATCATCGATCAGTTTGTTGACATCGCTGCTGATTTTGCGAACATTGTCGTTTTTCATTTCCCACAAGGCAAGATCTTTGGAAGCCTCTGACAATTCCCCGGATAATGTTTGATACGCCGCTTCTTGTTGTTCAAGACGATGGATCTCTTCTTTTTTATCGGTAAGTAATTTTTCACAGCTGTCAAAACGTAACTGTTCTGTTTTCTTTTTGCGGTTCAATTGTCTGATTTTATCAAAACTTTCCAGCGAACGCTTAACTTTCTCATCAGTAACATTATAGTGTTCCAGGGCAGCGTGATACTCTTGATTGGCATTTTTTTCGGCAGCATTTGCCCGTCTGACTTGTTCTTCGTATTCGGGCAGAATACTGCGGTTGGCAGCAAGATCGTTTTTTATGTTACGAACCGTGTCTTCTGCTTGTTCATAAAGTCTGTATACCGATTGGATCTCATAAGCGGAATCCAGTTTTTCAATCAGTTCGTTGGTCTGCCTGATGGCATTTTCTTTTGATTTGTATTCTTCAATATCTCTGACCGCACTGTCAAGCTGTTCATACGACTTCATCAGATGTTGGGCATCAGACAATTGTTTAATTTTTTCATCTTTCCGCTGACTGACTATATCGTAATTTTCCTGCGAAGATGTTGTTTCCCTGTCAAGCCAGTCACACAACACATGAAGCTCGGATACAAATTCATCCATGAATCCTGTCTGACCTTGACCCAATTTTTGTTTTAAATCATTTACTAAGGCTGCTTTTTCATAATGATCGGGTATCACAACCCCTGCCGCAGCCGTACTGCACGCTGTTTTGAGAACAGCCATATCTTTTTCTTTGGCTTTTTTTCTCGCCGCAAACTCAGCAATAATTTTCTGGTAAAGTTCGGTATTGAACAATTTTCTGAAAATTTCTTTTTTATTGTCAGACTTGGCACGGAGAAGTTCCATAAATTCTCCCTGTGCGATCATCGCCACCTGCATAAACTGGCTTTTGCTCAGCCCGACGATCTCTGTCAGTTTTTTGTCCGTTTCCTTTGACGGATATTCGCTGCCGTCCGGCATTGTCAGTGACACAGAGGACGTTACTTCCCTGGTGGCAATACCTTTTCCCGCTCCCCTTGTCAGAAATTTGAGATGTCTGGGAATTCTTTTGACGGTATATATAGATTCTTCACCGCCCTTATGTTCGGAAAAAGTAAGCTCCACATAGGGCTCGGTATAGTAATCCGCATATTGACTTTGAAGAATCAGACCGTCTTTTTTATTGGAATCCGAACTCGCCTCACCGTAAAGAGCAAATACAATGGCATCAAAAATAGTTGATTTACCCGCACCCGTATCGCCGGTCACAAGAAACAAATTTTGATTTAATCGGCGAAAATCAATTTCGGTTGCTTTGGCATAAGACCCGAATGACTGCATTTTGATTTTAATCGGTTTCATTGCACATCTTCCTCCCAAACAGAGTTAATCACGTCCTGCAAAATTTCCTTTTCTTTTTCGTCCAGCTCTTTCAAAAAAGAACAGCAAAGTTCATACGGGTCAGCGGTTTTGTCTGCGGCAGCAGTGTCTGTGTAATCGGCTTTGCGGATATTTTCCCGTCTGATTTCAAGCAGATACGGAAACGCTGCTTTAAGCTTTTCCTGAAAATCACCGGTACGGACGGTTTCTTCATCGGTCAATATCACCGTCACATAATCATCACAGGACTTTTGCAGAACCTCTTTTGCTGTTCCTTTCATGATTCTGATATTTCTGAGCGGTGTCAGCGGTATCACTCTTATATTGGGCGGTGTATTTTTTTCTTTCATATCAACAACGATGATACCTTTTTCCTGTCCTGCTTCGCTGACCGAACAGGCAAGCGGTGTTCCGCAATAGCGTATGGTATCGCTGCCGACTTTCATCGGTTTATGGATATGACCGAGAGCCGCATAATCAAACGCTTGTATGACGGTCGATGATATTTCATCAATATTGCCGACTGTGCGTATTTCGGAATCGGCACGGTCTATGTCCCCGGCATTTTTGCCCTCCGGCAAGTAAAACTGATGACTGACGATGACATTTCTTTGAGAAGTATCAATTTTTTCTCTTTCAATCAATTTTTTCAAAGATTTTTCATAAGAAAGAAGGTTCCCATTTTCGTCCGTTCCGACGATATTTCTGATCATTGAGGGCTTTACAAAAGGCAGCAGATAAAAATTCACCGAACCATAAACATCATTCAAGACGACTTTCTGAATAGATTCATTTTCTTTCTGCGGCGGAAGCCCTACCATATGGATATGGTTTTTTTGCAGCACATTCCGGAAACAGTTCAGTCTGGGAGCACTGTCGTGATTTCCGCTGATCACCATAATGACAGTATCCGGCAGTACGGCAGACAACCGACTGATAAATCTGTCAAACATTTCCACTGCTTCTGCCGATGGAACAGCTTTGTCGTAAACATCTCCGGCGATGATCACAGCATCGGGTTTTTCCTCTGCTGCTCTGTCAATTACCTGAGTCAAAACATATTCCTGGTCTTCGGAAAAATCATAATTCATCAGTTTCAGACCGATATGTAAATCGGAAAGATGAAAAAACTTCATTGCTGTTCCTCCCTTTTAAAGCAAATATTCATATACAAAATCGTCCATATAATAACCGCCGCCTATATCAATTTTTTCTTTGCGTACCTGTCGGAAGCCGAGTTTTTCATAAATAAAACGAGATTCATTATATTTATTGACATTCAGGCTGACAGAACGTGAATGATTTTTACGGGCATTTTCGATCACAAAATTCATCATCAAACGGGCATAACCTTTTCCCCGTGCGGCTTTTTCAAGATAAAATTTGCTCAGATAAAGACCCTTATCCTGTTGAATGACAGCTATAAAACCAATTTTACAATTTTCATCATCAATCACAAAAAAGTATCTGTACCCTTTGGAAAGCTGTTCCCTGATTGATTCGTACGACTGAAATTTTTGAATCATATAATCGTTCTGTTCACTGCCAATGATCGGGTCATAATATTCTTTGACAATTTTCGATGCAAGTACTGACATTTCTTTGATATAATCATTTTCATTTTCAAATAATTCACAAAAAACCATTTGATACCTCCGGATAAAATTTGATTGTTATTATTATATCACACAAAAAGCTCTATGACAAACCGATTATAATATTGACTAAAAGTCACAAATAACTGTTGGTTTGTCAATGATGTGTTACACAATTTTTAAATAGCATCAATTTCGCCGGTTTCTAAAAAATGATTAATGACCTCGCGAGG
>CACYDP010000138.1 GCA_902773135.1 uncultured Ruminococcus sp.
AAGAGCCTTGTGTTCAGCAGGGAAGTGCCTGCTGTCACATTCCAGCCGTTGTTGCTGTTCAGTGCACGGGGATGATATGCACGAATTCTGTAATACTGTGAATACTGTTTTACGAAGTCGGGTGCGTCCTCAATACTCGGGTCAATAACACCGCCGCCGAGCTTATAGCTGCCGTTTCTGAAATCTTCTGTTCTCTGATTGTTTATGCTGACACGAGCCTGATATCTTGCTTCCTCATTGTCCGCAGAATCAAAGTAACCGTTACCTGTAACACGGGACATATCATACATAGTAACTGCGACAGTTGCTTTGATACGGGTGTCAATGCAGGCAGTCTGCAACGCCATTCCGCCCCAGCCGCAGATCCCGATGATTGAGATACTGTCTGCATCTACTTCATCAAGATTTGAAAGAAAATCTATAACAGCCTGAAAATCTTCAACATTAATATCCGGCGAATTCATATAACGTGGCTGACCGCCGGATTCTCCTGTAAAAGAAGGGTCAAATGCTATCGTCAGAAAACCGTGCTTTGCCATTTCCTGTGCATAAAGACCTGAATGCTGCTCTTTTACTGCACCAAATGCACCGCAGACAGCAATCGCAGGAAGCTTTATTTCGGCTTCTTTTGGTCTGAACAGATCGGCGGCAAGCTCAATGCCGAAGTGATTTCTGAATGTGACCTTCTTGTGTTCCACAGATTCTTCTCTCGGATAAGCCTTGTCCCATTCCTGTGTAAGCGTAAGCTTTTCTGTATTCATAATGTTTGCTCCTTTCGTCTTGTTCCGGATTTGTTGTGTTGATACTATTATAGCCTATCTATTTCATATAATCAAATACTTGTTTTCTATACATTCCTATGCTAAAATTGAATAGGAAGAAAACAAGCAAAGGAGTTTTTCTATGGACATCAGAACAATGCAATATTATCTTGCCGTTGTAAGGGAGGGCACTATTTCTGCCGCTGCCGAAGCACTGCACGTTGCTCAGCCTTCTCTTTCAAGGCAGATGAAGGAACTCGAAAATGAGCTTGGCACATCTCTGTTTGTCCGCGGAAACCGAAAAATCACCCTGACCGAAGAAGGAATGATCCTCCGGAAAAGAGCCGAGGAAATGGTACGTCTTATGCAGATGACCGAGGAAGAAATATCACAGATAAAAAATCATATCTCAGGTTCAGTGCATATCGGTGCCGGCGAATCCTATTCCTTTCATTATCTGTCACGAACTGCCGCAAGCCTTGCAAACGATTATCCTGACATCCGCTTTCATATTACAAGCGGAGATACTCAGGATCTGATGGTCGAGCTGAATGATGGTCTGATAGATTTTGCAGTAATTTTCACAGAAGTAGATCATTCCCTTTATCAGTCCATTCAGTTGCCGGCGGAGGACGAATTCGGAGTACTTATGCCAAAGGACTGTCCGCTTGCACAGAAAAAAGAAATACACTTATCCGATCTCAAAGGTCTGCCTGTCATTGTTTCAAGAGCATCGGAACCGTTTTTTACAGGCTCAAAGGAGCTTTCAGCCCTAAATATCGTCGCAACCTACAATCTGATATACAACGCATCTCTTCTTGTTGAAGACGGGCTTGGCTACGCTATATGTTTTGACCGCCTTATAAATACAACGGGAGACAGTCCGATCTGTATAAAGCCGATTGTCCCCCGTATTACAAACGCCGGAAACCTGATCTGGAAAAAGTATCAGGTGTTTTCTCCTGCTGTTCAGTTGTTTATTGACAGGATCAGAAATATGACTGATGAGAAAAAATAATAACAAAAGCTCGGGCTCTGATAAACCATCAACGCAAGGTGGATAGCAGCTGTACTCCGCCGTCATCTGATTTTTAATAGTGCCCACGGCTACAAATTCGTGCATTGCTTCTAAATAAAGGCTTGACGTCCGGACAGGAGACTATGACTGTACAATGTACGGCGGAAAATGCAGTGCAGGGATAAACAATTTTTTCTATTCCAACGGAAATGTATATTTCTGCAGAA
Source organism: uncultured Ruminococcus sp. (assembly GCA_902773135.1). Taxonomy (GTDB): domain Bacteria; phylum Bacillota; class Clostridia; order Oscillospirales; family Acutalibacteraceae; genus UBA1213. The sequence continues at coordinate 2,007 of CACYDP010000138.1, forward strand.
ACTCCTATTGACAGCATAATACCGGACATTCCCTCATTTGACAGAAATACCTGTTTCAAGTAAACATATAAACGCAAATAAGTTATATTTTGTGACTGAGTATCCTGTATTTTTGAAAATGTCTTTATACTCGTATGGACGGAAGTCTGATATTTTGTTATTATTATATCGAGATGCTCAATGATGAAACTTTACATTAACTGTTGTGTGCGTGAAGAGTTGAGAACAAATAGACTGGCTCAAGCTGTTTTAAGAAAGCTTGGTGGAGAGATTGCTGACATTGATTTGTATAAACAAAAACTCTACCCACTCGATAAGATAATCAAATCAAACAATAAAGCAGTCGTCACACAGCAGGGGCAGCACAGTCGATCTCACCCTGCTTGATATGAAAACGGGAAAAGAGCTCGATATGGGCAGTCCTTTTGATCTTTTCAGTGAATTATCCCATCCTGATAACAGAGATATTACTGATGAACAGTACGAAAACAGGATGATACTCAGAAATGTAATGATAAGAAACGGATTCGCACCCATAAACTGTGAGTGGTGGCATTTTACATCGGAAAATGAACCTTATCCCGACACCTATTTTGAATTTCCTGTTTCCTCAGCATATCTGAAAAAGTAAAATATACCTATTGCCGTTTATGACCTCGCACCGTACTCGGTCAATGGGCTACTATGAGGTATCCGGAACATAGGGTAGCTATGACTAAAACCAACTGCCCTCGATGGAATACAACGCACTGAAAGCCGTACAACACTACAGAATAAACTTTGCCCTCCGCAGACCATTGAAACTGCGGAGGGCTTTTCGTGCCAGCCGAAAATTATGTTCGTATAATTACATTACGTCAAAGTGTAAAAAACTAAAATTTTTAAAAATAATCGAAAACCCTATGTTTTTGTTGGACATTTGTTGGACAACGAGTGTTATAATACCATTACTATGGGTGCTGATAGACAAACAATGTCTTTTGGTATTATTATAAACCCGAAAGAGGATGATAAATAATGAAACAACTGCTTAAAAAGACGATAGGTATTATTCTTTCTGCT
>CACYDP010000139.1 GCA_902773135.1 uncultured Ruminococcus sp.
TCCGTTACATAGGTGTAGGGATAAATGCCAAACATAAACGGGAAAAAGCGATAAATAAAATCCTGCTTCTGTGTCACGCTCATTTCCAGCACAAATTTATCTAAAAGCCGGCAAATATTTCCCATGGAAGTACCATACGATCTTTTGAAGGATACTAAAAGTTCCTGACGGCTGTTTGCTTCCATATCGAAATGGTTTGTGGAAAGAAGCTTGAGAAGCTGTAAACGCTCACTGAGTGATTCCGCTATTTTTTCGGCTAATTCTCTCCTTGTCAGACTATCATTGTTCTCAAGGATTACCGCAAGACTTTCGTTCCATCGGTCATATTCACGCTCAAACAGTGCAAGGAATATTTCCTCTTTCGTCTGAAAATAGTTATAAATAGATGTGCGGGTAAATGATGTTACTGCACCGATTTCTTTCAGGGTTATTTCCTTGAAGCTCATAGTCTTATAAAGCTGTTCACAAGCGTTGATGATTTCTTCCTTTCTTGCTGCTGTCAGCTCCGGTGATCCCTTTGGCATAGTTTCTTTCCTTTCTGTTATTTATTCTGACACCGTGTCATTAATCTTATTATACATACATTCTGACACAATGTCAATATATTTTTTGACTTTTGATATAAATATATATCCGCCCCGCTCACGGTGAATAAGTGCTTTTTCATGCCTTTTTAGAAAGAAAAAACAATATGGGAGTTATCATCAGAAAAAATGGCATCCGGCAGATGAGGAGATCATACGGATTATGAAAGACAGAAGAAAAAATAATTTTTTTATATCTTAACATACATCAATGCACCCCCTGAAATGATGTGTTATTATCATCTCAGGAGGTTGATAGAAATGAACGAAAAAAATTTTAACTTAGCAAAGACAGCACTTACAATTACAACTGTACTTACTCTTTTTGTTGCAGGCTTTGAGGTATTGATGGCAATAGGCGGCTACAAACCGGGAATGAACATTTTCGATATTGCGACTTATGCCAATGCTGATATGAATGCCTACTGCTTGATACTAATTCTGGCAAATCTTATTCTTCTGCCCTTTGCTATTCTGCTTTATCATCAAAGCGGTATCAGCCTGAAAAAAGAAATAGCTGAAAAAAAGACTATCGGCAGGGATATTCTTTTTGGTGTGGCGGCACTTGCTGCATCACTGATTATATCTTTGGCATATAGCTTTGTTTTTGCCGCAGGCAGATCGGAGCTTGCATTCAATGATACCGATACTTCAATCGGGACAACGATCATGAAAATGATTGCATTGGTGTTTGTCAGCGGTATCTGTAAGGAAATCTATTTCAGAGGATTCGCCAAAAGCTTTGTCGGTTCGGTTTTAGGCGAAACAAAAGCACTGCTGCTTTTCAATATTCTGTTTGCTATGCTTGACTGGTACAATTTCGGATTTTCGTTTTTAGCAGGACTTATCTGGATATGGGCATACAAAAAGAGCGGTCACATGATCTCTTCTATGATACCTCATGCCGGTGTTAATCTTGTGGGAATTTTCTATCTTATCGTTATGAGCGGAGGTGTAGGCTAATGAATAAAGAGAGTATTATTATGCAGCTTAAAACACTTGCAGATCAGAATGGCGTTTGCTTTGAGCAAGAGGTTCTGAGCAGGGCAGTGGAGCTTGCACAGTTCAAGGTATTTCCGAAAGGGACAACTCTGAAAAACATCGGTGATAAGGTGCAACAGACAGCCTTTGTTCTTGATGGACTTGTACGCTGCTATTATATCGACGGCGATGGAAATGATATAACACGAGGTTTTGGCTTTGACGGCGGTATGTGCATGGATGAGGGAATGATGGGACTTCCGGAGCATATATGTATGTGGGAAACAGTTGAAGAATCTACACTTATGCTGTTTGAAGTCCGTGAGCTGAAAAGCCTTATCATGAGCAGTGAAAGCCTGAAAACCATCTGGATAGGATTGCTCGAGAAAGGTCTGAACTATAAGATCTATCGTGAAAGCAGCTTTCTGACAGAAAATGCAACGGAGCGTTATCTTTATTTCAGAAAGCACTATCCGCAGCTGTGTGATCGTGTTCCGCAGAAGCATATAGCGACCTATCTTGGCATTACTCCCGAATCCCTGAGCCGTATCAGAAAGACTATGAAAGATGAATAATGATTAACTGCCGGTAAAACATGATCTGTTCTGCCGGCAATATTTTTTGAGAAAACAGCTAACGTGCGGAATAATCCCCTTGATATTTACACGAAAATTAGTTATGATATTGATTATAAAAAGACGGTTCCGCTTTATGCGGCGTTTTGTATATAAACATCAGAAAACCGGTGACTATAAAATGGACTACATATACAGATACCATTCTCCCATCGGAAGCATGACAATGGCAAGCAACGGTACTTCCCTTACCGGCTTGTCGTTTGACGGTCAGAAAATGTCTGCACAAGCTGTTGGTGGTGCAGTAGGGCATATGCCCATTCAAAATGTTTTTGATATTTAAACAATACAGCACCGGAAGTTACTAAACAGGTTCTTAGTATAGGGTAAAAAAATCCCCACTTAAAAAAATATTTTTTGGAATTTGACCTTTTGGGGTCAAATTTGGGGAATATGGAAGGGAATAGTGAAAGGCTGTTTTTGAAGTCGGATATTCAATAATGAGAGCATTTTTGAATTGAGGAGATGTCAAATGAATAGAGCGAACGGATTTATAACGCTAAGCAGAAAAATTCTCGATTGGGAATGGGTTGATGATGATGCGGTGTTCAGTTGTTTTGTCAAACTGCTTCTTGCCGTCAATCATAAAGACAGTAAATGGCACAATATTGTTATAAAGCGTGGGAGTATCGTAGGCAGCACAGAAACTTTGTGTGATGGATTACGTATGAAAAGGACGACGTTTAAAAGATGCAGAAAAATCCTTCAAGAATGTGGTGCAATAGAAGTGTATGTTCAAAAAAATCAATATCAAATGATTACAGTCGTCAATTATGATAAGTATCAATCGTTATGTTCGGTTGGTCGAAAAACGACCCATAAGCCAACCAACAGAAAGACCGGCAAAAAGACCGACAGGGCGACCACAATAGAACAAGGGGCTGTGAAGAAACGATCATCAAATCTTCACAGCCCTTGAAATTTTGTTAAAAACTTTTCCAAAAATCAA
>CACYDP010000140.1 GCA_902773135.1 uncultured Ruminococcus sp.
TATTCGCTTGTATTACAAACGATCGTATGCATCATTACGGTAGCACGCTTTATAATTGATATTATAAAGTACTACCATAAATAAATCGGTAAATAATCAAAATCACTGCGGAATCATTACTGTTCCGCAGTGATTTTGATTTGAAAAGGCATTGCCTGTATCATACGTCAACAATTCTCTTTTTTCTTTTGCTGTACATAACTGCTATCACGCCGGCTGCCACAAAGGAACAAAGCCCCAGTACAGCTGTACCTATGATAAACGGCATAACCGGTTTTTCAACGATTTTCTGTTCGTCATAGCTGTAAATAACATAGATCGGTACATCTGTATAGGTTCCCTTTACATTGGAAGTAGATGCGTCCAGCGACAGTTTTTCGTAAGTTTTCTGACTGGTCTTATACTCGGTACCAACTTTTCCGGCACTTGTCTGTGTATCAAGTATTTTACCGTTCTTCTGTACATATATGGTATTTACTTTTCCCGAATACGTTACCGCACCGTCTTTGACCCAACACTCTCCTCTGACAGAAAATCCGCTGCTGTTAGAGCCTGTATCTACACGCTTGTTCATATCGGTAAATTTGACATAAAGATCACTTAACGCACCCACATCTTTAACTGTAAGCGTATACCAGCCCGGTTCATTATCGACCGTCATTTCCGTACCCGGAATTTTTCCTGTATATTCTTTGCTTTCTTCATTATCACCTTGTGATTTTGCATAAACATAAGCTCCTACTTTTTCATAACCATTGGCATTATAATAATGAAGTACAAGATCACAGGTTTCTTTTGCTTTATAGTAATAGTTGACTGTTACATCACTGTCAGTGATGATTCCTACCGCATTTGTCGGGAACATAGACAAATCTACTTCCATTCCCTCAACATCACGAATTGAAGCAGTATACTGATCGCCCTCTCGGATTCTTTCCGTAAGAGCAGACTCCACTTCGGTATCACCTGAACCTAACAGTTCACTGCCTTCTTTCAGGAAATTGACGGTCAGGTTATAGATATTACCTGTAAATTTTTTATAATAGTAAGTAACCTTTTGATCTTTCCGGGTAAACTTTCCGTTTTCATTGCCGTCAATATGATCCAGATCATAATCAACATTCAGTGCTTCTGCGACCTCGCATTGATAAGAGGTTCCCTCTGCACCTGTGATCATTCGGGTATCAATCACTTCATCGGTATCAATATCTTTATACTCGATTTGCACACAACATCTTTTGGATTCTATTTTCAGCTTATCATAGCTTTCCTTATCGGCAAGTATCAACGCAGACTTGGCAGGAACCGTGATTTCATCGCCTTTGATAGTTCCGAGATTTCTTAAACCCGCATAAGTCTTATCCGCAACAATCACCCATTCGGACGGAAGTGTTTTTCCGTCATTGGCAAGAAGTTTAACCTTTGTATCTTTATTGCTTGCATTAAAAAGAACCGCTGTCTGTTTCCATTCTTTATCATTTGTCAGCTGATTTTCTAATGTATAAGCAATCACACCGCTGTCGGTATCCGAAAATTTCACCAGACTCGCTGACTTTGTTGTTGCATCTCTGAACGGTTTGAAGTTCTTTCGGATTTCTATCAAGCCTGCATAATAGGAATTTAAGTCACTGTATTTAACCAGATTATTCCAATCAAGCATATTCACTTTGGTAGAAGAAATATAGCTGTTGCTGTCACCGTATTTGGTTCTTGCAAACTCTTCGCCTGCCTGCATAAACGAAATACCCTGTGACGTAAGCGTAATGGCTGCCGCAAGTTTATTCATATCCACAAGATTTTCATCACGCTTGCTGTATGACATATCATTCTTGACGGAGAGTACCAGTTTATCATACAGTGTATAATTATCGTGTGCAGACATATAGGTAACAGTTTGTGAAGGCTGATTAAAGACAGAACTCTGTACGGTATTGCCCGTAATGCCGCCTACCAAATTTCCCTTGCTGCTACCGTCCTGCACAAATCCTTTTTCAAGAGCATTGAATACGTGACCTTTTACTGCATCACGAAATGTATCATTGAAAGCACCTATTCTGTTGTCCAGTTTTTTAACATTATCCTTGACAGCCGTTTCGGCCTTCGTGGAAAGTGTACCGCCTGTCCACGGTTCGCCGTACATAATAATTTTTTTGCCATTTTCCACTTTGGTGTCCAATGCTTTTCGGATTTCGTTCATCGTGGTAATGTCATGAACACCCATCAAATCAAAACGGAATCCATCAATATGATATTCATTGGTCCAATAAAGAACAGAGTCTATCATATATTTTCTGTACATAAGGTGTTCGCTTGCCGTTTCATTTCCGCAGCCCGAACCATCACTGAAACTTCCGTCCGATTTGAGTCGGTAATAGTAGCCGGGAACGGTATTTTCAAACCAACTGCCCTCGGCAGTATAGGTATGATTATAAACAACGTCCATAATGACACCGATTCCGGCATTATGCAAAGCCTGTATCATCTGTTTGAATTCATTGATACGTGTACTGCCGTTGTAAGGGTTGGTAGAATAGGAACCCTCCGGTACGTTATAGTTTTTCGGGTCGTAACCCCAGTTAAACTGATCTGATTTGCTGTCTGTTTCATCCACGGTCGCATAGTCATAGACGGGCAGGAGCTGAACGTGTGTAACGCCAAGATTTTTCAGGTAATCAATACAGGTAGGAATATCGCCTTTGCCTCCCAACGTCGTTCCCGACTCAGTAAAGGCAAGATACTTGCCCTTGTACTTTGCCGAAACGCCCGACACCTCACTGCTGGAAAAATCTCTTACATGCACTTCCCATACCACCGCATCTGTGGGGTCATCATAGAGAACGTGCTGATCTTTATCCCAGTTTTCAGGGTCGGTAGCATCAAGGTCAACGACCATACTTCTGTTTCCGTTGACACCGACAGCTTTTGAATAGACATCGGCGGTTTCCTTTGTAACACCATCAATGCTGACAAGATAGGTATAGTATTGATTTTTATGATCTCCGTCCAGTTGAATGCTCCATACACCGTTGCTGCCCTTTTTCATGGTAGTTGTAGAAATTTCCTGAGCTCCTTCTTCTTTGGAGCTGCCTGTTGTATACAGTCTCACAGCAACCCGTGAAGCAGTGGGTGCCCAGACTTTAAAAGTAGTCGCTTTTTTTGTATACGTTGCTCCAAGATCATCACCGCTGTACGCCTGTTTGTCAAGTTCGTGTGCATATACTGTTTTTGGTTTTTCATTATTTTTATTTTCTTCTGCATTTACCATCAGAGTGCTTCCTCCCATTATTGTTATTGCAAGAATACAGCTGAATATTTTTTTCAGTTTCAGCAAGACTATCCCTCCACCTGTTTTTGAAATTCATACAATAGAATTTTATCATATTCATACATCATATTACAAGGTTTCAGTCAATTTTTTATCGTGAATTTAAAATCCAATTATCGTTTAATTCCTTGAGTGGTACATTTACAATGAAATAGCAAAGTCCTCATTGTTCTCCCACATACGTTTCATATGCTCCATTGCTTCCGTATCCGCTTTTCTGTCACGGAAATAATATTCCAGATCTCTGTCAGTAATTTCTCTGATGACTCTGCACGGATTTCCTGCCGCTACTGTCCACGAAGGTATATCTTTCGTCACAACCGAACCCGCACCTATCACCACATTATCCCCTATATTGACTCCCGGACAAATGACGGCATTGCCGCCTATCCAGACATTATTGCCAATGGTAACGGATATACCATATTCATAACCTGTATTGCGGCATTTCGGGTGAATCGGATGTCCTGCGGTATAGATTGCCACATTCGGAGCAAAAAGACAATTATCCCCGATTGTCACTTTGGCAACGTCCAAGATGGTACAATTATAATTGGCAAAAAAGTTTTTTCCGATTTCAATATGATTTCCGTAATCACAGTAAAACGGCGGATTGATAAAAGCATTCTTTGAGTTTGGTATCAGTTCTTTGACGACTTTCATAATTCCCTCAAAATCACTTCTGTCCATCGTATTCATTTTTTGAGTCAGACGACGGGCTGTTTTTTGCTCTTCAAAAACCTCTTTGTCGCATATATACAGCATTTCTTTGTCACGTCTGTCTTTATGATTCATATTGATTCCTCCCTATTTAAAGTTGCCGGCAAACAGCCTTTTATCAATTATGACATATTTTTATTATAAAGTCAATTTTTATTGTCAAAACAAATAACAAAAACAGCAGACTTTACTCTGCTGTTTTTACGCTTACTTACTCATGAAATCTGAGTGAAAACCTTACGGAGTGTCACTGCTGATTTTTTTCTCTTTGATAGATCACAATCAGCACTGCCGATATAATACATACCACAACAACGATACTTCCCGTAACGATAAAGATGACCGTATTCTTTTGCTGCGATGAATCATAGTCTGCAAAAATACCGCTTTCCTTTGAAATATCGGTTCTGTCTTTCACAGGCTCTTTGTATATATCATGAGGTCTGCTGTCGGGTTTGCTGTCAGGTTTATATTTTGGGGATTCCTTACTTTTTTCAAAAGCAGAAACAGTACTGTCATTTTCCGACACAACGCTGCTTTCTGCGGCAAAAATGCTCACTGCCGCAATATGAAACAACAATACAAGAATTGTTACTATCAATGCAATTCTTTTCATAAATTTCTCTCCATCACAACTGCTTCCTAATCGGCATCGCAGTAGTCTTTTCATCACACTTCAAAAAATGTTCCGAAATCATCTGTATCAATGGAAACAATACAGCAGTCCCCTATTGACTGAAGGAAGATAAAACGAATACTTTTACCTGTACTTTTCTTATCTCCCCTTGTCGCCTGTACAATTTCTTTCAGCGAATAACCGTTTGATGCAACCGGCAAATGATATTTTGTCAGGAGCTTTTCTAAACGTTCCGACGTACCTTTTTCGGTCAGTCCTCTTTGTTCGGAAATACGTGTAATGATCGCCGCACCTGCCGAAACCGCCTCCCCGTGTGTAAGATGTGCATAATGATTCAACTTTTCCAATGCGTGTCCGAACGTATGCCCAAAATTCAGTATGGCTCTTTCGCCCGTATCACGCTCATCATTCTGGACCACGTCACGCTTAATACATACACATTCATAGATCACATCATCAATAAAATCCTCTGCATTTTCTTGTTCCAGACGTTCAAAAAGATGTCTGCTGCGGATACAGCCGTATTTAACGACTTCACCCAGACCGTCCGTATAAAACTTCTGCGGAAGTGTATGCAGTGTTTCCGGGTCTATCAGCACCAGAATCGGCTGCCAGAAAGCTCCTACAAGATTTTTGCCTGCGGCAAGGTCAACCCCTGTTTTTCCGCCCACGGACGAATCCACCTGTGCCAGAAGACTGGTAGGTATCTGTACAAAATCGATTCCCCTGAGGTAACTCGCAGCCGCAAATCCCGTCATATCGCCTGTTACGCCGCCGCCCAATGCAACCGCTATATCGCTTCTTGTAATGTTATGTTCAAAAAAGTGCTGATACATTTTTTCGATGGTTGCCAGACGCTTGGAACTTTCCCCCGCTTCAAAGGTGAACAATGATACTTCAAATCCGTTTTCTTTCAAAGACTGCATCACACTGTCCGCATAAATCGGTGCTACATTGGTATCACTGACAACAACGGCACGCATTGCCTTTGTAAGAGGACGTATATATGCTCCTGCTTGCTGGAGGATACCGTGTTCTATCAATATGTCGTAGGGTCTGCCTGTTTTGACTTCCACTTTTTTCATTCTCCGAGTGCCTCCTTGATCAATTTTCCCTTATGCAATATGCTGGCAAGTTGTTCTCTGTCACCACTTTCAATTCCCTCTTTAATCATACCAAGATTGGCTATGAGAGTATCAATTTCATCGATCAGCGGCTGTTTGTTTTCTATAAAAAGTTCTGACCACAGTTCCGCATTGATATTGGCAACACGGGAAACGTCACGATAACTGCCGCCCGAAAAGCCTTTATGTTTCGGACACAAAGGGCTGAAAACATACGAACAGGCTATGACATGAGGCAGCTGTGACGTAAAGGCTATCATTCTGTCGTGTTCCTCAGCCGATGCATAGGTAATTCTGCCAAAACCGAGTTTTTTGGCAAGTGCCGCTATCTTATCAACCGCCGTATGAGGTGCATCACAGGGAACAATAATCGCATTGGCTCCCAAAAACAGATCAGCTTCCGATACATCAAAACCGTTTTTTTCTTTGCCTGCCATCGGGTGAAATCCCACAAAGCTGAATCCGTATTCTGCGGCTATTTCGTTCATCTGAGGACAAATTTTTGATTTGATGCCCGACGTATCTGTCACAATACAATTGGGGTTGATTTTATCCGCATTCTTTCTTACAAATTCGACAGCGGCTTCCGGAAATGTTCCCATCACAATAATGTCAGCCTTACCGAGTGTTTCGACTGTTCCTATTTCATCTATCGCACCGCATTCCAATGCTTTTTTCAGAGGGAGCGGACTTCTGTTAATGCCGTATACACGGCTGTCGGTATATTTTTTGACAGCTTTTGCCATAGAGCCGCCTATAATTCCCAATCCTACAACCACTATATTCATAACGCAAAGCACACTTCCTTTTGTTACTTACCTTTTGTGTCGTACCTTTGACATCTTAAATGGGGGGCATTCTCTGCGGAGAGCGAGCAGAAGCTCCGCCACTGCACCCCGCCGCCTTTGAAAAGGTAGACGAAACTTTTATTTGTTCATAATGTCATCGTATGCTTTTTTCAGGGCAAATACTTTTCCTGCCACATTGTCAAACTGTTCAGGGGTGAGTGACTGAGCTCCGTCAGAAAGTGCGTGTTTGGGGTCATTATGAACCTCTATCATCAAACCGTCCGCACCTGCCGCAACAGCCGCAAGCGACATTTGTTCCACTAGCGAAGACTTGCCTGTTGCGTGACTCGGGTCAACAATCACCGGCAAATGAGAAAGTTTTTTGACAACAGGTACTGCTGAAAGATCAAGTGTATTTCTTGTTGCCGTTTCATAGGTTCTGATACCCCTTTCACAGAGTATTACCTTATTATTGCCGCCTGCCATAATATATTCCGCACTCATCAGCCATTCTTCAATGGTATTGGCAAGACCTCTTTTCAGCAGAATCGGCTTATCGATTTTTCCGAGTTCTTTCAGAAGCTCAAAGTTCTGCATATTTCTGGCACCGACCTGAATGATGTCAACACTCTCGAACATATCTATATGGGAAGCTCTCATAATTTCGGTCACAATCGGAAGTCCCGTAACTTTTCTTGCCCCTTTGAGAAGATCCAATCCCTCCGCTTTCAATCCTTGGAAAGAATACGGTGATGTTCTCGGTTTAAATGCACCGCCTCTCAGGAAAGTCGCTCCTGCTGCCTTGACCCTCTGAGCCACATAATTGATTTGCTCTTCTGTTTCCACCGAACACGGTCCTGCCATAATGCAAAGACTGCCGTCACCAATTTTCTGTCCCGAAGGAAGTTCAATCACAGTATTGTCGGGGTGAAATTTACGATTGGCTTTTTTATACGGTTCCTGAACACGCTTTACGCTGTCCACAACCTCCTGTGCATTAACCCAGTCTTCATCAAGCTGTGTGGTATCACCGATCAGACCGAGTACCGTAGATTCAACACCGACCCAGGTATTCACGGTCAGACCGAAATCATCTTCGAGAGCGGTTTTAAAAAGTGTAATCTGTTCCTTTGTTGCTTTTGGATTCAATACAATAATCAATTCAATAACCTCCGATAAAAAACTTGCTGTCAAAAAACAGCTTTATTGAACCGTAAAAATAAACGGCAGTATGATCAACGCTGCGGCCATCAAGCCTGCTCCAATCGCCGTAAAAACGGTCGCTAATATTTTCTGGGGATGATAACCGACAATGTAATAATGCTGATAATTCATCGGATTATAACAAACCTTAATGGCTTCCCCTACGGAAAACTTCGGTCTTGTCGTACCGAAATGAGAAACCAGCTGTACGGGCTTTTCTCCCGGGTAAAACTCGATAACAGGAAAATTGCTTGCATAAGTGGTGCGGTTAGTGTAGGAAATATAATTACCGGAATCAGGATGACGTCTGTAACCGACGATTCTTCCCTGTGATACGGCTGTACAGCATTTTTGTTTTTTTCTTAAATTGGCAGCAATCCCTAATCCGACACACAAAAAGATAATTCCCAACAAACCGAAGATACCGGAAAATAGAATCAACATTAACAAAATCTCGTTCATATTTCAATTTTCCTCCCAAACCGATATTTATAATATAAACCTTAGCGGTATATTTGTCAAGACTTTAAACCGCAAAACTTTAAAGTATTAAAGTTTTGGTATTTTTTGTCAAACAATCTTTGTTCAATTTTTTTAATGGAGCGATCCAACAGATTTGACAGGCTTTTCTTATGATATTGATGCTATGATTTCTGTACATACCTGCATAGGCGACTGATCCGCATTCACCTTTATATCGGCGGCACGTTCATACAACGGCAGTCTTTTTTCGTATAATTCTTGAATTGCTTTATCTTTATCAGGTCTGTTCAGCAACGGACGTGTCGTATCATTTTTCAAACGCTCCGACACCACCGCAACGGGAATATCCAACAATACAACCCTGCCGGTTGACCGAAATGCCTCTGCATTTTCCGGATAGGTAAGCGTTCCACCGCCTGCAGCTATCACAAGTCCGTTCTTTTTAGAAAGTTCTTTAGCGGCTTCACGCTCCAACTGTCTGAAATATGCTTCGCCGCTGTCCTGAAAAATTTCAGAAATGGTTTTTCCCTCTTTTTTCTCAATATAATTATCAAGGTCAATAAATGACATTCCTGTTTTGCGTGAAAGCAGTGTTCCCACCGTACTTTTTCCGCAGCCCATAAATCCGCATAAAATAATATTTTTTCTGTTCATATTGCAAATCCCACCTGTTATCAGAAATTCTTTTGAAGTTCTTTTGCACTGTCTTCCACCAGCTGATTAATGTCATCCGTATGATACACCGTACCGTCCCATATTTCATGCGATACGGCTGCCTGCCATACCAGCATTGACATACCGCCCACAGCGGTGGAACCGTTTGCCTTTGCACATTGTATGAGCTTTGTTTCGAGCGGATTATAAACCGCATCAAAAACATTTGCACAGTGCGAAATAACATTTTTATCAACGACCATTGCGTCCACTTTCGGGTACATTCCGATTGGTGTTGCGTTGACAAGCAAATGATGTTCTCCGCTGATTTCAGAAAGAAGACAAGTCTGTATCTTAGCACCATCGATTTTTTGAGAAAGCTCTTTTGCCAGTTCCTGCTGTACAGGCACATCTTCGGGACGCACTGCCAGAGTAATATGACAGCCCGCCAAAGCCGCTTCATACACAAATGTCCTCGCTACACCGCCGCAGCCCAGTATCAGCACATCGCCCGCAAAATCAATTCCTCCGAATTGAAGTGCTTTTAAAAAGCCATCAGGATCTGTTGTAAAGCCCTCACGTATTTCTCCGTTCTTTACGGTATTGACCGAGCCGTACAATTCCGCCTTTTGATCGAGTTTGTCAAGAAACGGTATAATATTCTGCTTATTGGGAATTGTAATGTTATATCCCGCAAGCTGATTGAGTTCTTTGATTCTGAACGGCAGCTCTTCGGGTGCCACATCAAGTGTCATATATTCTCCATCTGTTTTGGCAAGTTCAAAAAGTCTGGTATGTATAAACGGTGACATCGTATGTCCTATGGGATGACCAATAACCGCAAATTTTCTTTTTGACATAATTTTAACCTCCTGGTGATTTGTATATTGATGCTAAATTTTTTAAAATAAAAAAAAATTTTATAAAAATTGGGTAAATTTGCAATTTTGATATTGACAAAGTGCGGAATAACTTATAAGATTTGATTATGGAAAAATTGTAGTCTTGCTTTTGGTTTTTACCCTTTGATTATTGTAGCACAAAACATATGTTTTTGTCCATAATAACAAAAAGCATTCAAAACAATTTTTTATTGATATTCTATTTTTATTTTTTAGGAGGACGTATTTATGATACTCGAAAAAGTAAAGGCAATCCTTGCAGAACAGTTTGACGTTGAGGAAGATAACATCAACCCGGAAACATCAATCATCAATGATCTCGGTGCAGACTCTCTTGACGTTGTTGACCTTTTGATGTCTATCGAGGACGAATTTGAAGTAGAAGTTCCCGATGAAGAAATCGAAAACATCAAAACTGTTGAGGATCTTGTAAAGTATATCGAAAATCATCAGTGATTTGTGATTTCGTTAAGAGCCTATATCTTGCACCTGTTTCGTCATCTGCGTAACAGGTGCTTTTTATTTATACCTTCATTGCTTTTCGGGCAGAAATCGCATTAGGGTATTGAAAAATCATTTTGCAGATTATATAATAGAATTATCGCTTTTTGATTCAGAATATATGATAAGGAAAATGGAAAGGATTGAATTTTATGGCACAGCAGAAAAAAATGGTTGAGGCAATCACTTCAAGAGATACCGACTTTGCCAAATGGTATACCGATATTGTCAAAAAAGCGGAACTTGCCGATTATTCGGGTATTAAGGGCTGTATGGTAATAAGACCTCACGGTTACGCAATATGGGAACATATACAGAATGATCTTGACAAACGCTTTAAAAAAACAGGACACGAAAATGTATATATGCCGATGTTTATCCCCGAAAGCCTTCTTCAAAAAGAAAAAGATCACGTAGAAGGCTTTGCTCCCGAATGTGCGTGGGTAACAGTGGGCGGCAGCGAAAAACTCCAGGAACGCCTTGCCGTTCGTCCGACTTCGGAAACACTTTTCTGTGAACATTTTGCAAAAGTCATCAATTCTTATCGTGACCTTCCTAAACTCTATAACCAATGGTGTTCGGTAGTCCGCTGGGAAAAAACAACCCGTCCGTTTCTCCGCACCTCTGAATTTCTCTGGCAAGAGGGTCACACAATGCACGAAACGGAAGAAGAAGCCCGTGAAGAAACGCTGAAAATGCTCCAGGTATACATAGACTTCTACAAAGAAACCCTTGCTATTCCCGCCGTAACAGGCAGAAAAACCGAAAAGGAAAAATTCGCCGGTGCAGAAGATACTTATACCATCGAACCGATGATGCACAACGGTGTGGCATTGCAGGGCGGTACTTCCCATTTCTTTGGTGACGGTTTCGCAAGAAGTTTCAACATCACCTTTACCGGTCGTGACAACAAACTGCAATATCCGTTCCAGACCTCGTGGGGTGTTTCAACACGAATGATCGGTGCTTTGATTATGGTCCACAGTGATGACGACGGTCTTGTTCTGCCGCCGAAAGTAGCTCCGATTCAGGTTGCGGTGATTCCGATTGCCCAGAAAAAAGAAGGCGTACTCGAAAAAGCCAACGAACTGAAAAACAGACTGCTTGACAAAGAATATCGTGTCAAACTGGACGACAGCGACAAAGCTCCCGGTTGGAAATTCAGTCAGTATGAAATGCTCGGTGTGCCGATCAGAGTGGAAATCGGTCCTAAGGATATTGAAAACGGTCAATGTGTTCTGGTACGCCGTGATACCCGTGAAAAGACCATTATCTCACTCGATAAGCTGGAAGAAACCGTTGAACAGCTCCTGAAAGACATTCACAAAAATATGTATAACAGAGCACTCGAAAACTTACAGTCAAAGACATTTGAAGCACGCACACACGAGGAATTTCTTGATATTGCTGCCAACAAACCCGGCTTTATCAAAGCAATGTGGTGCGGCGATTCAGAATGTGAAGACAAACTGAAAGATGAAACAGGCGGTGTAAAATCCCGCTGTATTCCTTTTACCGAAGACCATCTCAGTGATGTATGCGTATGCTGCGGAAAACCCGCAAAACATATGGTATACTGGGGCAGACAGTACTAATCACAGCATCATTATAACAATAAAGTCCGAAAACCGTTTTGCCAGCGGTTTCCGGACTTTTTATGTTTGATGAAAAAATTTTCCGCTTACGCTTTCATACGTAAGCGGAAAATATAAAGTCAGTTATATAGATAATATAATCAGATTATATTATTCTTCAACTCTCTTTTTCTTTGTAGCGATCACTGCAACACCGAGAGCTGCAACTGCAACTGTTACGAATACAACAGCCATTGAAGAATCGCCTGTTGTTACAGTTGAATCACCCTTATCTGTTGATGATGCAGTAGAAGTTGTAGTAGTTGTGGTAGTAGTTGTAGTGGTTGACTTGCTTGCTGTCGAAGCTGTGCTTGCTGTTGAAGCTGTGCTTGTTGTTGAAGCTGTGCTTGCTGTTGAAGCTGTGCTTGCTGTCGAAGCTGTGCTTACTACTGAAACTGTGCCTACTTCTGAAACTGTGCTTACTGAAGGTTCTGATGCTGTTGAAGGTTCTACCGAAGAAGGCTCTACTGAGGGTTCTTCAGAAGGAGCTTCAGACGGATCTGTTGAAGGCTCTACTGAGGGCTCTTCAGAAGGTTCTACTGAAGGCTCTACTGAAGGCTCTTCAGAAGTTTCACCAAACTTTTCAACTACATAATCACCTGTGTAGCCGTCCCATGCACCTGCTGTGTATCTGAACTTAGTCTTTTCTACGCCTCTGCCGGGAGTAGGATCAACTGTTGTATCAATTACATAAACCTGACCTGCATTTACTTCTTCGTCAATATCAAGGTCAGCTGTCTGATAAGCGGTAACACCGGTCTTTACTTCTGCATCACTTACACCGCTGTTGAAGATAATCTTTGTTGCTCCAACCGGTACTCTTACCTGCCATGTATCTGTGCCGGGAATCTGTGTCATTTCAACACCGGGATACATATTTGCGAAATCCTGATACTGATTGCCTTCTTCATCCGGCTCTGTCAGAGGTTCTGCGGGCCAGAGTTCGCCTGTAATCTTGTCATATACTGCATCGTAATCAGGATTCCACCAGTAAGCCTTTACGGTATCCCATTTTGTATTGGAGTTATCGAAGAATATGTAGTCTGTGAGAACAGATTCATAATATTCTGAAGGCTTGTCGGGGTCTTCTGACGGCTCAGATGATTCTTCAGAAGGTTCTTCTGATTCTGTTGAGGGTTCTTCAGAAGGATCTTCTGATTCTGTTGACGGCTCTTCTGAGGGTTCTTCTGAAGGTTCATCAGGTGTTTCTGCTGTTGCACCTGTGTCAACATATACGAACTGACCTTCTGCATCTGTGTAGAAGAAAGATACAGGCCAAAGATCATATTCATCGCCTGTTGTGTTGAGGAGAACTGTTACATTTTCAGCATCTTCTTCAACTTTGCAGTTGATCTGGCTGTTCTGTGTACGGTCATACTCTTCTTCGTATGCACCCCAGCTATAATCCCAAGCACCATCAGCACGTACTTTAAATTCTGTGCCTGCTGCGAGGTCGCCGATGTTTGCTGCATAAACGCCGTCAGCAATTTCAGTCATAGCAGCATCTCCGCTCCAGCTGTTGAATCCACCGATTACAGCAAGTGTATGTTCAGAAACATCAAAAGGATCTGTATCTCCTGCACCCTTATCAACCGTGAAGAAACTTACAGGCCATGTGTTGCCGTCTTCTGTATTGGTATTGAGAAGAACAACGAGATCTGTGGTATCTGTTGTGCTGATCTTGCAGTTGGTCTGGCTGTTGAATGTACGGTCATACTCTTCTTCGTATGTACCCCAGCTGTAATCCCAAGCTTCGTCAAGACGAATCTTGAATTCTGTTTCACCTGCTGCAACATCTTCAACAACACCTACATAGATGCCGTCGCCGTCTTCATCTGTCATTGTTGCAGCATCGCTTGCCCAACCGTTAAATCCGCCAATGATGCCTACTGTATGTTCTGAAAGATCAGGATTTTCAGTAAGTACGTCAACAGCTGATGCTGTTGTGGCAGCAACTGCAGCCATTGAGCCTACAAGAGCGGCAGCAAGTGCAATACCGATAATTTTCTTAGTTTGCATTATAATCGTCCTCCTAAAAAATGAAATATTAAAGCCCGTTTTATACGGCTTTATACCCTATTATTATACAACGTCAAAAATCAAATTTCAAGTATAAAAACAACATTTTTTATTGAATACTACAAATATTTTTTGGGAATTAACACATCATTTGTCACATATTAACTTTAAAGAATAATACAGTCAAAAAATCCCCTGCCCGATTTTGACGGACAAGGGATTTTTTGATTCAGATATGTAGAGAATTAATTCACAAAAGAATTATTCTTCAACTCTCTTTTTCTTTGTAGCGATTACAGCTGCACCGAGAGCTGCTACTGCTACTGCTGCGAATACAACAGCCATTGAGGAATCACCTGTTGTTACAGTTGTTGAATCACCCTTAGCAGTTGATGTTGCATTAGAAGTTGTCTTTGTAGTTGTAGTGGTAGTAGTTGACTTGCTTGCGGTTGAAGCAGTAGAAACAGTGCTTGTTGTGCCTGTGCTTCCGCCAGCCTTGTTGCTTACTTCAGCAGCAGCCTTAGAAGCTTCTTCTCTTTCTTTTGTACCGAATGTTTCCTTAATGTAGTCACCGCTGTAAGCAGACCATGAACCTGCATTGTACTTATACTTTGTCTTTTCAATGCCTCTGCCGGGAACTGCTTCAACAGATGTATCAATGGTATAAACCTGACCTGCATTTGCAGTATCGCTGAAGTTCAGGTCGCCTGTCTGATAAGCTGTAACGCCTGTCTTAACCTGGTCATCAGATATACCCATATTGAAGATTATCTTTGTAGCACCAACGGGAACAGCTGTCTGCCATACGTCTGTGCCGGGGATCTGTGACATCTTCTGACCGGGATACCATTTATCAAAAGCCTGACCCTGAACGCCGTTTTCATCGGGTTCTGAGAGAGGTTCTGACGGATAAAGAGCACCAGTGAGCTTGTTTACTACTGTTGAGAAATCATCATTCCACCAGTAAGCATAAACATTTTCCCACTTTGTGTTAGAGTTATCGAAGAATACATAGTCTGTAATAACAGATTCATAATATTCAGATGTAGAAACTTCTGAAGCAGTAGAAGTTACAGATTCTTCTTTAGATGTTTCAGGTGTAGAAGCAGTAGAAGTTACAGATTCTTCTTTAGATGTTTCAGGTGTAGAAGCAGTAGAAGTTACAGATTCTTCTTTAGATGTTTCAGAAGGTTCTTCTGAAACATCAGATACTTCTTCACCGTCAACAGTTGTAGTAAATGTTACTTCGAGCAGATGGAAATCAAGAGGTTCATCTGCAGTAATATCACCGTTAGCGATAGCAGCAGCTGAGTTTTTGGTAGTATCAAACTTAACGTTGATTACTACATTCTTGTCACCTGCTTTTACAGGAGCACAGAGGTTTGTCTGGCTGTTCCATGTACGAACATAAGCCCATTCATATTCGCCCCAGCTGTCGTCCCAAGCACCGTCAAGACGAACCTTGAAGCAAACACCTGACTTACCGGTTTCAACAGCACCATCACCTTCGTCTGTTGTCTGAGGGAGAATCATATCTTCAGTTACCTCAGCAATTTCGATGGCACCTTCGTAAACACCGTCACCGTCAGCATCTGTAAGGGCTACGTCTCCTTCAGCACCCCAGGCGTTGAAAGAACCAACAGCACCTACGGTATGATCTTTGATGGCATCAATACTTCCAATGCTTTCAGCATTTGCAGTTACAGCCATTGATGCAGCAAGAGCAGCAGCAAGAGCGACTGCCAAAATCTTTGACTTCTTCATTGGATTTTTCCTCCTAAAAAATTATTTGAAACTTTCTGTAATAAAGTCTCTTTGTAACAGATTATACTATTTCCATTTTAAAAAATCAAGTACAATCGTATTTTTTTAATTTAAAATTTTAACCAATATCAATATTTCGTCATTTTGCAGTTTATAATTCTTTTAAAATATTTAATTTTATTAATACGGTTTGAAATACAAAAAATTATTTCTAATTTTATCCGGCAAGAACAGCAATCACATCTGCTTTCCTTACGGTCACTCTGTTAATATGTTGACAAGCATCAAAAATTTTATATAATGTAGATAATGTTTCGATTTTCATTTTTAATTAAAGAAAGGACTTCCCTATGAAATATTGTTCCAAATGCAAACAACTGTATTTCGGTCATACAGAAGAACGCTGTCAAAAGTGTGGAAAAAAGCTGATCGAGAATCCCGGCACATTTTCTCCCGTAGGAATTGTAACTGCCAACGGTTTTGAACTGGAACGGATCAAAGCTGCTCTCGATGATGCTGAAATTGCCTACTCCGTTCAGCAGACAAAACAGGATACGGGTATACAAATACTCAACTCCGCTCCTCCGGAAAACTGTACTATATATGTACCGCTGTGTGATTACGATACAGCTGTTTCTACTCTTGTGGGAATTTCTGCAATTAATGACAATCCGACAGAAAAAATGAATGATGATGATATAGACAAAATCAACAAAGCAAAAAAGAATGCCGTTTCCGAAGAAATGTCCCCTCAAAAACGTTTTTGGGTCAAGCTGCTGTCTTTTCTCGGATTCCTGCTGATTCTGGCTGCTGCGGTCTATCTCACAGATTTTATCACAGCTTCCATAAAAACTTTTTTCGGTATGTAATAATGCGGCAGATAAAAAACTGACAAGCTCTTATCTGCCGCTGCAATCATCAGGTCTGTATCATGCCGTCTGACAAAAATGTCCGGTCCATACGGCATTGTAGGTTACTAATCACGTCATTTCATATTAAATGAAAGACAGTCTGTACATTTATCTGTATGAGGATCTGTTTCGTGCTTGCCGATCATCACGGTGTCAAGTGAGCAATAATTGCAGTCGCCGCAATGATGCGTACAATTGTCAACGGTACACTGTATGCTTCTGTTAGGCTTTTCCATAATTCATTTCCCCTTTCATTGCCTTTGTAAAGGCAATATTAGTATTTTCCTTTTTTCTATATTTTATACAGCAATCAAATTCTTTTTATTTTTACAAATATATACAAATTCGGCGTTTATTTGGTGCATTTATACCTTAAATATCTTATAAAGATTTACACTTTGTTGATTATATACATAAACACCTCTCGATTTTTGTGTTTTTTGTGCGATTATTTCAGCTCTTTTTTGGCATTGAAAAAATTTCCATTAAATCGCCGCCCAAAAATGAAAAATAGTCCTTGATTTTTTTGTCCCGGCATAGTATAATCATTTAAAAGGACCTTGATTAGAAGGTTTAATAATTTTAGGGAGGATTTATTACTATGAATAAGTCAAAAATTCTTGCAGTTGCTCTTTCAGCTGCTCTCGTAGGTTCTATCGCTGCTGTTGCTGCTACAAGCGTAAGTGCAGCAGGTATCGGCAGCCTTGATGACATCAAAAGCCACAGTGTAGGTGTTACAGGTTCTTTCAACAACTGGGGCAATGACGGCGATGCTGATATAGCTCTTACTGACGATGACGGTGACGGCGTATTTGAAGGCGTTATCTCCATCGACAATGTAACAGAAGATATGATCGTTGAAGCTACAAGCGACGACGGTACAGGCAACCAGGTTACAACAGGTAAAAAGGGTATCACATTCAAAGTTCGTCTTGACGGTTCTTGGGATGACAGCTGGGGCGAATATGAACCCCTCTATGTTCGTACATGGAACAGCCAGACAAACTGCTGTGCTGAAGCCGAAGTAGGTCAGTCAGTTAAAATCACTGTAAAACTCGACACTACTCAGAACTCACCTGATGCTCTTAACGATTCCGAATCCGGTTTCACCGCTGACAGTGATGTTGACTACACAATGATTCCTGTATTCTATTCAGTAGAGGCTTCAGCAGCTGCAACTGAATCAAGTGCTGAAGAATCTAAGGAAGAATCCAAGGAAGAATCTAAAGCTGAGTCAAAGACAGAATCAAAGGCAGAATCAAAGACAGAAACTTCTACTGCTGCACCTGCTTCAACCGCTGATACATCAACACCTGCAACAGGCGACACAACTTCTGCCGTTGCTCTCGTAGCTGTTGTTCTTGCTTCACTCGGTGCTTCTGTTGTTATGACTAAGAAGGCTTCTGCTAAGGACTAATTTCCAACAGAACTTATGACCGATTTTTAATTTACATAAGTCGGTAAAAACGCAAATTTAGCCGATTGACTGTTTGATGCAGTCAATCGGCTTTTTTGATGGATTTATTCATAAAATACAAAAACAAACGGATTCAAGTTTCATTCAGTTTTTTAAAAAGATTGATGCAATGCGGATCCCAGCTGACATTTTCCTTTATCTTTTTTGCCGGTACTCCTGCTATGAGTATCCTTTCCTCATCGAAAGCCCTGGTGACTATACTTCCCCAACCAACAATACTTCCTGAACATATCCGTGTATTTTTTCCTATCTTTACATCTTTTCCTACCCATACCCTGTCACCTATCTCAATGTATTTTCCTTCATTGAGTATAGTTCCGTCAGATTCATAGATAGTATGTGCATCTGTACACCATATATCAATTCCCCATGAAAACATCGAATTTTTTCCTATCTCAACATAAGAACCATTGTCCTGCAAATATATCATAGTTCCGTTGAACTGGGTATTCTCCCCGATACTTACACGGCACTCATCAGCAGTGCGAAAAACTTCTTTTTCAAGCCAGTCATCAGGACCGCCTCCGATATTGATCTTCAAGCCTTCCATATTTTTTTCAGGATAATAATTCACTTTCAGCTTGTCAAGCTCAACTGTATTATTGTTTCCGATAACCGAAACGGATATTCCTTTATTCAAAAGTGCATCATCTGCATATTCATCGTCCCTGAGCTTTCTTATTACCTGATTTCCTGCACCTTTTATCATTATCTTTGACTGAGACAGAAGCTTTAGCATTTCCTTGTCTGTTGTCGGAAATACCTGTATTTTTTCTCCGTCAGGATACTCAAAAATGATAGTATTATTCTGTTCAATAAACATTTATACCTCCATTGTACCAATGTCATCGAGAATTTTCTGCCACGTTTCAGTGATGAACGTCATTTCCGCATCGCTGAAAAATTCCTTATCATAGTAGAAT
This sequence comes from uncultured Ruminococcus sp., assembly GCA_902773135.1. Classification (GTDB taxonomy): domain Bacteria; phylum Bacillota; class Clostridia; order Oscillospirales; family Acutalibacteraceae; genus UBA1213. The sequence continues at coordinate 19,066 of CACYDP010000140.1, forward strand.
CTGTAAACCCGTGCATTTTCATTTATATCTACCATCAGCTGCAACTTGGTTGAATTGCTTTCTGCTTTGTTTCTGATATACTCAAATGCACCATATCCGGTAGTATCTCCTGAATCTATAAGATTCAGCACCATATCACTGTACACTGTATTAAGTTTCTGCACTATATGATTCTTACGTGCATAATCTTTAAAAGATGTTTTGGTTTGTGAAGAAGCATTCAGCAACGCTTTTTGAGCAGTATGGAGAGAACTTCTGAAATTCTCTGTATCAGAAGGCATTTTAATGATTATCTTCTTGACAAACATTCCTATCGTATTCTCATAGGCACCACTTGCACGGTCAGAAGCCGGAGCAGATATCCATATATATTCCTGTTCAGTAAATTCATTGATCAGTCTCGAAAAAAGAACAAGCAACCCTGAGAATAAAGATACATTTTCTGATACACAAAGCTTTTTAAGCTTACTGAACGTATCTTCATGAAATTCATAGTCTTTTTCAAGGCAATTACGGTCAACCGTGAGTTTTTCCGGCATATATATATCATCTGCCGGTTCAGCATTTTTCAGTTCTTCCCATTCAGGAGCATATTCGTCCCGGATTTCCCAACTTTCACGGATATAGCTGAAATAATCACTGCTCTTGTCCTCGGACTGCGGTTTTCCGTAATATCGGTCAAGAATACGCCTGAACAGTATTTCAAACGACTGTTCATCAGATATGATATGATGCAGGGTTATCATAAAAATACTGCGTCCGTCTGCACACTTGAAAAGTATGAAACGGTAAAGAGGTCCTTTCTCAAGCTTCATAGGCATATCCGCAAGAGAGCTTATGATATACCCCTCCATACAATTATCAGCAATACGGAATACATTAAGACAATTCTCAGGAATATCATTTTGTATTATCTGTTTCAGCATCTTGCTTTTGTCAATTCTGAATACTGCACGAAGCAATGGCTCGTCAGCCAATACTGCTCTGATAGCACTGTTCAGCTTTTCATCATCTATATCATTATCAAGTTCAAGCCTTGCAGAAATAACATATCTTGTATTTTTGTGAAGATCATCGTATATCCACATATCCTGCTGTTCAGGAGAAAGCGGATAGGAATCCTGTATATCCTGTTTATTGCTGTCTGCTTTTCCGTCAGATACAGTATGATTGATAAGCTTTACCCACTCAGAAAAATATGGAACTTTCAGTATATCTGCAACGCCTGCCTTAACTCCGAATTCAGCTCTTATCCTGTTAACAAGCTTTATTACACTTATTGAATTTCCGCCGTTCTGGTAAAGACTTCTGCTTATGTCGTAATTTTCGCTTATCAGTTCACAGCATATGTGCTCCAGTTTTTTCTCCTCGTCGGTAACTGCAATAACAGAGTGTGACATTTCACACTTGTATTCTCTTAGTTTTTTAATGTCTGTTTTTCCGTTTGGAGTTATTGGGAACTCATCAAGATGTATGTATCGAGCCGGTCTCATATACTGAGGAAGATTTTCGTTTACATATTTTTCAAGCTCGGATTCGGATATATCTCTTTTTGCACTATAAAATGCTGTAATAAGATCATTTTTTCCGGCTGTTACCACAACACAGCGTTCTATCGCTTCAATGTCCATAAGGATATTCGCTATGCCTTCAAGCTCAACACGTTTTCCGTTTATCTCAATCTGCCAATCTTTTCTGCCGCCGAAAGCTATTTCACCGTCAGGCATATACCATCCAAGGTCACCTGTTTTATACCAACGCTCACCGTCTATCATAACGAATTTCTCATTAGTCATTTCCTGCATATTATGATAGCCCACAGCAAGACTGATACCGCTTGCATACATCTCTCCGACTTTTCCGCATGGACAATTCTGATAGAATTCGTCAAATATCCTGTACTTTACACCTTTTAACGGGTGTCCGTAAGGAATGATAGTACTGTTAATATCACTGTCAGTGACTCGATGCCATATACTCCATACTGTGGTTTCAGCCGGACCGCCAAGACTGTAAATATACTCAGGAGCAAGGATATTCTTTATTCTTCCTGCAAGATTAGGTGAAAAGACCTCTCCTCCAAGCATTACCACCTTGAATTGTCCTTTTATCACATCAAGGTCAGTTCCTTGTGTCATCAGCATTTCCATAACAGAGGGACTTCCATTCCATATATTGACATTATGCTCCTTTATCAGCTTCAGCCACACAGACGGGTCTTTTTCCTCGTCTTTTCCCTCAGGGATAACTACCGTTCCGCCTGCTGAAATAATACCAACATTATCATATACGGACATATCATGACAAAGATTTGTCACAGCGATACATCTGTCATTTTCGTTGATATCAAATTCTGCCTTAGTCTGCAAAATACAATTGACAAGACCTTCTTCATTGAGCATTATTGCTTTCGGAGTGCCTGTCGTTCCCGAACTGTGTATACAATAGCACTCCGGACAGCGTCCGTCAACTATAAAAATATCGTCGCCGTATTCTTTTCCGCAGGATATTTCAGATGCGTCTATAACTGGAATATCTGTCATATTCCGCCATTTTTCAGTCAGAGCGTGTTCTGTTACAATGCATGATATATGAATATTCCTGAACATTTTCAGGAGCTGTTTATCACTGTTTTCTTTCTCAACAGGAACAAACGTCATATTGTTGATCAGACAAGCCACTTCGACAGCAGGCTGTTTCCAGCCTTTTTCAAGAAGTATGCCTACTCTTGTATGTTTATCACTGCCGCATCTGCTTATTATCTCGTCACGCAAAGCACCTGCATAGTTTTGAAGCTGTTTGTATGTCAGAGTCTTATGACTGCTTATGACAGCCGGATCCTCTCTGCGTTTCTGAAAAGTTTCTTTCATGAGCGAGCCAAAATGATCAGTTATCTCAACCTCGTAAAAAGGCTGCTCTGATACAGCTTTCTCGTCATCATCAAGCGGAACATGGTATATATCGTTCCAGCTGTCAGGATCAGCCGCAAACTGCTTAATAAGTCCGATAAATGTGTCCGCGATCTTATTGATCGTATCGGTGCTGATTTTCTCCTCGATATAGTCCATTGTAAGGAGTACAGAATCCTGTGTATACATTAGTATCGAATCAAGCCAAACCTGACTTGTATGAGTTTTGCTGTATACCTTTTCAAGTTTCTGCGAACTTTTATATGGTATATCAAGAGTACTTGTAAGCACTATCGGAGCTATAAGTGCTCCCTCACGCAGTTTCTGCAATTCCTGAACGACCTCTATACCGGTAAAAGTACGATTTTCAATAAGCTCAAAAAGTCTGTCCTGAACTTCATACGCACAATCCATAAAGCTTTCATTTTTTCTTTCAGTCCAGTCATATATCAGAAAATCAGAGTATTCTCCTATGGTATACATCATATCCGGCACTTTCGGATCTCGTGCTGCCATAGGTATATTAAGCAGAAATGGATTTTCACTGCTGTATTTTGATATAGCTTTGCCGTATGCTGTAAGAAAAACTGCAAATGATGACAGATGTCTTGAAAAACCATTTTTTTCAGAGATTCATACTCATCCTTTGAGAATGATCTTGTTATCTGTCTGCTCGTTTCCGTGAGCTTTTCGGGAGTGTTCCTCGACCTCAGATCAGGAGCTTCCGGAAAAGTTTTTATCTGATCGAGCCAGAATTTTTTACATTCAGCATATTTTTCGGAGTTTTTACGCTTATTGATGTCTTCAACGTAATTTCTATACGAATAGCTGAGTTTTATAGGTTCATTTCTGTTGCCGCAGTAAAACTCATCAAGCTCACATATCAGCATTTCGTGACTCCAGCCGTCTGCAATGATACCGTCATGGTACATATGTATGATGGCTGTATTGTCCGAAAACAATGTAACCTCAAAATATATCAGCGGAGGCTTTTCAAGATCAAAGCTTACAGAAAAAATCTCACAACGTTTTTTTTCGATGTAGTCCTTAGCTTCTTTTTCTGTGATATTCAGTTTATTCAGCTTTATTTCTTCAATACCGCAGTCGATAATCTCCTGTGTACCGTCCTGATATATTGCACACCTTAACATCTCATTACTTTCAACAAGCATATCAACTGCTTTTTTGAATTTTTCGTGGTCGTAGTCACTGCACCTCAGTTCAGAATAGGCTCTGATAGGATCTCCGCCCATTTCCATACCGTCAAGTCTTCCTATCAGATAAGTCATCTGCATATCTCCGACCGGAAAACGATCATTATTATCTGTCCGCATTTTTACCGCCCTTCTGCTTGTTGATTTCTGCACGTATTATGTCAACTATTTCTTTAGTATGGTCCTGAGGAAAAAAGTGTCCACCGACAAATTTTTCGATCCTACAATCAGAAGAAGTATATTTTTTCCATGTCTTGCAATCTTCTTCCGAAACCTTTGTGTCAAAACTGCCACGTAATACAAGTATACTGCAATCAACCTCAATCTCAGGCTTTTTGCAGTATGTTTCGCATACATGAAAATCGCTCCTTACTATCGGAAAGTAGTAATCGCAGAAATCCTGCGAGTCAAGCAATTCATCATCTATCTGCCCATAATCGTTCAATATATACTTTATATCATCGTCTGATATGTTAAGAACGCTTTGTCCGGTGAATTGTATCTCAGGATACATAGGAGCTCCGCAGGCTGAAACCACAAGCAATTCCGGACTAAGACCGTATTTTTCTTTGAGCTGGAATACTGTTTCATAAGCTATCATAGCTCCCATACTGTGTCCGAATATGATAAAGGGCATATCAAACAGCTCGGTATTCTCACTGATGAAACTTTCGGCAAGTTCTTCTATCGTGTCGGGCATATCCTCGTTTCTGCGTCGGTTTCTCTGTGGAAGCTGAACTGCACAAAGCTCCATACCCTCATCACAATACTGTTCCCACGAAGAAAACCAGGACGCATTTCCAGCAGCATAGTGAAAACATATAAGTCTTACAGTTGCATCAGGCTTCTCATGATGCTGAAACAGCCATTTATTCGTTGCGACCATTGAAATTTCCTGCCTCCATACAGCTCAGATATATCATATTATCAGATAATCCGAAATAATTTCTTATTGAGGTAAAATTCATATCCCCTATTATGCACGTACCTATGCCATTTTCTTCGCAGGCTGCCGTAAGATACCCCAGCATTATTCCCGAGTCAACTATCCCATAGTACAAGCCCATACCGTTATATTTCGGCATTGAACGTTCAGCATCATAAACAAGATAAACAGAAAATGCCGATGAGGAAAAAATATCCCTGTTTCCGAAATAATGGGCTTTTGCCGGTAATTTTTCTGCTGATACAGACATAAGCTCATTTTGCAACGGAAGATAAAGGTATATACCACTCCCGATACCTTCCACCATACCCTCTTTGACATAGATATATACATCTACCGGATATAGTCCTCCTGCACTTGGGTATGAAAAACGTATATTGCCGTCTTTTTCATAAGCTCTGAGGCACGACAGCACTGCTGATAGTTTTTCAAAGCTTACAGGCTGTTCAGAAAACTTTCGTACAGTCCGTCTGTTTGACATTTTAGCTGTATCTTTAAGCGGAAATCCGTTTTTATCTGAATGTCGTCTTACAGAAGCATTTACAAATCTGTTTGCTGCTTCGACATCATACATCATATCCTCCTGCCAATCAGGGAGTTTTTTCGCTGTCTCGTCAAACTTATCGAAAACATCGTTTATTCTGTCTATCATCTATCAATTCTCCTTTCTGAGTTTATCTATCTGAGCTGCCATATCGTGAAGACTTGAATATCTGAATATCATTCCTATCTTGAACTTTATCAAAAAAACTTCTTCTATATCGTACAGCATATTCGTTGCCTTGAGTGAGTTTCCGCCAAGCTCAAAATAATCATCAGAGCTGCTGCCGACTTTCACATCAAGATTGCTTTCCCATATCTTACTCAGCTTTCTCTCAGTATCCGTAAATTCAGCAGATACTGAAGAAGTATTTTCGTCCTCCTCCGGAACTATAAGTGCTTTTCTGTCAAGCTTTCCGTTAGTTGTAACTGAAAAATCGTCAATGCGTATGAACTTCTTCGGCAGCATATAATTCGGCAGATATTTTTTCATCTGCTCCAGCAGTTCCTGCTCAGATATAACTTCGTTGGCAGTGTAAAATAGAGCTATTCTCTTAGAACCGCTTGCTTCGTATATCTGTGCAGCGGCTCTGCTCACACCGCAGCACTGTCCGGCAGCAGACTCTATCTCACCAAGCTCGATACGATGTCCGCTTACTTTTATCTGATGGTCTTTTCTTCCAAGAAACTCAATCGTTCCATCCTGCCAGAATCTTCCGTTGTCGCCGGTATGGTACCATACTACGCCGTTTTCAGTGGTAAACTTCTTATTTGTAAGCTCCGTATCATTATAGTAGCTTTTTGCCACTCCTGTACCGCCGATAAGGAGTTCTCCCTCGGCCCAATCCGGTCTGTCTCTGCCTGATTTGTCAACAATACGATACATCTGTGAACTCAATGCATATCCATACGGTATACTTTTCCAGTCCTCCGGTATATCTTTCGGTACAATAAAAAGATTAGACCATATTGACGCTTCCGTAGCTCCGCCCATTGCAAACATAACACTTTCCGGCAGCATTTTATGATAACGTTTGACAAGAGGTATGCCTATCCAGTCGCCTGAAAGCATTACTGTTTTTATCGGCAATAATGCTCCACGCTTTTCGGCTGCTGTAAGAAGCATATCAAACAATATCGGTACACTGTTCCATAAAGTTATGTTATTCTCAAGTATGATGTCTACCCACACATCAGCGTCCTTTGAATTCTGCTCAGAAAGCAGGTACATTGTTCTTCCTGCGGACGACATTCCAAAAATATCATACACAGAAAGATCAAAATCTGTGGCTGATACGCCGATGATACTGAAGTCTGAGGACATACCTATACGGTTATTGATGTCATATATCGTATTATAAGCACTTCCGTGCTGTATCTCTACACCCTTTGGCGTTCCTGTTGAACCGGAAGTCATAATGATGTATGCACTGTCCTCAGGTGTAACATTGGTCGGACGGTATTCAAAACTGCTGTTGACAGCCTCGTCGTAAACTGCACACACTATACCGGAGCATTTCACTTTTTCCTTGCTGTCAGCAATTACAAATCCAATATTCATTGATGATATTATCTTCTCGATTCTTATATCAGGCTGACCATAGCTTACAGGAACATAACATCCGCCTGCAAGTAAAACACCATAAATAGCTGCTATCTGACGAATACCACGCTCAAGTATTATCGCAGCAAGATCACCTTTTTTAAAGCCTTGTTCCTGAAGTGCAGCAGCTATCTTTATACTCATACTGTAAAGTTCGGAATATGTCACCTTTTTTCCGTTTTCGCATAAATAAAGTGCTGTCTTATCAGGAGTTTCAGCTGCATATCTTACAAGTCCGTCTGTAAGCAGTTCACGGTGCGGCACTTCTGCTCTCAGGTCATCGAGTGTTTTTCTGATATATTTTGAAGGTATCTCAGGTGAACAAAAGCTGTCCCAGTCTGTTTTTTCATCAGAGAGTACATTAAGATAACGCATGAATGTATCGAACATATCATCTGTCATATGTTCAGGGAAAAGCTCATCCGCTGTATCCCACACAAGAACAAGTTCTCCGCTTCTTTCAAAAAGCTGACAATCTATCCATACCTGCGGAGTCTGTGATACCATATACCTTATATTGCCTATACACTCTGCAAAATCATCATTTATAAGCTCCATACCGATGTTGCAGGCAAATACCACAGGTGCAAAGTCCCGCTGTCCCGGATAAAGAGCTTGTAGATCTCTTTGTACCTGTACGCCGTTATAAGCTGCATAACGCATATCACGAATAAAGTTATCGCTCACTTTACTGATATTTTCAGAAAAAGTCCTCTTACAGCTATGATCTTGTTCAGCAAGAAGCAGCGTCGTAAAATCAGCAACAACATCACTTACTGAACCAAAATCATCACATCTGTCAAACAATGGAAGATTGATAAGAAAACTATCATTTGCCGTCCAGCAGTGCAGAGTCTGAGAATACGCTGTAAGCAGTACCATTGCAGGAGTCACATTTTTATCAGCTGCCTGCTTTTTAAGGTATGTCCACTTTTTTTCAGATATTGAAGCTGTATGATGCGTGTATTTAGGTGATGTGATACTTTCGGGATTCTTCTTTACAGGCAGCTCCGGACGAAGCGGCATGTCTTTTTCACGCTTTTTCCAATATTCGGAAGCTTCTTTCTCCTCGTCTGCACGTTCATCACGCATTTTTTCTATGTACTGACCAAAATGCCAGTCAGGCTCAACGTCAGGTCTTGTTCCGTTTTTACAGTATGCGGCAAGGTCACGGAGTACTATCTTAATGCTCTGTACATCACACACGATAAGTGCAAAATCTATAAGTGTAACGCTTTTTCCGCCGCTTAAAATACAGTGCTTCATTCCTGCTGTTTCGCCGGCTTCAAGTTCAAAGCGTCTGTGAGACATCTCGCTGCGAAGCTGAAGAAGCTGTTTTTCCTGCTCCGTTTCATCAAGAGTTGAAAGGTCTGTAACATTAAACGAATTAGGATAAGGCTTATCCATCGTTATCTGTTTACCGTCACTGGTAAAACGTGTACGGAGCATAGGATGAGATGATATGACAATTTTCCACGCTTCTTCAAGCTTTACTGCGTCAACGTTTTTGCCCTCAAATTCGTAGTAAGCATGACAGTCAACTCCCCCCATAGGCTGGTCATTTCCTCTGCCTACCCAATATGAATACTGCACATCTGTAAGAGGATATGCTTCTTTCTCAGTACGGCTGACAACATCAGTTGATTTTTTGACATTTCCTGTTATTTTGCTTTCCGCAAGCGATACCCACTCTCCGAAAGTCTTGTTCTCCATGAGATCGGCAAATGTCAGCTTTATCCCGTTCTTTCGGAGCAGTCCTGCTATCTTCATGACTTGAAGCGAGCTTACACCGTGTCTTATCATATTGGACTGCTCTGAAATTCCCTCACAGCTTCCTATCACTTTTTTAACAGAATCAGTCACCAATTCTCTTGCGTTCATACTTATATCCTTTCCATTTTTTCATTTGCTATCATATCAACTATCAGCTTTTTATCAGGCTTGCCAACAGCAGTCAATGGTATCTGAAGAATTTTTACCGCCATATCCGGCAGCTTAAAGGCTGCTACACCTTTACTTTCAAGGTATCCACGAAGATATGCAAGATCAATAGAATCATTATCTGTTACAACAACTGCACATATCTTATTGATCATAAGTTCATCAGGCACACCTACTACTGCCGATCTCTCAATATCCTCATTTTCATCAAGTATACGTTCCAGCTCAGACGGCATTATTTTTTCGCCTGCACGGTTTATTTGTTCCTTGACTCTGCCGGTAATGTGGAGATTTCCTTCCGTATCTATAAAAGCTCTGTCACCGGTTCTGTAAAATCCGTCATCACGAAACGATTCAGCATCAGCTGCCGGATTATTATAGTAATTCTGTATCGTGTACGGACCTCTTAAAAGCAGTTCGCCCTCTATACCGGCAGGTGCAAAATCTCCGTCATCGGTTTCTATCATCATTTCATCTCCGGACGATATTTTTTTTCCCTGACAATTAGCAGTAAGCTCTGCACTCATATCAATATCTGTTATAGTATTCAGCCCCTCGGCAGTACCGTAAACCTGTCTGACCTTACAGTCAAGATTCTCCTCAGCCTTCGAGAGTACCGGATACGTAAGCAGTGAACCTCCTACCAGTATCGTTTTAATAGAGCTAAGGTCACATTCTTCCCATTCTGCCATTTCACTGCATATTGAAAGCAACGACGGCACCATTGCTGTTATATTTACCTTTTCACTCTCAATCAGTTCAAATATCTCATCAGGACTTCCGTTTTTTGCCATAACTATTTTGCCGCCGCATATCATTGTACCGATAATCCCCGGATTGGCAAAACAGAAATTATGCGAAGCAGGTATTGCGGCAAGAAACACTGTATCCTCGTTCATACCGCAAACTTCAGCAAAAGTTCTCGCATCATAAAGATAATCTGCGTTTGTACGTGGTATCAGCTTGGGGACATCTGTCGTACCTCCTGATACCTGCAATACGGCAATATCAGAAAACTTACGGTCATTTTCAGAAATATTAAATGTCATATCAGCTTTATCGCAACGAATATCGTCAGCAAAAAAATGTCTGCAACCTGTGCCGGTTACACATTCATTCACTATCTCCGCATAGTCGTACCCTAAATGCGATCTTACAGTTATGTAAGCAACAGCACCAGAAACTTCTATAAATGAGGATATTTCTTTTTTTCGGTGGGTAGGAAGTGCCAGAACAGGTACTACGCCAAGTCTGAAAAGTGAAAAGAGTATAACTCCGAATTCATTAGAATTAGGAATCTGTATAATCACTCTGTCACCGCTCTTGATCCCTTCAGACTTTAAGTATGCCGCATATTTATCAGCTAAGCTATTCCATTCAGAGTAAGTCAGTGAATTATTTCCGTCACATATTGCAGTTTTCTCTCCATACTTTCCGGCACATTCTCTGAGAAGATCAGAAAATGTTTCCTCTCTCCAGAATCCCTCTTTGATATATTTTTCCTGTAAAACTTTTTTAAGAGAATCTTTCATTTTACCAACGCCTTTCTAAAATGATAGTCTTTCGCAAATACATGATATATCCTGCCATGATACATCGCAGAACGAAAGCTGATGAACCGAACATACAGAATATGCATATTCGCTCTGACATTCGGAATATATCTGCATACCGCCAATATCCTGCCATATACCGCTTGATACATCTGAAAATGATACTTTATCAAGTTCGTACAGTATACCTTTTCCGATATATTTTCCATACGCTTCTTTCATAGTCCAGAAGCGTATCATCTCTTTCTCAGGAAAATCTGTATTTTTGATCTTTTCTTTTTCACTGCAATGGAATATCATATCCGCACAGTCTCCGATAACATCATGATAGTCCTGAATATCAACACCTGTCTCGTTGTCAGATACAGCACACATTACTGCTCCTGAACAATGGGATATATTAAAAAAAACACCTTCGTACCCGTCAAGATACGGCTTGTTATGATCGCTGAATACAAAATTCACTTTATCCTTTATGGCATACTCCTTATACAATGCCGCTCTCAGCAAAATATATGCCATTGCTGAAATAATACCGTCATTCGGATGATAGAAACTTGTCATCTTTTCCAGTCTTTGTGCACTGAGCAGTTTTTTAATTCTGTCTTGTGAAAAAAGACCGTTTACTTTATCAGTTTTCATTATGTATATCATTTTTCCAGACACTCCACAATGCTATTCCGTATCTTTGAAGCCAGAACGGAACGTTCCGTTTTTATCATATTCAAAGCTGCCCTTATATCACATTTATCCAGATCGGGTATACACGTATCATTCAGTATTCTTCCAGACAAGCCATATCTCATCAGAAGTTCCACTAATCTGACCGGTGCATTTTCACTTACAAAAAAGCTTTTCTCTGATAAGATACACAGTACTGCTGCAAAATATGAATTTGTCACAACCGTTTCTGCACTGAAAATATCTTCCATACCTTTTCTGTAATCAGCTCTGAAATTTTCCTCGTTGATACGCAGTATTCCGGTATTTACCACCGGTTTATTGCTAACAAAAGAATAATAAAAATCAATATCTCTGAAAAAAAGCAGTTCCGGAAGAAACTCTATTTTCATCTCAAGAATATCTGACAATTCCTCTATCATTGAATCATCTGAAACAAAAATTTCGTCAAATAAATACAAGCAGTCATAAAATTCTTCTTTCAGATCCTCACTGCAATTTTCCAGTCTTTCTGAAAAGTTTGCTCCCAATGCGATGCGAGGGATATTGTCTCCTGCAAAGCTGAATAAGTGCCATTTGTCAGTATCATCATAATCCCACAAAGGCTCATCAACAAGCAAAAACATTCTTGCCGACTGAGTAAGTCTGATACTGTATCTCATATCATTCAGCGGCGGTAATACCGGACAGTACTGGTATATCAGCCTCTGCACATCATTCTTTTGATAATGTATTCCGCTGTCATCGCTTCTCATTTCAAGTGGAAGCTCTGTCAGTACCGCAGTTATTCCCCAATCTGTCAGCAGGGAATATACAGCCAGCGTCCGGAAAACATTCTCAGGACTACCGCTGTAAAAAGGTGAAAAAAGCAACACATCATACTTGGAACCAATATTCCTTTTCACAGCTTTTTCAAATGTCATATTATTAATGTCATTACGGAACCCAAAAGCTCCAGCCGGCTCAGGCGTAGGTTTGTAAAGGCTGTGATTCATTACAATACCTTCACGCTGACTTATCTTCCTGACCGTCATTCTTTCATCAGAAATTCTGACTTTCTCAAACAAACGTCTGCCCTTATTGCTGTTGACTATAACAAGTGAATTGCCCTTAGGATTCAATTGCTGATATTCTCTTTCCGGAATGTAGTCGCCAAGAGTTATATCGCCTGTTCTGTCAGATGAAGCATATTTACACCTCGTACAGATACTGCTCATGCTTATACCGGAAAAATATGCCATATAATAAAGACATTTTTCTGTCGGAATTTCTGTTGCACTGCCGTCCTTGTATTCAATGGACAATCGATAACCTTCCATAGCATTTGCTTGATTTTCTTTGGCCCTGAAACATACTTTACTGATATTCTCTGTATATCCAAGCTCATAAAGGTACTTTTTCCAGTATGAAGCCGGTGAAACTCCGTGACATATTATATCTGCTGTATAGAGCTGTTCATACTCTTTTCCAAGATAATTCAAAAGTCCTGCAATATGACAGGGAGTACCGGAATATAATACTTTTCTGCCGCTGTCAAGCTCCTTTTTAACAGAAATATAAATATCAGCCTCTATAAAACTCTGCATATACTTACTGCCGCATACAGCTTCAAGTTCATTCATATTCTCAGCAGACCTATGCTTTACATTATGGGAAACAAGGTCGTATACAGCTCCGTACACTATTCCGCCGCTTTTAATGATATACTCGGCTATGCTCCTGAAAGCTCCGCCTGACGCACTTTTCATGCATATTTCTTCAGACGAGTACACACTGTAATATTCCTGCTCCTCTGTTCTGTCATGCATTATACAATGGTCATTATACGGACAGACTTCAGTACATTTGCCGCAGTACATACATTTTTCAGCATCAACAAATGGACGGTATGCTCCGGATACATCATTTCCCAACGATATTGCTTCTACCGGACAAACTGCACAGCAAGCTCCGCAGCCATAACACATATCACTGCCTATCATTTTTATTTACCGTTTTTCTGAGCCTTATACACATCAGCTTTTCCATAACATACGCTATAACAAGCATTACAGCTGTAATTATTACAAGAACAAGTAGTATATTCGTATGTTCTTTGTTAATACTGCTCTCCTGTAAATAAAGCTTCTGAACGTCACCAGAATCAAGCTTTCCATTAAATTTGTTTTTCAGTTCCACGTCCGTATAGACTGTTTCACCATAAATATTTACCGTACTGCCTGCGGCTGTATCCCATGATTTTATCAGAGTATCAGGGGCATTTGAATCGTAAAGTTCAACTCTTACTGTTTCAGCAGGTTCGGTATATTGCTTATACGTAAGGTCAGATGGTACAGGAGCTTCTTTAACATTAAATTCAGCTGTCCACTTGCTGAGCTTTTTTCCGTTTTCATCAAAGTATGTGAACTCCCTGCAAGTCAGGTCAACAGGATCAAGGAGATACACATCTTTTCCGTTCAGCCAGTCGATTCCGGAATAATCTATAACCCACAATACACCGTCCGGGGAATTTTCTATCTGAAAATTAGCTTTATTCTCAAAAAACTCGTTATATTCATCATTATCTACATTTTTTATGTAAGAACTAAGGAGTGCTCTTGGTCTTGGCTCCGGAGCAACTGACATACGGTACATCAATTCATCGCTCGACCTCCGGAAAAGATAATACTCCGCATTTCCGTCTGCACCATTGCTGCTTACTGCATAATCCGAGGTCACTACTTCATAGTCGCCTTTTTCATCGTATTTTATATAGAACGAACTTCCGCTCTCATCTGTATAGAATGCTTTACACGAATCCTTTTCCGACTCGTAATCCATATAGATATTATCGTACAGATCACAGTAAGCTATGAAATTATTAGCTTCGACTATCTCACGCAGATCAGGAAGTTTCCTGCTGTCTGCTTTAGCGTCAAGCGTATACATCTGCATAGATAAAAATGCCGCACACACTGCGGTCAGAGCACAGGCTTTCTTAATATGTATCATTCTGCCCCTCCTCCTTACAGCATATTCTTACTTTTCGGAACAATATACTTTATTCTGTCTGTTATTATAAAAGTCAGCAAGAACGTTACTGTCATCAGCATTACAAGAATAGCCGCTACCATAGGATATGAAATTATAAAATCCGCCTGCATGATTCCCATTGTTCCGAACAGCGTATTCGAGAACTTGTTTGCAAGCAGGAATATCAGCAGTCCTCCGATTACAGCACCGACTGCTCCGACCGGTACAAACGATAGAAATACCTCAAGACGTATCTGCCATGATGTAAATCCTATTGCTTTTTGTATTCTGAAATTTCTGTCGTTTCTCCTCAGCTGTACCTTGATAAGAAGATACAGAAGTATCCATATTATCACCACTGATATAAATGAAAATGATATTAGCAGTCCGTCAACAAGTGATACATAGCTTCCCATTGACTGCTCAATAGTAAGCTTTGTATTTACAGCTCCGCTTATCTGACTCTGATGCTTCTGAATGATAGTGTCAAGAAAAGCGTCAGTATCTACATTTTCTTTGAGGTATATCAATACCGTATTAGGCTTAAATCCGGGATTTATTCTTTTATACCCGTCTGTTGTAAGTTCGCAGTCAAATCCGTTATCCATTGACGTCTGTATCAATCCTGTTATGGTATATTCACACTTGTTTCCGGAGCTGTCAAGAGATATGGTATCTCCAATGCTTTTATTAAAGTACACAGCACTTTTTCCGCCTATTGCTATCTCGTTTTCAGCTGACGGGTGACAGCCTTCGTAAACTATGCTGTCATTTCTTGTTCTGCCGTAGTCATTTGTAACATACGCATACATATT
Organism: uncultured Ruminococcus sp.; assembly: GCA_902773135.1. Taxonomy (GTDB): domain Bacteria; phylum Bacillota; class Clostridia; order Oscillospirales; family Acutalibacteraceae; genus UBA1213. The sequence goes on from CACYDP010000140.1 coordinate 34,280, forward strand.
TACATTGCCTGTCTGTACCTGCAACGTCTCAAAAAATATGGCATCATCCGCCCCCTCTTCAGAACCAAGTATCGCATCAAGGTCATCATAATAATTGGTCGGATTTGCATACGCTGTTATGTCTGCATATTCATACATCAACACATCAACAAATTTTTTTGTGTCTACCGATATATTGTAATTCAGAACCGCTACATAACCAAGAACAAATGATATGATTGCCAATACTGCTATCATCATCAGATTCTGCTTAAAACTGCCAAAAAACATTTTTACTGCCATTGAAACATGAAACGGAAGCCTGCTTTTGTAAACAGGCATTACGTCTTTTTTGAAAGTATTTACCTGCTCCTGTGCACTGTTAAACGCCTTGCACGGAGAAACTTTCCTTAGCTTCAAAGCTGTGATATAGGACACCATAAAGAAAATGCTCATGATCACAAGCATCACATACACCGGCATTACCGGAGTGATTGCTGTTTTTATGGCTATCCATGTAAGTGACTGCATAGAACCTGCTATTTTTGAATAGACAACAAAAGAAAGTATACCTCCTATAACTGCACCGATAAGTGTAAGTATCGTATACTGCAATGCAAATGAAAGCGTTATGGAATTACTGGAATAGCCGATAGACTTTAATATGCTTATATTCTTTATCTCTCTTACAAGATTGCCTCTTATGATGTAAACAGTCACGGACAGTGCTATGATCAAAAGCAAAACCGCAAATGACAGCAGGAGTATTGCCATTATAGAAGGTTCCATCGTTGCATAATTGCGGCATACATCGTATGTCATGGAACAATATTTTGAAGTACCGGTTTCTGCCTTGTTGAGAAAATCACTCATAACTGCCTGAGCCTGTTCTTTGTCTTTGATATATATATCTGCAACTTTTCCGTTTTCGTTTGATGAAAATCTGTTTGCAAAATTTACATAATCATCTTCCGGAAGCACTACTCCTGTCTGAGTATCTGAATGTACACAACCAAGATAAATATCCTCGGTAAATCCGGCAATGACAAAATGATATACTATCTTATCGTACCTTATATCAAAGCGTTCACCGAGCTCGTAATCGCCTGATTCTTTGAAATACCTTGACACATATATAGCATTTTCAGGAATATCGTCCATTTCTTCTACTATCTCATAGCTCTTATATTCCTGTTTATCCAAAGGCATCGCAATGAGTGCAACACTTTTTTTAGTTCCTGCGAACGTTATCTGAGCACTGTCGAGATAAAGCACATCACTGTATACAGTTCTCTCAACTCTGCTGTCAGTATCAAGTATATTTTTGTTGTCGGCATCAAACAATTCGTTCTGTCCGGCTACAAATATCTCAGGAGCATCAGCTTTTTCAGCCGCCTTATCAAAGCAGCTCATAAATCCCAGCATTACGGTCAGGCTGAGTACACAAAACAACGTGATAAGTGTGATAAGGAAAGTCAGAAAAGCGTTTTGACCTCCTGATCTGCGAAGATTTGCAAAAGTCAAAAGGAGTATGCGTTTCATCTTACCATCCTCTTTCTTCAAGAAAACATCTCAGCTTTTCTTTTCTTTCGTCATCTTTTTCGTCATATTCGCCAAGTTCACATATTCCCCCAACCATACCGTCTCTGACAAATATCACTTTGTTTCCTCTGAACGCTGAACGTATATCGTGTGTGACCATTATGATAGTTTGTCCGCTTTTATGTATGTCTGTAAGCAGGTCAAGCACTACCTGACCGTTGGAGTAATCAAGCGAACCAGTAGGTTCATCTGCAAATACTACATCCGGTTCGTTGATTATCGCACGCACTATACCTGCTCTCTGTGCTTCTCCGCCGGATATCTGTGAGGGAAATTTCCTCTGTATCTCTTTTGATATGTTCACTTTTTCAAATAACTTTTCAGCCTTTGCAAGTATCTCTTTTCTGGAATTTGTACACAACATACCGGATACAATAACATTGTCAATGAGACTCATATTATCAAGAAGATTATTCTGCTGAAAAACAAATCCGCAGTGCTTACGCCTGAAAACTGACATTTTATCAGCCGAATACCCCTCTATATTGCAATTGCTGAACACTATTTTTCCGGAATCTATATTGTCCATTCCGGAAAGAGCGTAAAGAAGTGTAGATTTTCCGGCTCCTGATGATCCCATGATAACAGCAAAATCTCCTTTTTCTATCTGAAGATCAACACCTTTCAGAACCTCCTGTTTTCTGCTGTCAACAGCATAAGATTTTTTTACATTGATAGCCTTTAAGATCGTACTCATCTTTACTCTCCTCATCAAAAGATCATACAAGACCGTATACTAAACGGAATATATTTGTCTTATTATCTCCCATGCAATACTTTTCAAAAAGATAATCAACTGCAAGTCTTACAGTTTTATGTGCCATAGGTTTATTGAATACCTCGCCGTCCTTATGGGAACGTCTGAAAAACCACTCAAGTCTTGAGGTCATTGCACCCCCAAACGTAAGAAGCTGTCCGGGTACTATCTTAATATCCTTTTCTGCAAGCAATTTGTCAATGGCAGAAAGAGATTCTTCATTGACAGTTATGACCTCATTATGTGCCATAAGCATAGTTGTACCGTCCTTAATAACTGATAGGTCGGAATTAAGTAATTCTCCGCCGACTGTCACTGCAATGAACAAACCACCTCTCTCAAGGCATTCAGCTGTAAATTTTCCGTATTCCGCCGGAAGTATCTTTACGCCCAGTGCATTGAGTCTTTCAACTTCGTCCTTTCGTTCAGCGGTATCGTATGAAATATCGCAAACAGCAATATTTTCATACTTCTCATTGATAAGGTATTCAAGTACTGCACAAGCTACTGCACCGTCTGAACCTACCAACGTTACCGGTATACTTTTATCCTTGCCGAATCCAAGATATTTTATAGCCTCAATGATGCCCGTAGATGTATATGAAGCTTTTCCTCCGCAGCCTCCGTCGTCGCACTTTACTCCAAGTACGTTCTCGGTATATTTATGAAGCATATCAGCAAGTCCGACAAATCTGCCGAAATCAGGTGTAAGCTTTATTTCGCCGTTCTTGGCGTTCAGAAACTCACCGAGATTTTTAAACATACTGTCAACTATCTCACAATGTTTAGGATGTGAAGTATCCATAATAATATCATATGTTTCCTTCGATTTAGGTCTGATAATGCAGCGTCCTCCGCCGACCTTGCTTCCAAGATAGCCGTCCGGAAGGTCATTTCTGACACTTTCAAGTATGCCGGAAGCAATCACTTCATTGATAAACACATTTTTTAAACCACTTTCATAGTTTTTCAGATAAGAAATACGATCTACACACTCCTTATCAGTGCTGTTATACGGAACAGTTCTTGTTCCGCCGTAATAGTAATCGGCGTTTTCGACCTGTCCTCTTTCAGCAACCCATAACTGTGCATATTCTGAATTAACTACATAAATATCATCAGTATACTCTTTTACACTTATCATTTTTGACCTCCCGTAGTAATTATTATCTGCGTGTTCTTCTTATGCGTCTTCTGCCCGTAGTTTCCTGTGAACCTGTATCTTCCCCTCTCAGAAATGCTGACATATTCCTTACAGTCGGATGTGCGAGTATCTCCATAGGAGTTATGTCCTTTCCGAGAATCTCTTTTATCTCGCTCTGAAGATGATAAAGCAGCATCGAATATCCGCCAAGTTCAAAGAATCCCGAATCAAGCGGTACTTCGTCTATTTCAAGTGTATTTTTCCACGCCTGAACAAGTTTCTGCGTGAACTCATCAGTATCCTCAGATTTTACCTCACTATTTGCAGGAATAAGTCCTTCAAGTGCATTTCTGTCCAGTTTACCGTTTATCGAAACGGGAAGTTTTTCAAGATAAACAAATCTGTTTGGTATAACGCTCTTTAAAAGACTTTTCTCCATAAATCCTGAAAGTTCATCATAAGTCATTTCTTTTTTGTCTGCTGATGAATAAAACATTATCGTCTTTACTGGCTGTTCATCACTTTTAACAAGAAGTCCGCATGAAGTAATATTATCATGTCTCATAAGGACTTGTTCGATCTCCTCGATCTCTATTCTCTGACCGCTGATCTTGATCTGATTGTCCTTTCTTCCGCAGTAGAGTACTTCGCCGTTATCAAGTCTTTTTCCTCTGTCACCGCTCATATACATAAGCGATCCATTATCCATTATGTCAGCACGAAGCCCTGAGGATTCCGGACTCATTCCAATATAACCGCCGAATGTTCCGAATCCAGCTATCCATATATCGCCTTCTGTACCGGCAGCACATGGTTCAAGTCTTTCATCAAGTATATACATACGCTTATTATATATCGGCTTTCCTATCGGAATAATATCTTTTTCAAGGTCTGCCTCTGTAACGTCATGGTACGATACACAGCAGCTGCATTCAGCAGGTCCATAAAGATTTATGAATTCAGCATTGCAATTGCCGTATCTCAGCCATTTGAGCACATCACCACTTCTGAATTTTTCGCCTGCACTTATAAAATATCTTACGCTTTCAAGTTCCTTGTAACCATTTGCCTGGCAGTATTCAAGAATACCCTGCATAAGACTCGGAACACAGGCAAGATGTGTTACATTGTACTCTTTTATGATCTCCGCATCAGCCTTGACATCAAAAAGTGAATCCGTCGCAAGAACTATGGAAGAACCATACAGCAGAGGTGTGAATATCGTTTTGAGCGAACCGTCAAAACCAAAATTGTTCAGAAGTATCAGTCTTGAATCACTGTCAAGCTTAAATCTTTCTCCGTACCATTCGCACATATTCAACAGATATTCCTGACGAATAAGCACTCCCTTAGGTTCGCCTGTCGTACCCGATGTAAACATACAGTATGCATATTGTCCGGTGCTTTCACAGGGAACAGGCAATTCACTGTCCGATGGTGTCATATCACTTAAACATATAACATCACAGCCAATATCGCTTTCAGGCTTTTCGGCACTGACTACTGCCTTAACACTGCTTTTTTCAACAATATACTTTATTCTGTCCGGAGGACAATCTGCACCTATTGGAACATAAACTGCACCTATATACAGTACAGCATATATCAGTATTATTGTACCGGCAGTATGTCTGCAATAAACACCTACTTTATCGTCCTGCTGTATGCCGTTTTCAATGAGAATTGCTGCATTCTTTCTTACACCATCAAGAAATTCTGCATAAGTAAGTTTTTTGTCACTATAAATTGCTGTATCATCAGAATGTTTCTCAGCCGAACTTATCAAATTCATTATGAGATTTCTTGAACGGTCAAGTGATTTTCCGGTAACAACAGCTCCCTGATTATCAACATTTGTTTCTATATTATCGTTTAATATCATTATCCTTTCCTTTCTCTATCAACAAAAGTTTGTATCTTTCCATACATCATCGCCGTACACTGCATCAGTTTCTACCGGAGACAAGCTCTCTAAAACTTCACAGCCGCAGAATGCTCTGTTTCCAATCATTCTTACTCCCTCAGGAAAATGCACCGATTCAAGGGAATGACAACCGTTAAAAGCATCCGCTCTGATCTCTTTGAGTCCGTGTGATACCCTCAAACTTTCAAGTTCACGGCAGTTGTGGAACATTGCTTCTGAAATGAATGATGTACTGGGTATTGTAACGTCTATAAGCCCACTTTCCGCAAATGCTCCGTTACCGAATACAATATCATTATCCGGCAGTTTTATCCGTTTCAGCGAGCTGCATCCGCAAAATGCTCTCATTTCAATACTGCTTACACTGTCGGGCAATACGACATTTTCAAGAGCCTTGCAATTCTCAAATGCTATAAATCCTATGGTTTCAACATTTCCTGTTATTATCGCTTCTTTAAGAGAATCGCAGTTTCTGAACATACTCCTGTTCAGAATACTGATACCCGACGGCAGTCTGATAATCTCCAGTTTTCTGCAAAACGCAAATGCTGAACTTCCTATCTCAGCAACGCTTTCCGGTATAATTATACTTTTTATGTTCTCACATCCGTAAAGAGCACAGTAGCTTATATATTTAAGCTCTGCCGGCAGCATTATCTCCTGCGGAGTCATTTTACCGTTTTTTGCAATATCTGCCTTGAATTTTCCTTCTCCCGCATCGTCCGTGTCTACAAAGACATAAGCTCCTAATGATACGACTTTTTCGCCGTTTATTTCATCAGGTATTTTCACCTTGTCCGCACTGCCGATATATTTCAGTATTCTCATACCATTGTTTTCATTATCAGGTGCATATACAAAGTCTTTATACACGGCTGAGACCGTTCTGTTATTATCAGGCATACTGCTTTATGACATCAACAATATCGTTGACAGTTACAAGATTTGTATAATTCAGCTCTTCGTTGATATTGTATTCATCTTCAAGTGCCGAAATAAGACCCATCGTATCAAGAGAATCCATTTCAAGCTCCTGACGGAGTTTTGTATCTCCGTTTATTTCGACATCATCATCAACGCAAAGTTCTTCACGTATAATTTCTATCACTCTTTCAATATTGACGTTCATTTTTTCCTCCTTATGGTATATGGTTACTTGCCTGTTCTTTGGTCGATAACGTCTGCAATTTCCTTTACAGTTGTACAGCCAAGCAGGTCTTTTACTGAAAAATCTATACTGAATCCGTTTTTTATTTGCGAACATATCATAAGTCCGCAAAGGGAATCAATATCATACGAATAAATCGACGAATTTATATCATCGACTTTAATACTGGTTATTCCTTCGATTATTTTGCAAAGTCTTTTTTCTGTTTCGCTCTGATAGCTTACCGCTAAATCTTCATTTTGATTCTTTATATTGTACCTTTTCTTCCAACTTTCCGGCACTGCAAGTTCATAGCTTCCGTTTTCTTCGATATATCCCATGATATATCTTTTTTCGTATCCGGAAACTGCCTTTGCTCTGCTTACATCAGACACATCATTTTCAGTATTTCTTTGTGCGAATATAAGCGCTGTATCTGTAAGTTTTTCATTATTTCCCTCAAAGAAGCGTACATTATCAAAACCTGTCTCCTCAAGTGTACGGTAAAAATGTTCTTTTTTCATTATCGGACTGTACCTTCTGAGAGGGTCATTGCAGTAATTCCACCACTCCGGCGTAAGACCATAAAGCATCTCACTTATATGGTGTCCGTCCATAGTCTGAAGCAGAACAAGGTATCCGCCTTTTCTCAGTACCTTGAAGCAATTTTGCAATGATGCTTTCATATCCGCTGTTGCCTGTATCACATTGCACGATACTACCACATCAAAATAATTGTCCGGAAGTCCCTGTTCTCTGAAATCTCTTGTAACGTCCACCTTGCAGAATTCAAGCGAATCATACCCGTTTTCCCTTGCAAATACCTTAGCTTTTTCAATGAAAGAAGCTCCTATATCTGTAAACCAGTAATCACCGCCAAATTTTTCAGTTACTTTTACAGAATTCCATGTCACAAGTCCCGTACCTGCTCCTATTTCCAGTATTTTGAGCGGTCGTGAGCTTTCATCAGCAAGCTTTTCGAGCATTTCTGAAAAAATCGACGAATATAATCGCACCTTATTCATTTCCGGTATCTTCTTATACATATCAAAAAGCTTATTGTAAGAACCGTTAGGATAGAGAAGTTCTTTTCCGAGTACCTTTCCTTCAAAGACCTCCGGATAATGTACGGCTATGTCAGCATAAAGCTCAAAAAACGGTATATAATCCGGTTCAAGTTTCCTGACTTTTTCAAGTACAGTTTCAAGAGTATCTGTTTCAGATATACTCTTAATACATCTCACCTTGTTGCTGTCTTTTATATCCTGTGCGTACTCAACATTTTCAATGATTATGTAACCATTTTCTCTCAGAAACGAGAGCATAAGCATTACAAACGGACAGTATTCCTGAACAAGTCGGAGTTTGTTCTTTATTTCCGACCAGCTTAAAACACTGCCGGACTGAGCAAACAAACCGTAATGCCTGAAATATCCGGCAGAAGCTGATAGACAAAGCATATCAAGTGAAGTTTCAAGATCTTTGTTTTCCTTAACACACTTTATGTCAGAAGATTTAAGTCTTTTGATTTCTATGTCCGCAAAATCGGCATATACACTTTCGGCTTCTTTCCAGCCGGTTTCCTCTGGCTTATACTGGAGTATTTCGGTCTCGCATTTTCCATTAAGAAACGAAACAAGCTCTGACATTTCTTTCGAGCATCCGTCCAGTATCAGCTGTTTTTTCTGAATAAACGATACTGTATCATGCTTGTTCTCAAATTCATTGTAGACTTTTTCGTTAAATGATGAAGGCGGAAGATATATATGTCTGCCCTCAGAAACAGTATGCTTGCTCAATCCGTAAGAAGTTAGTACAGACAAACCATATAACAACGCTTCACCACGATCCGATATATCATCGCTTATCATATTGATGAACGCTTTTCCAGCACGTTTTTTTACTGTCTTTTTGACAAAATACGAAAGCTGTCCCCCGACTCCGATCTCAATTGATGTCATACTCTCAAACGTATCAAGCACTTTTGCCGCATTATAGAAATCTACTTTGCTTCTCAGCTGTTCTGCCCAATAATCAGCAGTTAAAAGCTCCTTATCAGCAATGCGTCCGGTAAATGAGGATATGTATGTCACTTCCGGCATTTTAAACTCAATTGTATCAAGAAGTGCTCGGAATTCCGGTATGATACCGTCAACTATGCCGCAATGTCCGGCTCGGTTTAAAGGAAGTTCTGTACAGAGTATGTTTTTTTCTTCCAGTATTTTTACATAATTATCAATATCTTCGGTAAGACCTGTTATCATAAATCTGTTAGGAGTATTACGGGCTGAGATGTATACGCCGTCCGGCAATTCAAACTCGTCGGGATCACCTAAAACAGTAACTATCTTTCCTTCCGGAAGTCCGGCAATCAGCTTATTTCTGAGATAATAAAGCCTTATCAGCTCTTTTCTTGTTATTACTCCTGAAAAATATGCGGCTATATATTCTCCTGCACTGTAACCAATGACCGCATCACAAGCTACACCAATTTCTTTCAGCATATCTCCGACTGCACACTGAACACAAAGCGGAAGCAGTGCTGATTCAAGCTGAGTATCAAAATCAGCTTTTTCTGCCAGCTTTTGTTTGAAGTCGATTCCACTTTCAGATTTTACATCATCGAAAACAGCATCAAAGCAGCTTCTTACCTCAGCCGAAATATTATATATAGCTCTTACTTCGTCAGCACTTAAAAAATTGCTGCCTGCAAAAAGCCATATGACCTTTTGTGCATTTTTTTCAGCCGGTCTTTCATAAGTCATGAACGGCTGTCTGAGCATTCGTATCAGACTTTCTGTACTCCCTGCACCAAACGGAACACGATATTTTTTTAGCGGTGCTCTCGAAGAAATTGTGAACGCAATATCTCTGAGCCGGGTTTCCGGCTCATGTTCAAGATAATCAGCAAGCTCCATACAATCTTTTTTCAAGCTCTGCTTATTTTCTGATGAAAGTATAACGCCGTAACCTCTTTTATCATCTGCAATACCGCTGTTTTCAGCATTATACGCTGACAGTACAATATGGCAGTTATTTCCGCCTACTCCAAATGCACTTACTCCCGCATATCTGAGAGCCTCTGACTTTTCACAGCAGTTTGCTATCTTATAGCCGAATTTGTCCAGCGAAAGCTCCGGATTTATTTTTTCGCTGTATAATGACGGAACTATGGTATGATGTTCAAGCATAAGGACTGTTTTTATCAGTCCTGCAATTCCAGCCGCAAAATTAAGGTGTCCTATATTTGACTTGACCGAACCTATGTACAAAGGTTTGTTCTTTCTGTCTCCGAAAACCTGATTGATTGACGTTATCTCTATTGCATCGCCAAGCTTTGTACCAGTACCGTGAGCTTCTATATAGTCGATGTCGTCAGCTTCGATTTCCGCAAGATAAAGTGCATCGGACATGGCTCGGCACTCGCCTTTAACGCTCGGAGCAGCATAACTTGCCTTTTCACTTCCGTCATTATTTATTGCCGAACCCTTTATTACGGCATGGATAAAGTCATTGTCCTCAATGCTGTCACTGAGCATTTTAAGAAGTACCGCACCGCCTCCACAGCCGGGTACAAATCCGTCAGCTTCGGCACTGAAAGGCTTTGTATAGCCCTTTTTAGACAGTGTATTTTCTGCGTTGATGTAATAATCCTGATTTTCAAGAATATTTACTCCGCCGGCAATAGCTATATCACATTCTCCGTTTATGAGAGCATTGACAGCCTCGTGAACTGCATAAAGCGAACTTGCACACGATGCCTTTATCGGTACGCACGGTCCTGTAAAGTCCATATGATAGCCTATTCTTGAAGCAGATGAACCGTCAAGAAATGTTTTTCTCAAAGTCTGTTCTTCAGCATTTTCTTCAGATGTTGTGAAATATCCTTTCCAGACATACACAAACTCATAAAGCGAACAAAAAAGTCCGACACGCACTTTTTTTCTGTTGGTTGAGTATCCGCTTGTTTCAAGTACCTCCGCACAAAGCTTGAACATCATTCTTTGCTGTGGGTCCATAAGCTTTGCTGACATTTCATTGAGTCCGAACGCATCAGGATCAAAACTGTACACATCATTGATTTGTCCGAAAGCGTATGTTCTGCACAGGTCGGATTTGTCCTGTCTTGTGATACAGTCCTTTCCGTTTTTGAGATTCTGCCAGAACCTGTCAGGAGAACTGCTTTCCGGAAAACGGCACGAATATCCTATGATAGCTGCGTCTGTATCTTTGAACTCAAAATCATTATGCATATATTATTCTTCCGCTCCAATCCTTATCACTAATTTGCCTTTGTAAACTTTATTTGCAAAGTCCATATGAGCCTTCGGCAATTCGCTCCAATCGTATATTTTTCCGATATACGGGTGGATGTCATACTTTTCTACAAGCTTGATATACTCTGCTGCATCTTTCTGAGTACCTGCATGCGACCCCTGTATCCTTCTCTGATTCAGCCATAAAAAACGCAGGTCTATATCTGCCTTGTACGATGATGTCGCACCGCAAAGAACTACCATTCCGCCGTTTTCACATACAAATAATGATGTCGGAAGTGTATCTCTGCCAGGGTGTTCCAGTATGATAGCAGGCGATTTTTTTTCGCCGACTATTTTCCATATTTTACGCTTGAATTTTGTTGCCTGAGCTATCCAGCTTCGGTACTCCTTATCCGAAAGAGAGTTTACATTTCCCCAATGGTCAAACATCGAACGGTTTATATAACCGGCTGCACCAAGCTGTTTGCAGAATTCTCCTTTTTCTTCGGACGATACCACTACAACAGGTATTCCTCCTAAAGCTTTTGTGATCTGTACAGCTGATATTCCAAGACCGCCTGCTCCTCCCCATATAAGGACAACATCGCCTTGTTTCAGAGTATTGCCTTCCCAACATTTAAGCATACGGTATGCAGTAACTCCTGTTGCATAAACACAGGCACCTTCATCACAATTCAGATTATCTGCCTTCTTTACACACTGACACTCCTGTACCCTCGAAAACTGAGCAAACGCACCGTAGTTTCCCTCATATCCCCATATATGATATGACGAACTGAAACACGGATCCATTCCGGCAAGTATGTCTTTATCGTCAGGAGAATATTTTGAACCTCCGACACATATTGTATCTCCGACTTTATAATTCTTCACGTTTTTTCCGACTGCATAAACGATTCCGCATGATTCTGAGCCGCATATATGAAAATCCTGCTTTTCGTCAAAATAGTCACCATTACTGTCTATTACATTTTTAGGCTTTGCATTTGCCGCCCATATTCCATTGTAATTTATTCCGGCACTGATATTATAAACAAGAAGTTCATCATCACGTATCTCTGGTATGTCAACAATTTCGACTTTGAATGCAGTTTCAGGCGAACCAAGTCTTTCATTTCTTATAGTCCACGCATACATTTTTCGAGGTATGACTCCTAAAGGCGGACGTTCTCCAACTTCGTATATTTTATCTTCAAGTATCATTTATACCACCCATACTATACTTAATCCTGATTATACTTCAGACTTTCACTGACATCTACCTTGTCAACTTTGCGGCGAAGCAGAAGCATCGACAAACAGTAGCTGATAAAAATACAGCAAAAATATATTGCTATGCTGGCAGGTGATATCCACGCATCTATATAACACTGGAAACTTTCAACATTTCCCTTGAAGTAAAAATCAGAGAAAAGATACCCCAAGTACAATCCAAGTATAGAAGAAATCACAAGTATCACAAAGTATACATTAAGTACCATTCTGTTTATTTCACGATTTTTCATGCCAAGTATTTTCAGCATTGATATCATTCCTGAATTCTCCTGTACAAGCATATTTACCATCAGATAAATAACTATGATACAAATTATGCATCCGATAACAACTGTACTTGTCATTGAAGGTATGATACCGTCAATGACGCTCTGTATCTGGTCTTTAAGAGATTTTTTTGTAACTGTGGATGTAACTTCATCGTTATCGTAATCCATCTTTTCGGAACTCATTACAACGTTATACAGTCCATCAGGAATATCGAACATTTCACAGATATTTTCCTTTGAAGAATAAAGTACACACTGTACATCATTATCAATTACCTTATCTATTTTTATCTCGTACTCCTTCATTGAAGCCGGCTGGAAGAATTTCAGAGTTTCCCCTTCTGCGACTCCGTACTGCATTGATGCCATTTTGCTAAGATAATACTTGCCGTCATCAAGGTCAGCATCGTTTCCGGAAGTGTCCTTGAATTTAAGGTAACGGTCATCACTGACACCTATAATATTAAAAGCACCTGTACTTCCTTCCACCTCAAAAGAAAGTCCCACAGAACCAACTGCATTTTCCGGAAGTTCATCATCTTTGAACCCGTCAAGGAAATACTCGTATTCAAAATCTCCGACTATATCAACAGCATGGTCACGATAATGCTCGCATGAATCGATGACATAAAGAGCATATACCATCACAATACCACTTATAATAACACCTGCCGCAAATGCAAGTGTACGTGAAAAATGTCTGAATATAGTTCTGAATATGAATTTTCGCCTTACAGGACCTACGGAAGACACAGCCTTTCTTCTCTTTTTTCCTGAGCCGGGTCTGTTTCTGAGAAGCTCGGTAACGTTTTTTCCTGTTATTCCGATAGTCTGCAAAAGTGCTGAACCACAGTACAAAACAGCCGGAAGCAGAATTGATACGATTATATCAGATAAGTTAAAGCTGTACTCTACCGGAAGCTTTTCTATCTTGAAAAAACACATTGATGCTACACTGTCCTTAGCAAGCAATGCGATCATTATACCTAATATGCTGCCTAATGCCGCAGGTACGAGTGCAAACAGCATATAATGACGGTATATCTGAGACTTTTTTATACCAAGTGCTAAAAGTACGCCTATTTGCTTTGCATCATTGAGAAGATGTCTCTTTAAAACTACGGCGGTAAGTATAATAACGATGAGCATGATAACAGGAAGTATCATATTTGCATACATACCAAGCTGCTGACAAAGGTTAAGCGGCATTGTAACTCTTCTGTTCATGTCAGCAGGCATATATGTAAGTGTGCCGTATTGGTCATAAAGGTATCTTCTGACAGAATTTATGTCTTCGTCCTGAGCATAAACTATCGAGTAATACTCCGATACCTGTTCGTCAAGGGAATCAAGTGCTTCATCGGACATTACTGCTATACCAAATTCTGCATCGGTGTGGTAGCTGTCTGAAAGATTCTCAAGCATGAACAGATAATCCGGACGCTCAACAAATCCTTTTACAACAAATTTTTTGCCAAATATAATGATACTGTCAGAAATATTGATAGAATTAGCCTCTGCAAAATTTCTGCTGATAAGAAGTTCGTTATCATTCTGAACGTCACTGCCATCTATTATACAGTATTTGTTTACCTTTTCAGTCTTTGTGAAACAGCGGATAGTATATTGGTCATTCTCAAAATTGACAAATCTGTTTTTCTCAACAGTAACGTTTTTTGCATTTTCAAGCTCTTTTATCTCGTCATCGTCAAGTGAAATCGGAAGTGTGAATTCACCGTTTTCAACACAAGTTTCCTCTCTGATATTGTCTATGTATGCTTTTTCGCCGTTAACTCCTGCATGAAAACATAAAAAAAGGCATATAGCCACTGCTGTAAGAAGTGCAGAAAAAAAGTAGAATGAAAAATTTTTCTTAATGCTTCTTAAATATCTTTTGTTTAATGTAAGCATTTTCAACCCTCGTTATATCAAAGTTCAAGTTCACTTGCACTGACCTTTGCTGTGTTTATATCATTGGATATGATTTTACCGTCGTGTATTTTGATTATTCTGTCACCCATTTTAGCTATTTCATTATTATGAGTGATTATGATGATCGTTGTATTGTATTCAGCATTTATCTTTTCGATAAATTTTAATACATCTCCTGAGCTTTTAGAATCAAGTGCACCTGTAAGCTCGTCACAAAGAAGGAGTTTTGGATTCTTTATTACCGCTCTCGCAATCGCAACACGCTGCTGCTGTCCTCCTGAGAGCTGATTGGGAAAACGTTCGGCAAGGTCGGCTATTCCCAACGTTGTCATAACGTCGTCAATGTCCAGAGGAGATTCGCAGTATTCTGCAACAACTTTGATATTCTCCCTTACAGTTAGTTCAGCAATAAGATTATAAAACTGAAATACAAATCCGATATTCTCACGCCTGTACATGAGGAGGTCTTTACTTTTTTTGCTCTTCATCTCCTTATTCATAAAAACAAATTTTCCGCTTGACATTACATCAATACCGCCAAGAATATTGAGAAGTGTACTCTTACCTGAACCGGACGAACCTAAAATTATTACGATCTCCTTTGGTTCGATTTCAAGAGAAACGCCGTCAAGAGCATAAACAGCATTATTGTCATCTCCGTATCGTCTTACAACATTTTCTAATTTCAAAAGTGACATAAAAACCTCCCGATCTTACATTCAGCATAATAATTTATGCTGAAAAAATAAAGTTCAATAGAACTTGTTAGTGCGGCAAAATATAATTAGACTAATCTAACCCAAGGGTCAAATTTTACGTTATTACATTATAAATTGTAATAACGCCCTTTTGCTATTGATTAACTTTTTTACTATATAATTGCCCTCTCTACGTGTTAGAAGCATCTAACAGCTAACATTGTAGCATATCCGAAAAAGATTGTCAATTCTTTTTTTAATTACAACTTAGCTTACA